>NZ_JBHSLW010000093.1:0-3781 GCF_042657265.1 Allobosea eneae
CCGCCCTGGCCGGATAATTCTCGGAATCCCGACCGGTTAATTCTCGGAACAGTGGCCGGTTAATTATTGGATTACCCGGCCGGTCGCGTCGGAATCTGCAATCGAGACTCTATCGTTGTGAATAGAAGGGAATTCGGGGATATGGTACTAAAGAAATCAGGCCAGGTTCAACCTGAATCACAAAGCGCGATTGCTCCCGAACCTGACCGCGCGCCGCTCATTGCCAATGGGTCGCGCATAATCGACTGCCTAGTGATCGGCGGCGGCCCGGCCGGTCTGACGGCTGCGATTTATCTGGCCAGGTTTCACCTGTCTGTGGTGGTAGTTGATAGCGGCGAAAGCCGCGCGCGCTGGATCCCCATTAGTCATAACCATGCTGGATTTCCGGACGGGATTGGGGGATCGGAGCTCTTGGCGCGGATGAAGGCTCAGGCAACGCGCTATGGCACCCGTCATATGGCAGCCGAGGTGACCTCGTTGACGAGAGACGGCAATCTTTTCGTTGCTGTAGCAGGAGACCAGACCTTGCATGCCCGCACGGTTTTGCTGGCGACCGGCGTGGTGAACCGTCGTCCAGCCATGCTAGAGGGCATGCACGCTGAGGCGCTGGCGCGCGGCCTATTGCGCTACTGTCCGATCTGCGATGGGTTCGAGGTGACGGATCGCCGTGTTGGCGTGATCGGCACCGGCGCGGGTGGGATAGGCGAGGCCGAGTTCCTGCGCAGCTTTACGGCGGATGTGACACTAATTTTGCCTTACGGCCTGCATGATCTCGATGCATCCCAGCGACAGCGCGCTCACAAGGCGGGTATCGAGCTGCTCGCGGGACCTTGTCTTGCCTTTGATCTGCGGGAAGGGGCGATCGTAGTCGCCTTGCCAAGCAAAAATTGTGTTTTCGACGCTATCTACCCGGCTTTGGGTAGCGAGGCACGATGTAATCTCGCGATTGCGCTGGGGACGGCAGTCTCTAGTAAAAAATGCGTAACCGTCGACGCCAAGCAGAGGACCAATGTGCCAGGCCTGTATGCCGCAGGAGACGTGGTCGAAGGGCTCGACCAGATCAGCTACGCCATGGGGCAGGCGGCCGTCGCGGCCACCGCAATCCGCAACGATCTAAGCGACCTCCAACTCCTTCTACGATAGCATATCCAATGAGCGCATGCCGATGCTCATCCAGACTGCCATGGCGACCATCATGAGATTCTCGGTCAACGACACGAAACCGAGTGGAACCCTGCTATTTCCTCCGACGCACGCGCACTTGATCTGGCGACGGTCGATATAGACAGCCTTGATCACGGACGCAGCTCCAATCGTGCCAATGAAGGCCGCGACCGGGACGGACAGCCAAGTGAGCGCGCCGGCGATCATCAGGACGCCCGCCGTCAGCTCGGCGTACGGATAGATATAGGAGTAAGGCACCCAGCGCCGCGCCAGAAGGTCGTAGCCGAGGAACATGGTCGAGAAGCTCTCGACGTCCTGAAGCTTGAGCAGCGCCAGGATGCACATGCTGAAAGCGATGAACCACTCCAGCGAGCGTAAATCGAGAAGACGACCTGAGCTAGCCCAATTGGCCGCGAGCGCCATCAGCGCCGCGACGGCAAAGACCCAGATGACGGGCGTATAGCTCGTCGCCCCGGGATCGGCGACGCTCAGCCCGAAGAAGCGACGCAGATCGTCGTAGCCGCCGATGCGTTGTCCGTCGATGAAGGTCTGCGGCGTCGTCTTGACGTCATACTCGGACTTGAAGGCGTCCGTCTCAGCCCTCGAGGTCAGCCAGCGATCTTCGACGGCGTAGCCGCGGCGATGCAGCAGGTCTCGCGCTTTCAGCCCGAACGGGCATTCATGTTCCGGCATCACCATCCGGTAGATGGTGGCCTGACGCGCTTCAATGGTCGTCACCGATACGTCTCCAGTGCTTTCGAGCAAGTCGGTCACTGCCGGGCCAGAAGGGCTTCCATCTGGGCGATCTCCTTGCGCTGGCTGGCGACGATGTCGCCGCACAGCGCCTTGATCTCCGGATCCGTGAGCGTCGCCTGCTCGCACATCAGGATGGCGCCCGAATGATGCGGGATCATGGCGCGCAGGAACTCGGCGTTTCCAATGCCGGCCTGCGTCCGCATGCCGGCGAAGCTCAGCGCGAACACCAAGATGGCGGCCGCGCCGATCGCTAAGTTGATGCGCCGCGACGGGAACATCGAGCGCATTGAGACCAGCATGATCACCGTCATCGGCGCGACCATCATGAGGGTCATGTAGACGTTGTTCAGGTTGAAACGAAGATGGGCCACCGTCGCAATCATCGTGTACATGACGAAGTACATCACGATGAAATCGAGGACGATCTCGACTGCGAGGCTGCGGTATTGGCCTTGCTTCATGTCACTGTGCTGTTCCATACACCCAACTCCCTGATCAAGCCCTGACCAAGCCTCCAACAGCGCGACGCTACTTGCCCTTGGTCTTCAGCCATGCGTCGATCGTGGCGATCTCTTTCTCCTGAGCGGTGACGATCTCCTGCGCCAGCTTCTTG
This sequence comes from Allobosea eneae, assembly GCF_042657265.1. Classification (NCBI taxonomy): domain Bacteria; kingdom Pseudomonadati; phylum Pseudomonadota; class Alphaproteobacteria; order Hyphomicrobiales; family Alloboseaceae; genus Allobosea; species Allobosea eneae. The sequence goes on from NZ_JBHSLW010000093.1 coordinate 2,534, forward strand.
GCCTCGGCGTCCTTGCCGTTCGCCAGCTCGACCTTGGCCATGTCGATCGCGGCCTGATGATGGCCCTTCATTTTTGTCACGAAGTCGACATCGGCATCGCCGATATAAGGCTGCATACCGCTAATCATTTTCATCATGACTTGTTTGTAGCCTTTGGTAGCGGCGGAATCGGATGCCGCCGGCTCCATAATTTTCATTGGCATACTGGAATCCATCATCGGCTTCGTGGCTGGCTGCTGGGCGAAGGCGGCGGAGATGGCGAAAGCGGATGAAAGAACGATCAGGCTGAGACGTGTCATGATAGGTTTCCTTCGTCAGGATGAGTTTAGCAAGCTGAGGTCACGGCGGCGACAAATTCACTAATCGGCCATTATCCGGCAGCTTTCGGCGCAGGCACGACAGGCGCGGACGCAAGCGTCCATGCCCTCAAGACGCTCGCACTCGCTGGCGCATTCAGTGCAAATGTCCGCGCATTCTGCGCAGAGATGCTTGTGGTGGGGTGAGCCGACCAGCATCACGTGAGCGGTGGCGCGACATGTCTCTGAGCATGCGAGCATAAGCTTGAGGTGATCGGGGCGGGCATGCTCGCCACCAACCTCTAGACAGTGACCCGTGCTCATTCCAAGACAGATCCGGTAACAGCTCAAACAGGCATCGATGCAAGCCTGAATATTCGGATCGGTATTATGCACAAAAACCTCCATACGGCCAAAAAATAGGGCTCATATCGAAGACGCTTTCAACCCAACATAGTTCCTGGCGTAACAATTTGTGATATCCGTCGCCGTATTTTAGGGATGTAGACGGATGGATTTTCCCGACCAGGCCCGTGCATGGCGCTCCTGGTGGCATCGATTGACCGATTGCGAACCTTCCAGACTGAGTTAGCGGTCTTGAGCGAAATCAGTAGAACGGCTTTGGAACCGCGCGCTTTTTCCGGTCACATAGAGTTCAGCATTAACGCAAATGGCACCCACCCTGCAAAGTAATGATCGAATATTTGTTCGAGACTGGTTTATTTCGCAGCGAGCTCAACCCACCCTCGGAGACAAATTAGACACCTCCGCACCTCGTTAGGCACACCGCGGTCTGCAGGGGCCCTTGCCACCCCACATAACGGATGCGATGTTTATTCTGTGTGCCAGCTTTAAGAGCCCGTCCCGAAAGGGTTGAGCGACTGGGGCACTCGTGATTCCAAGGGGTTGTTCAGGCCATCTTGGAGCGAGCGATGTGGACCCCAGCCACTCG
>NZ_JBHSLW010000094.1:0-5714 GCF_042657265.1 Allobosea eneae
ATGGTCGAGATTATGCGGAGCGGCACGGCGACAATAACCCCGCAAAACCGCGGCTGCCAGCCAACGACTCCACATAATCCCGCGCTACGCATAATCGACATTATGCGGTGCACCGCATAACGTGGAGATCGGAGCCGCCTGGTCCAAGCGCTCCAACGAGGGCCGGGAGTATCTCGGGCTCAAGCTCGACGATCCGAGCTTCACCGCCCCGATCTACGCCAACCTCTTCGACGACGAGGACGAAGCCTACAGCCTGATCTGGTCCCGACCCGCCCGCCGCAACGGTGAATGAGATCCCCGGCGATACCCCGCCCGGACGCTTCCGGGCGGGGTATCGCCATGTCGGGCGGTCGAACCAGCGGGCCGGGCAGCATTGCGCGCCCGGCAGCTATTCGTCTCGCCGAAGACGAGCGGCGCGGCGCATGAAGGCGAGCATCTTGTCGCCATCCGTCTGGGGAAATTCGCGACCAGAGGATGGGTCCGGCGGCGGCAACGGCGCGACGTCTCCGCCATGTTTTTGCGCACGCCGCCGGGACGGCTTGGACACCCGCGCGTCGGGCGACGGGGCATGATCGGCGGCTGGCAGATCGATGCCGCTGAGCCAGCCGGTTCGCTTCGACGGCGTCCTCGCAGGGGGAACGCCGGCCTCCTCGCGCGGCTTCGCCACCTGCACTGGTGCAGGCGCGTTCGATCCCCGCTGCTTGCGCCAGACCAGCGACGACACATGCCCGCGCGACAGCGGTCGCCCGTCGCTCCGCGTCGCGCCGGCACGGGCCAACACCGCAACGATGTCGCTCCATTCCAGGCCTCGTCCCCGAGCCCGCTCGAACCAGGCCAGATGATCGTCGATGATCCGCGCCAGCTTGATCCGACCGCCGTCAGGCAGCTTCATATCCGCCGCGATCGCCTGCGCACCTTTGAGCAAATCCTCGTCGCTGATGATCGATCGCCTGCTCATTCAGCTGCCTGAGACCCAATCTTCGTAAAAACTCGATCGACGCAGTATGCCGCAAAACGAAGCACATCACAACGAGACGAATTATCTTGAAGAACGCACACCTGTGCATCTGTGGATGGCGCAACCCTTGGGCTCAGGATCATTTAGACGTCATCGGCAACAAGCCACCGATCCTGCTGCAAAATCCCGGCGGAGCGCCCAGCCCACCGCCGTGATCGAAGGCCGGAAACTCCTGCCTCTGGAGATCCAGGGAATCGTCTTGGATCAACTCAGCGCGGCGGACAGTGCGGGAGGCACAAAGCGCATCGCCTTGTAGTTCTTCACAAGCTCGGAAATATCGACCGGCTGAAGTTCGGGAAAGTGCATCAGCTCCCATTCGACCTCCTGCCCCCTGAATGTATACATGATCCATCCGGTTCGCTGGTCGCCTCCGCGCGGCACGCGAAAGCCCTGATTGACCTGACCGATGGTCGGAGTCCAGATCATTGCGATGGAGTCACAAAGAAAGTTCCTGTGGCGATGTGTATGTGCTGAGCCAATCAAGCGCACGTCGCTGTCAGCGATCAACTCAAGAAGCCTGCTTCGCCCAACCGGTGTTACGGCGGCCTGCGTAATGACGGTCTCCGAAAGAGTATCGAGGCACAGCGGCTTGTGGAGAAACAGAGCGATCGGCTTCTCCCTCCACTCCTTCAGCCTCGCGGCCAGCCAAGTCGCCTGTTCTCTCTCCGCCTCCAACTCGCTGGCGAAGATGAGATCATTCAGACCAATCAGGCGCCAGTCCCCAAGATCACGCGCCCAATAGTCAGCCCCATAGAGCGAGAGAAACCGCTTGCGCCGCTCGTTGCTGACTAGCTGCCCTTGATATGGCGCCGGCGCAGTATCGCCAACGTCATGATTGCCTGCGAGTGCTCGCCAGGGCACAGTAATGCGGGAAATTTGCGCGTGTGCAAACGCGTGATCGTCGGCTGCGTCCGGATCATCAAGAACCATATCGCCACCAACCACCACAAAATCCGGTTGCAACTCCTCAATCTTGGCAACGCAAAAGTCCCAGTTCCGAACATTGTGCGGGCGTACTTGGCTCAGATGCATGTCGGAGATATGAAGAACTCTGTATTCAGTCATGGGGCGCTTTCTTGTTAGATATACGGTGTTGCGACGCGGACTCGCAGGATCATGAGGACTTCAAAATGCCTTTTCATTTCTATTCCTTCGCGCGACGCTCATCTCGCGAAACCGCAAAATACCCGGTTGAAAATTTCTCGGCGTTCTAGTGGGCGCATCGCGGCAGACAGAGCACGATTCATCAGAAAGTACAGCACAAGAATAGTGCCGTACACTTCGATGGGGGCGGTCATGAGACGGTTATTAATCTGCCGCGCTATCTCGGTTAAGTCAGCAAGTCCAATCAGGAACGCTAGGCTCGTGTTCTTCAGTAAAGTGATGTAGCGCCCGGCGAGCGCCGGAAGTGAATTGAAGGCGGCTATTGGCAAGGCAACATACATTGCCTCCTGAAATCGGGACATGCCCATTGCCCGCGCAGCCTCGGTTGCGCTAGTCGGAACTGCCAGCAGGCCACCGCGTATGATTTCCGCGACATAGGCAGCATTGAAGAGGACCAAAGCTGTCAGAATGCTGCCGAACTTCGAGGGCTCGATAGCAAAATACGGAGGCACAAAGTAGAGCCAAAACACTAAAACGAGTAGGGGGATGTTCCTGATCAGCTCCACATATCCGGCTGCAAGCCAGCGAAGAGGCCTGGGGCCAGCGTACCGCATATAGCCGCCCACAATTCCAAGAGCAGTGCTGGCAGCAATCCCAAGTGCGGCCAACGTAATCGTTAGCGCGGCCCCCCCCGAGGCTCGTCGGGAAGTCGCCTACAAGCAGGCGGCGCACATTGTCTTCCGTGAGAACGAGAGCCCAGTTCATGCTGCGTCCTTCACGTATTTTGACAATCGCCGGAGCAGCGCTTGCCCAATGCTGGCCACCCCAAGGCAAATGACGAGATAGAATGCAGTAACGGCGGCTAGCGCTTCGACGCCCCGAAACGTGTAAACGTCGATATAGCGCGCCTGGTAGGTTATCTCGGCCACGCCGATAACGAGCGCGAGCGAGGTGTTCTTGATCAGGCTCACGGTCTCACTAGTGAGGGATGGCGTAACGATCCGCGCGACCTGCGGCGCCAAGACTAACCTCACCGATTGCACAAAGCTAAATCCAAGTGACTCGGCAGCCTCGAACTGGCCCGCCGGGACTGCGTTTAGTCCAGAGCGAACAATCTCGGCCACGAAGCCGCTATGATACAAGCCTAAGGCAAACATTGCCGCCACAAACTCAAATCCATGGTCGCGGAGAAATAGGATGGCCGTTTCCGGCAGCAGCGCCGTTGCCGAGAAATACCAGAACAGTATCTGTAAGAGAGCGGGAGTGTTGCGCGTTATCTCGACATGCAGCCAGCAGATGTGCTTGAATATGCGCGCCTCCGACCAGCGTGCAACTCCGAGGACAACCCCAAAGGTGATTGCGATCAGCCAAGCCGACACCGCAAGGAGGAGAGTTACCTGACCTCCTTTAATGAGCAGAATACCATCGGGACCTAAAAGTATCCACCAGTTGAATTGGTACATTGAGTTGACTTATCTGCTTATTCGAAATCAAAACTTATTTATTATTTGAATAATTTTATCTACTCCCAAAGATCCATCGCAAATCCGATTTCGTCTTTCGACAATTTTATCTTCGATCCTGACCCGATCCAGCGATCATAGATCTGATCCCATGTTCCATCGCGCCAGATATCTTGAAGAGTGTAATTGACCGCGTCCCGCCACTTGGAGTCGTTTTCACGGACTCCTATGGAATAATTGCTTCGATTGAGCGATGTGCCGATAATGACGTAGTCTTCCGGGTTGGCGGTGTTCGCTCTGAGCCCAGCCAGTATGATTGCGTCCGCGACGATCGCGTCAACGAGGCCCCGCTGCATCGCCAGAAATGCCTCGGGATAGCCCTCGAATGTTTGTACCGTCGCCTCGGGTTGAGCCTTCTTCAAATTCTCCACGACGCCAGCGCCAATCGTCGTGCCGACGCGCTTCTTCGCAGTATCGGATATGGTCCGGATCGGGCTCGTCTTTTTCACCATCAGCCGTTGCCCGGCGGCAAAATAGCCGATGGAGAAATCGATAACATCGTCTCTCTGGCGATAATAAGTGAGCGTCGCCGCAATGAGATCAACACGGCCCTGCTGCAGCAAAGGAATGCGGGTCGTTGCGGTGACGGGCACAAGTTCGAGTCTCACCTTGAGGCGCTTGGCAAGCTCGCCGACCAGATCGACGTCGAAGCCGACGATCTTACCCTTTTCGTCGACAATACCGAAGCCAAGCACGTCCTGACGTACGCCTGCGCGCAGCACGCCTCGCACTTTGACCTCCTCGAGCGTCGACGTACTCTGCGCCTGCGCAGAGTTGATCGGCGCAAGGGCCGCTCCCGTCAGAAGGGCGGACACTATGAGCGATGCGATCGATCTCAATTTCATCACTGGCTTCCTATTTGTTGACTGGAGTAGCTCGGCAAATGGCCGATAAATCTCCGCGCTTTGAAGCGCCCCGGGTTTCGCGGAGGCTCCTATTTGTGAGAAGGAGCTTTCGTTATGAGCAAGACCCGGAACAAGTTTTCGCCTGAAGTCCGTGAACGTGCGGTGCGCATGGTTGGCGAGCATCGCGCCGATTACGGCTCGGAGTGGGAGGCGATGACCTCGATCGCCAGCAAGATTGGCTGCACGGCCGAGACGCTGCGCCGCTGGTGCCGTGAGGAGGCGAGCCGACGAACGGCACCAGCGGCGCGGGCCGCGGATGACCAGGCCCGGCTCAAACTGCTCGAGCGCGAGGTTAAGGAACTGCGGCGCGCCAACGAGATCCTGCGCAAGGCGTCGGCGTATTTTGCGATGGCGGAGCTCGACCGCCGCGAGAGATGATGATGGCGTTCATCGACGCCCATCGCGAGGATCTGGGTATCGAGCCGATCTGCCGTGAACTGGTAATCGCCCCGTCCTCCTACCATGAACATGCCCGGCGCCTGGCCGATCCCGGCAGGCGCCCCGCGCGTGCCCGCCGTGATGACGAGATCAAGGCGCAGATCAAGCGCGTCCACGAGGCCAGTTCCGGGCTCTACGGCGCGCGCAAGGTCTGGCGCCAGTTGCTGCGCGATGGCGTGGCTGTTGCCCGGTGCACCGTGGAGCGCCTGATGGCCGCCATGGGGCTGGCGGGCGTTCGGCGCGGCAAGACGACGACCACCACGGTCAGCAATCCGAAAGCCCCGTGCCCGCTGGACAAGGTCAACCGTGAGTTCCGCGTTGAACGGCCCAACGCATTGTGGGTGGTCGATTTTACCTACGTGCACACTTGGGCCGGTTTCGTCTATGTGGCCTTCGTGATCGACGCCTATGCCCGCCGGATCGTGGGCTGGAAGGTCAGCACGTCGGCCACCGCCGGCTTTGTTCTGGATGCCTTGGAGCAGGCGATCCATGGCCGCAGGCCGGGGCCGGAAGATGGCCTGATCCACCATAGCGACAGGGGCGTTCAATACCTTGCCATGAACTACACCCAGCGCCTGGCCGAAGCCAACCTCGTGCCATCGGTTGGCAGCGTCGGTGACAGCTATGACAATCTATGGACGCCTCCCGCAGCAAGATGATTTCTGACGTCGACCCGGCATTGGGTGCGTAAATCTATCCGGCCTGTCGCTGGAGCGATCCCGCCCC
>NZ_JBHSLW010000095.1:0-909 GCF_042657265.1 Allobosea eneae
CATCGGGGATCTCTCGGTTCAGGGTTTGCGTTCCCAACCCAAACCTAACCGGCAATCGCCGATGACCACCCTCAGCTACACCACGCCATGGGACACGACCGGTGATCGAGGCTGCCGAGGAGCGGGCGCAGCGGTACGATGGACGAAGCGCTTAATTTAGTAGGTCTAAAGCTTGCTCTACTCGTCGAGCGGCGCCGCATAGCCAGTAGTCCAGCGGGTGTGCCGAGATACCCCTGGATCGCTCTACCCATATTTGTTCGTAGTCGCGATTGAGCACGTGCTTGAGCGAATTGTAACGCTTATCGAAATTGATCGGAGATATTAGCGAGGTTTTCGTCACCAGATCAGGCAGGTCCGTGCGCCGGACCATCAGTAACCGCGGGCTGCGACGCCCCTTTTTGCGGGTGTTGTAAGATTAATACAACACGGTGCCCAGCCATGATTTCGGCTCATTTTTCCATACATCCGCCTCATAGCATCGCGATACCGCCAGGCAGCAAAGCGGGAGAGAGTCGCAAGACCGCCGAAGGAGCAACCGCCCCGGAAACTCTCAGGCACCCGAACCGCTTGCCACGAACACTCTGAAAAGCGGAGCGAAGCTCCCGCCCAAGGTGTAAGTCGTGACCTGAGACCCATTTCTCCTCCGACCTGAGGGAGAGTCCTGAGTTTGATTTCTGGCCCTAAGCGGCCTGTTTTTCCAGCGTGGATTTGAGTGCGAACTCGGCGGGCGTGATGTTGCCGAGGGCCGAGTGGGGTCGGTTCCGGTTGTAGTCGTCCTTCCATGAGCTGATGGCGTTGCGGGCTTCAGTGAGCGTCGAGAACAGCGTGTCGTTGAGATGGGGTAATCGGGGCCTGGGCTCGGCCAGGGTTGGCGCTCATGCTGCCGGTTTTTGGAGAGGAGCGCCCCAT
>NZ_JBHSLW010000096.1:0-690 GCF_042657265.1 Allobosea eneae
TATGACATCGCCGAGCGGATGATGCCGAAGGCGCTGCGTCGCGCCGACATCTTCTCGCGGCGTAGCCGGCCGGGCTGGACCGCCTGGGGCGACGAAGCCGGCAAATTCGACAGCGAGGCCGCCTGACCCATGGCCCGCTTCCTCTCCTCCCGTCCCGCCCCGTCCGACGCCGCGCCGCTGATGGCGCTGCTGGCGCAGGGCGAGCTTGCGGAGGTCGAGGCGGAGCGCGAGCGGCTGAAGGCGGTGATCGCGAGCATCGCACCACGTCGTTCCACGATCATTGAAGGCCGCTTGAAGCGACTGACGCGCAAGGCGCTGGAGCTCCAGGTCGCGATCAGGAGATGCAGCTGATGAGCCATCGCGACATGCTGGCGAAGATCCACATCGCCAAGAAGGACCTGGCGCTCGACGACGAGGCTTATCGCGGCCTGCTGCGGCGAGTAGGCGGGGTCGAGAGTGCCCGCGATCTCTCCGATCGCAAGGCCGACGATGTCATTGCCGAGCTGAAGCGCTTGGGCTGGAAGCCGAGGGCCTCGGCACGGCCGCCGGCGCAGCGCGCGGATCTGCGCAAGCTCTATGCGCTCTGGGGTGCGCTCCACGCCGGCCCGCTTGATCGCGACGCGCTGCGCAGCTGGGTTGCAACCCGGTTCAAAGTCTCGGCACCGGAATTCCTCAAGCCGGCGCAGACCC
>NZ_JBHSLW010000097.1:0-9678 GCF_042657265.1 Allobosea eneae
AGTGGCTGGGGTCCACATCGCTCGCTCCAAGATGGCCTGAACAACCCCTTGGAATCACGAGTGCCCCAGTCGCTCAACCCTTTCGGGACGGGCTCTAAGCCAGGATGAAACCCGACAGCACGAAGAAAAACGACACCCCCTGATTGAGCGCGAGATTTCCAAGCGCTGAGGGGATGGGCCATGTCTCGGCCGAGTGCAACAATACGATGGCGGCAGCGGCAAAAAATCGAAGGCCGGTAAGCGGCAGGAGATGGGCGCTCTTGATCATAGTGCTCAGCTAGACGGCCTCGGGCCACCCCACTTAGCTTAGGCCATGGACAAGGACAACGCCCGGTGACCTTGATACATCAGACTATGGCCCCGGCGTAACCTACCGATCTTATATCGATAAGAAGATCTCTGGGCCCCCCCATATGAAGGTCGTCGAGTTCATACCGGGAATGTGGAGGACGCCGCAGGACGTAAGCGTCATGCGGCGCTTATAACCAATTTCGTGGCGCCTTGTTTGTTCGTCTGTTTGCCCGCTAGTCCGCCAAGGGATAGATGATGTTGTCCAAGCTCACGAAGGTCGCGACCGAGCTCGGAAAACCGGCCAGAGTTATCATGCCATCCGTGCCGACATAGATCGCAGTCACCGACCCGGTGTTGGTCCGCGCGGCATATTCGCGGGTGGTGGCCGGGCGCAGGTTCGCCGGCAGCTGCGCGATGACGACGGGTTCGGCGACGGTGCCCTTGTTGAGCACGCCGGTTAGCGCGACGACGCCATCGGCTGAGACCTCGATCTGGGCCGGACGGACACCGTCCAGCGTCCAGCTATTACGCAGCCAAGTCGAGTGAAGCGGGTATGCCGCCATCTTCTGCGTCATGCGCAACGCGGAGGCGGCCAGGACCTCGCGCGCAACCGCCTCGCCCATCGCCCGATAGCCGTAGAGCGTCGGGTGGATGTTGTCGCGGACGATGGGGTCAACTTGCTGGGGTCGGGTCAGGTCGAGAGGTGTGACCGCTGCCAGTACCTCCTGGAAGTCGACGAGGCGGCAGCCACGCGTGGCCGCGAGGCGCTTGATGCCGGCCCGCAGCAGCCAATGCGCGTCGTTGGGGCCAGCGTTGAAGCCCTTCACGCCGCCAGCGAGCGTCTTCGTGTACCAGAGATACGGGACACAGAGGACGACGCGGGCGGCCGGGACGCCGCGAGAAACGGCCCGGTCGATCATCGCATCGATGTTCGCCAGCGTCGTCGCCGGGCCGGCGCCTTGGCTGTCATTGATCCCGACATGGATGACGACATGGGTCGCGATCGTCAGCTGCGCGTCATTGGCGTTGAGGGCCGTGAGCTGCTGCGCGCTCGTCTGGCCGGCGACGGCCTGATTAAAGACGTCCCAGACCCGCATGCCGAGTGAGCCCTCGAGCGTCTCTTTCATCGCATAGGGCCAGCCGCCGACGATGTCCTCGGTCGTCGAATCGCCGATGCAGAGAATGCGCGCCGGGGCCAACCCGGACGGCTCTGAGCGACGCGTCTTCGTCAGGTAGGACATCGAGGCGGTGAATGCATCGAGCCCGTACATGCCGAAGCCCGCATCCGTGATCGGCCCGGCCACCGTTTGCGGCGCGATGATCTCCATGCCATTGAGCAGCAGCGACCAGGTCCGCGAATCATAGATGCGGATCTTCCATTCGGCTTTGTTGGGTGCCCAGGCGGGGTTGTCCGCCCGGCCGAACCAGGACAGGCCGGTGGACTCGGTAGCCGAGCCGCCGACGGGCTTAACCCGCAAGGTCGCCAAGCCGTCATTGGCATAAAACGTCGCATAGCCGCCGGCATAGCGGATAACGGCCGCACGAATGTAGGATCCAGGCCAGAACGCTACGCTGATCTCGTCGCCGCCGCGCACTGGCACGAAGGCAGCCCGTATGAAGCCATCCGCCGTCAGATCGATGGTTCGGGTGTCGGCGCTCGACGAGACGGACGCATCGGCCACCCAGGTGTCGGAGCCTAACAGGTCGAGCTTCTCGGCCACGACCGTCGTCATGTTGAAGGCGGTCAGCTTGCGATCGTCGAGATCGCCAATGGTGAGCCAGCGCTGCTTCTGCTCGATCGGCCGGCCCTGATATCGCGGCAGGCGGAAGTTCTCGAACTCGGTGCCGCCAGCATCCCGGTAATCGACCGGGATATCGGTCGCGCGCGCCGTGGGCGCAAAGCAGATCGGCCCCGTCAGTTTCACCCCGGGCTCCGCCGCCATGGTGATGCCGTCGAGCGCAACCTGCCCGCCGGCCGTAGCGAAGGCATAGTTGCCCGCCCCGATTTTCGGCAGGCGCAGCGTCCGGCCGGTTGCGCCGAGATAAGCCCTGGCAACGGCTAAGGCAGCCCGGTTGTCAGCTGCGCCATCGTCCGACCCGCCGAACATCTGCAAGGCCGGCTCGGCCTCTGCCAATTCCCACCAGGTGCCATCCGACGACTGCGTCTTCGCGCCGTGCGCCGGCTCAGAGACCGACTTCCGATAAAGCGCAGCACCACCATCGCCATTGGCAGCATAGCCGGTCGTCCGGATCGCGGTACGCTCCGACAGGCCCTGCCCGGCGATGCTGGTGAACGGCCCGACGTATCGGCTGGTTCGCCGGCGTCGCCCTTGTCGCCCTGCGGGCCCGAGACCCAGTCGCCCCAGTCGCCGTTAGGCTCACGGAAGCGAACACGATGGTTTGGTGCATCGACCTGGTGTTCAGGGCGGGGGCCGCGTGGCCCCATCGGCAGGGGCTGGACGGTAGCGCAGTTGCTCATGGTCACGATCTCACGGACGGATGATGAAGGGGCCGCGGGCGAGCTCAGTCGCAGTCGCGCCGCCGGGCACGCCCTTGCTCGCGACGAGCGTGTAGACCCAGGCGCCGGCGGGATACCCGGCTACCAGCGGCTGCTGGACGCGCACGCTAATGCCGCCGAGCGCATCGGCGGGACGAGCGATGTAGCCGGCCATATCACCGATCAGCACGTTGTGGCCGAAAGCGGGCCGGATCTGTAGCGAGAGCGCATAGCCGGTTAGGTCGAACGGCGCTCCCGCCCGGACGAACCGCCATTGCAGAGCGATATCCTCGGTCTTGAAGATCTCGATCGGCACTTGCGGGCCATCCACATCGACCACGCGGAAGCCAGGTAGTGGAAGCGCGCGCCCGGGATAGACCGCCCACGTACCGCGCACGATCTCGCGGACCTCCGGGCCGACCACGCGTAGAAAAAAGGCATAGGTGCCGGTCTGCCAAGTCTCGACCGTGGCCTGCGGGACGTTGAGCGAGATGATGCCGTCCGCGCGCAGATCCGGGTCCAGCAGGATCGTGCCGTCGTCGGACGAAAGGATGACCAGCGTCCTGTCGCGGTCGAAGGCATCGCCCACCACGATCTCGACCTTGTCCCATCCGGTGAGATCGAAGGGCCCCGTGGCCGTCTCGATCGTGATGCCGTTCAGCAGGTCTTGCGTCGGCAGGACGGTGACATGGCCGATCCGCACGGTGGAAAGAACAAACATCAGAAGGCCTCGACAAGATCGAGTTGCAGAGTGGCGAAGCGACCGAGATCCAGCTCCATCGCGGCGGTGTCGTCAGACGCCAGCCGCATCGGTGCCTTCGGAGCGATCAACTCGACCGGCTCGAGGTCCGCCACGGTCGCCCGCAGTGGCGGCCGGAACTCGACCGTCGCCGCCCCCCCCCCGAGGCATCCAGGACCCGGGTGACGAGATGGAGCCGACCAGCGATGCTGAAATAGTGTCCCGGCACCAGTCGCGCCCCCTTGGTGACCATGATCGTCATCGCCGTCGGCGACGAGCCCGGCGAGCAACTCCTTGCCCAGGCCCCTGCCCCAGCTGGCGCGCCGAAGGCCGTAGATCAACTCTTCCGTACCATCGCCCGGCCTCGCGAAGCCGGCCCAGCCGATCAGTTCGCCGCCGGCGCGCTCGACCACGGCGCCGGTGCCATAGCCGAAGCGTTCGAGATTGGCCGCCGAGCGCTCGATCCAGAGCGCAGCGACATCAGGCGCTAGCGGCTGGCCATCGTCGACGAAGCGATGGACCTGCGGATCGGCGAAGAGCGCAACGAGCAAGGGCGCATCGGCAGCCACGAACGGCCTGACGATGAGCCGCGCCGTCACGAGCCGGGAATCGTGGATCATGGACAGCCTGAAGCATCGCTGAGTCGCGGTCCTGCGTCATGACGCAGTTGGCGTAGGCGTCGGTGCCGCGCTGGAAGCCATAGGCGTCGCAGCGTGAGCGATCCTCGACGATCGGCTCCGGCGTGCTTGCGCAAGCGCTGCGAGCCAGGGTGAGAGCAGATGCGGCGGTGATCCTCATGGGGAGAGGATGGAAGCGCCGCATGGCGGCTTTGGGGCGAGAGCCCGGCAGCGATGGGCAGACAGCTGAGCCGACCCACCACGTCAGCGCTCAGTGCCCTCGGCAGCGCTTTCGAGAATCTTGACAGTCTCTTCCAGGCTTTCCTTCACGCCGAGCTGGAAGTCCTTGCGGAAGGCGATGATCGTGTCGGGCGGCTGGCCCTTGAAGGTGTAGACGACGCTGACCTGGTCGGGATTGACGTAGACGGGCTTGCCGTCGCTGGGCGAGGTGAACTTGCAGAGCTTGGGCATGTGACGTCTCTCCGGAACGCTCCGAGCGATTCAGTCATCATAGCCTAGCAAACGAACGGGCCCCGCCACAGCAGTGGCGAGGCCCGCACGGAATCACAACTGACGATCAGCGCGCGATGCGGGCGCGCCCGCCGCAGAATCGCTGCTCCACCGCACGCTCGTAGCCGAGCTCGCGGTCATAGACCATGACGGTGCGGGTCAGGCAGTCGCCCTCCTGCACCAGCCCGGTGTTGATCAGGCGGCCGTCCGGGTCGGCGACGACGGTCGGCGTGCATGCCGCCGCCGCTGCAGCAAAGCCGAGGCCGGCGATCAATTTGACGATGCGATCCATCACGGCCCCGCTCACATATAGAGGCCGCGGCCGCAGCGACGCACGCGCCGGTGCTCGTAATAGCCGGTGTAGCGGTTGAACACCCGCACGGTCTTGTAGAGGCAGTATTTGCCGTCGTTGCGACCGTCGTAATAGGTCCGGCCGGTGTCGAGATCGACCCCGAGGAACTCGTCCTTGCCCTTCTTGCCTTGGGCGAAGGCCGGAGCCGCTGCGAGGCTGAGAGCAGCGAACCCTGCTGCGGCGATGGCTGTCTTGAGCATGGCATTTCTCCTGTCTTGCGGCGGAAATATGTCCAGCACCGCGTGCGAGGCTTTGGGGAGATCAGTCCGATTTTCGCTCGCTTCCGCGAGATTATCCAAGGGGAGTGCCGTCTTCGGCCGGCGATCATGGCAATTCCCGCCCCAACCTACAATAGAATAGCCTTGCCGGGCCGGCCCAGACCGCGCCGCAATCTGGCCATGATTGGAACGCGCGCTGCGCTCAACAATCTCGGGGGCTGCGAAGGACGAGCATGTCCTAGTCTTCGGCTGCGCCGCTAATCCACCAGACCAAGCTGACCTGCTTCGTCGGCAGGGTGGCTGGCCGTCGTGCGATTTAGGTGCTCAGCGCTGCGTCCACTTGCTGCCCGTTTGAGGCACCAGCGCATTCGAGGCCCAAGGCCTGCAACCGAACATCTTGCTGGGGGCGGTTGGAGCGGGTGAAGGGAATCGAACCCTCGTATTCAGCTTGGAAGGCTACAGGGTTTTCCGAGCCCCGCCGCTACCATTCCAAGTTTTAGGGCCCGGCTCAAGCGGCATTTTGCCGGACTTTTCGGAACGCTCTATCGCCCCCTCCGCCTCCCCGGAGGCGGCCCATGGATAGGACCGTCTTCATCGTGGCTGGGCTGCTGCTCCTGGCGGCCTTCAGCATCTGGCTCGCATTCCGCGCCAGCCCGGCGACCTGCAGCGACGCGAAGTGGTCGATCCCGAAGCTGCTTCAGTGCTCCCCCTCCTCCCCGGAGGGCCGGTAGATGGGGGCGCTCCGGAGCTTCACAAGCAATTTCGCGATCCTCGATGTGAAGCGAGGTCGCCGGCAACTTCGCGATCATTTCGCTGATCGTCCGCCGCTCGGCTCATGCCCGCCCGCGATGCGAGTTCCGGTGACGATCACCGGCTACATCGACTGCATTCACGGCAGCGACGACGGCACTTCGCAGGAGTTCGCAGTCACTGTCACCCAGCTCGAAATCGACGCCCTCCCTTCCGGAGCCGATCATGGGTAAGGGGCGCGCATACGATCAGATGGCTTTCGCGCTTCAGAACGTGGTCGCAGAGCTGCGTCGGGTTCTGGAACTCACGGGCTTCCCTCGCGACCCGGCAATCACCGTCTCGCTCCGGAACGCAGACGGCGCGCTTGAACGCGCCGGGTTGGTCGAGGACGCCCCCAGCCCTCAAGGAGAGCGCAAGTGATCGAAGCATATCCGCTCGCGTGGCCTCCAGGATGGCCGCGCACGCCCTATCATCAGCGCAAGGCCGGGCGTGACCAGTTCCGGCGGAGCACTGGCCCTTGGACGATCGCCGATGCCCGCGATGAGCTGAGCCGGGAGGTTCGTGCTCTTGGCGGCAAGAGCGTCGTCATCTCGTCGAACTTCGCGCTTCGTCGCGACGGCCTGCTCATGGCAAGCGCTCGGAAGCCCGACGACGAGTCCATTGCGCTCTACTTCGTGCGTGCCGGCAAGCCGTTGGCAATGGCATGCGACCGCTATCACGACGCGGTTGGCAACTTGCGCAGCCTGGCGCTTGCCATTGAGGCCATGCGGCAGCTGGAGCGCCATGGCGGCGGCACGATGGTGGACCGGGCTTTCGAGGGCTTTGCAGCCCTGCCAGCGCCCGGAACCAAGCCCTGGTGGGAAATCCTCGCGGTCAAGCCAACCGCTTCGACCGCCGAGATAAACACCGCGTTTCGCCGTCTTGCCGCAGAGCGACACCCCGATCGGAACGGCGGCTCGGGCGCGATGATGGCCGAACTCAATGTCGCGCGTGACGCCGGCCTGAAGGCAGCAGGAGGCCCCGATGTCTGACGCAGAGAAGGTGGTGGCGGATCTGCGGGCTCTGTCGATGTACCCCGGCGATGTGCACGACCGCGCCGCCGACCTCATCGCCCATCAGGCCGCGAGGTTGGAGGAGGTGACGGAGCGGGCCGTATCCGCAGAGGCACAAGCTCGCATCTGGGCCGACCACTTCAAGGACGCCAAGGCCGCCCTCACCGCCGCAGAGGCGGAGAAGGAGAGGCTGCTGCGCGCGACGACGCCGAGCCCCGCCACGAAGGCGGCCTATATCGGCGAGTTCCACTTCGATTGGACGGTCTGGGACCCGAACGGCGAGGAGCAAATCACGCATCGCGTTCAGGTGCCGTGGACCACGATCAAGCAGATCATGGCAGCCATCCGCTCCCGCGCCGTCCTCTCTCCGAAGAAGGAGCAGGGCGCGTGAATCAGCTCTTGGGCTTTTCGCGCTCGCGGCGGCGGAGTTCGGCTTCGATGGCGTCGCGGATGAATGCGGCCATCTGGTTATCGCCGACCAGCGCCTTGATCCGGGCACGTGTTTCTGCCGTCAGCCGAATGATCGTCTGAACGGTGTCGACATTCTTCTTGAGCGGCGGCCGTCCCACATCCCCGCGCTTACCGATATCGGAAATCTCTGTCAAACGCGCCTCCTAAGCGATATCGCTTATTGACACCGTAACCGATATCGCTTATCTCTTCAATCACGAACTGAGGAGAGCGACATGACCGTAACCATCCGCATCAAGTCGAACCGCAACGGCAAACTGGTCGCTCACTACTGGGGCATGGCTCGCCGCTGGCTCCCGATCTCTGTTGCAGAAGCTCAGATGGCCGTCGCTACCGGCACTTGGAAGAAGTGCAACGTTCACCTGCAGGAGGGCTGAGGCATGACGCGCGCCCGCCTACACCCGATTGCTGGTGGAGTCCTGACCGATGGCTGAGCGGCCTCACACCCCCGGACCATGGGAAGTCGATATCCACCCCGACACTGGCGAATGGCGCGTATGCGAACGCGAAGGAGTCGTCGCTGTCTTGTCCGAGGCGAGGAAATGGGAGGCTGTCTCCAATGTCGTCCGCACCAAGCGAAACGCGGACGGCTCCGGCGGCTTTCTGGTTTCGGCTAGCCCGGCGAATTGGCCCTGCGCGATAGGCGATGCGCTCCTGATCGCCGCCGCACCTGATCTCTATGAGGCTCTGCGCGATATCCTGATCAATCCGCGGAGCCTTTCCACAAGTGAGCGAGAAGCTGCCGGACTGGCGGCTATCGCCAAAGCTGAAGGTGTTCGCCCATGACCACCCCGACCCCCGCCCAGGCGGATGAGAAGGCGCTGGAAGATATCGTGCGGCGCATCCGCGAGCAATGTGCCTCAGGTGGCGCGCGGTATCAGCTCACAATCGGCGAAGCAGTTGATCTGATCCGTCCGAACTTCGCCGCCCTCCGCCCCGAGGGCGAGGCTGTGGCGATAGGCTGGGTCGAGAGAAGCGATCTGGCTGTTCTGGCACGGATCAAGGGACAGACAGGCGCGTGCAGGATCACCGCCATCAGGGCCGTTCCTGGACCCGGGGATCAGCCCCTCTTCGTCTCTCCTCCCGCGCCTGCGGGGGTGAAGGTTCGTCCGCTTGATTGGAACGAGCCAGCGCCGCCGAACGGTAAGGACAGGTTTTATGACCACGTCCAGGCCGAAACGCCCTTTGGCCAGTTCCTGATCGAATGGAAGAGCTGGAAAGAGAACGACAGCTTCACCATCAGCTTCGCAGGCGACTACGTCGAGACGCGATACAGTCTGGACGACGCCAAGGCGTTCGCCTTCGACTTTCTCTCGAACCGCATCAGCTCGTCTCTCCTCTCGTCCTCCACGGAGGCGCAGGCAGGCTCACCGGCAGAAGCCTTGCCTTCCCAGACGAGCGGGGCGGAGGGGGGTGAGGCCCAGATCACGGCTGCGTTTCTTCGTATCTCTGCACAGCGCCGCGACGTGCCCGAGAATGTTCGTCAGCAGATGCTCACGGCAGCGGCCCTGCTCACCGTCCTCGCCAAGCCCGCCTCGGAGCCTGCGGGCGGCGGGGTGCGCACGGGTCGCCGTGCGATTGTTCATGCCGTCGTGTGCCTCGGCGCTGCGATCAGTTTGCTTGAGCGCACGCCGAAAGCGAAGAAAGCCGCGCCGTCCGACCGCATGTTCGGACAGATGCTGCGCGATTATCGCAAGGCTCTCGACGAGGCCCGCGCCGCCCTGTCCTCTCCCGCGTCGTCATCCCCTGCCGAGGCAGAAGCCTTGCCGGCTGGCGTGGAGGCGGTGCGCGCCGTCAGCAACAACGGCAAGCGTTGGCGCATCGTCCCAGTCGATGGTGATTGGGAGATGCAGCCGGTCGGCCATATCACGGCAGGACAGGCCGAACGCCTCTGCAAGGCAATCGAGGCAGCCCTTGTCGACGGAGGGCAGCCGGTTCCTGACCGTGACGGAGCGGACGGCACTGAACGCCTCTGCCGCGCCCTCTATGGTCGCAAAGCGGCGACACGCGACTACCTTGGCGGCTCGGATGCGCGGATGCTTCACGACGCGGCCGATCGTCTCGCCTCCCTCTCCCCTGCACCGTACGCACACGAGGAGGGCCGCATGACTGAAGCCTTCGCGCGAGGGCCGCTGGCGCGATGATGGGGCGCGTGAAGGTCAGGCGGCCTTCTGATCTGCG
>NZ_JBHSLW010000098.1:0-2762 GCF_042657265.1 Allobosea eneae
TCTGGAAACCAGCATCAAAACAGCCCCGACCTGCAGCAGATTTGAGTCAGACCCAGCCTTCAACGCGATAAGGGGGCTGCGCTTCAATGCGATTTGACAAGCAGGGGCGGGGACTGCACTTCCAGCAGGACAATAACCTGCATATGTCACCTGCCGGCCCACCTCATAATTCGTCGATCACGAACGTGAATCGATATGGGCGAAGCGATTCAACCAATCAATTGGACCCACCGCATGGCGAATGGAAGGATTCAGACGACGCAGCATCGTGGGTCCGCCATGTCTCTTCTTCACATCCTTCTCGAGCGCATCGACCCATCGCAAAACATGGCGCGCTACTACGTACTGTCGATTGAACCAACGTTGTTCGGCGACAGCGCCCTGGTCCGTGAGTGGGGACGCATCGGCTCGTTGGGCCAGCGGCGCACCGAATTATTCCCTCAGCCGACCGACGCCCATCTCGCGCTCGACGCTTGGCTGAAGCGCAAATGCCGCCGAGGCTATCAGCAGCGATCGTAGCCCAGGCCGAATTTGCAGCAGGGGAGGGGGCTTTCGATACGCGACGGTCGATCATGACCATGATGAGAAACGCACAGAGAAGAACTGCCCGCTCAGTTCTTCCGCTTAGGCACCTCGTGACGACTCGGCCATCGCGCCAGGGGATCGCCATTCTGCGAAGCGGAAGGAACGCCGACAGCGTCCAAGCGCAATGCTGGAGCGGCAATATCTGCGCGCGATGCTGTGCGATTGAATGCGTCGTGGAGCAAACTGTCCACCAACTTGCCGTTACCTCTTTCCCGTGGTCATCTCGCGGCAGAGAGCCGCCGAAGAGCGGCGTGTTGGGTGGAGAGCGTCGATGCTGTTGAGCCATCGTTTCACGGGCGTGTGGATCCGCACCGGCATTGTTGCCGGGCTATTCGGAGTGGTGGTGCTCCCGTTGGCGTTCGCACGCTGACGCTTTCGAGGAAACAGCAGCGGGTTGTCGGCAGCGGTGTGAGATCCCCCGATGCCCGGATCGGTGGCTCGGCAAGGTCACTTCCCACCTGAAAATAACGAGGAGTGCTTTCCCCGCAACGCTACATTCGCTATGCCGCAGGCTCTAAGCAACGGCGGGAATGACTGTGTACCAGGTGAAGGCCTTCACGCGGAGCGCCAAGCAGATCAAGCGGGCCGGCACGGCCGCTGAAGCGCTTCAGGTATTTCGCGAGCTGCAGGCAAGCCCTGGCGTTACCTCCTGCGCTGTCTTTCAGAAGGGCGTCCTCGTCAGCCAGACCGAGCTCGAGCGGGCCGCCAATCGCGAGCAGAACCTGCGCGCCTGAGATGCTGAGCCATCATGGTTTGGTCATGCGCAATGCGCATAACGAACCTCTGTAATGCTGCATTGCATATTGAACGGCAGAGGTCGATATCAGCGCCACGGTTGTTCTGAACGGGCTCCGCCACCTCCTCCCGGCGTCGACCCCGTTTCAGCCGTTCCCCTCTGAGATGTTCGGCGTGTCGCCGGGTGTTTCAAACTTTCAAGGCCGGCTCCCAACAGGGACGCCGGCCCTTTTTTTGCCCGCATCCCAAACTTCTCCGTCGCCCAGATGGCGAGAAACCTCTGACGGCAAGGTGTGGGAGACCAATCGCTCAAGAAAAAGGGCCTCGTCGGCCCTTTGGAGTTCGCCTGGAGACCAGGCTCAGGGGAGGCACGGAAAGGTCTCTCATTCCGTTTGGTCAAACTAGCCGAAGAAATTGGCAGCGCAAGGGAAATGCACTCCGCAGTTGCAATGATGAACTGCCGCGCGAGACCGTTTACGCCAGGCTCGGTCACACGGCCGACTACCCAGCAGATGTTGACGATTAAGCCCTATGAATAAGAGGGCCGGAGTGTCCAAGAATCGTGCAGGCATGATATTTTCATTCTGAGAGGATCGCGCTCCCTGCCTGTTCAGTTTTGAGACATCCTATGATCCCGAGGCCGAAAATAGGACCATCAACTCCCCCGGTTCGAGCCAAGAACTGGCAGCTTTCTGGGCAGGGGATCGTGCGGGTCGGCGCGGTGCACGGGCTGCCAGGGGGCAGCTCTGCACAGCTGTCATTACCCCAATCACTAAATTGCTGGACATCGCGCGCCTTTGGAGTCATGCGCGCTGTGCTGCAGTCCATGAGCAAGGCTCTTCGAGCATGCTGGTTGAGGAAAACGTCCGATTATCAAACCTTGATCGACGCCCGTACCTATAGCCGCGAATGGAATCGGTTATGAGGAAAGGCTCGCCTTCAGGGGCACGGATCTACAAGAAGCGCGAGCGCAGCGACGATCCGTGGCTGTCTTCGGTTCTGGCACTTCGCCTGAGACAGATCGAGCGCACATATCCCAGCCACGAGGAATTCGTGAAGGCCTCGAGGCTTTCACGCAGCACCCTGCTCTTATTGCGCTATGGCCGCGGCAACCCCTCCCTGAAAACCCTGACCACGCTGGCAGATAGCTTCGGCGTTTCGGTTTGGAGCCTCCTTGGAATCCGCGAGGAGAGTGTGAAGGGCGACGTCGAGTCCTTTGGGCTCCCATATGACGGCATTTTCGAGCAGCTGAGCAAGGAAATCGGGGCGGAAGCACCGGTCCCGCAGCCGTCCCGGAAGCAAGAAACTGTCGCCAAGAAGCGCCGCTGACACGCATTAGTTGGTAAGCGCCAAGGCGATGCCACATGGCGGGTTTGGTTCTGATCTGAGATTCTTCGGCTTGTTTTAGCGAAGGATCTCGTGATGGAAATTTCTGTATCCAC
>NZ_JBHSLW010000099.1:0-7417 GCF_042657265.1 Allobosea eneae
CATCGTCGACGGCCATCCGCAGAGCCAGATCGACGATCTGCTGCCATGGGCCTATGCGCCTCAGCCGCTCAAGGCCGTGGCCTGAGAACACCGCTTACGGTCAATCCGATGCCGAACGCCGAAATCGTCATGCGTCAGCTGCCGGCATGGTTCGATCACTACAACCGGCTTCACCCGCACAAGGCGCTGGGATACCGTTCACCGCGAGAGTTCATCGCAGACCGTTCAATCGCGGAGGACGTGTCCGGTCTTTGAGGGGCAACAACACCCCGATCCTGGTTGAGCGCAAGGCTCCGGCAGAGTTTGTGAGCCGTAGGTTCCTAACGACAACTTTGAAATATTGAACGACATCGTTCGAATTAAAAAGCGAATTTCCGGCTCGTTTTCACGCAACGAATCGTCTTCTATTTGAATATTGACATGATTTAATTTAAATCTTTCCTCAATATCGCTTGTGCCGTTGCCAGAGCATCGGAAGACCTGCCCGTGTCATCGATGACGAGATGGCAGCTTATCGCATCGAGACCTGAGGTGATGGTCCAGACATGGAGGTAATGCACCGCCGTTACGGCGGGAAGCTCCAAGAGACGCTTCTCGATTAGCGCCACGTTGACCTCGGGCGGTGTGCCTTCGAGGAATATGTGGATCGACGAGGGTCCATCCCGTCAGCAAAACTACAACTGCTGCAACGATGACGCCCAGGGAGCCCAGCATGTCGCTCAGCACCTCGAAATAGGCGCCCTTCACGTTGATGCTCTCGGACGCCCCCCAAAGCAGCTTCATACTGATTAGATTAGCGTATCAGATTGATCATCAAGACCGCTGTTGCACCGATCACGCATCCAGACACGCCAAACCATAACTGTCGCCGCCTCTGAGCCTGCCGTGTTACCGCCCCGTCGACGATTCCCGCCAGGTGCATCCGCTCACGCTTCAACGCATCGGCCTCATCCCGCATCACCCGCGCCGCATCGGCGAATGCGTCGGCCCCGGCGCGTCCGATCGCCCGGCCATGCTGCTCGGGCGTCATCTTCAACGCCGGATGGTCCTGGATCGCGACTATCCGCGCCTCGACCTGGGTCAGCACCTTTACGACGGCGCCCAGCGTCGGTGTGTAGTCCGTCGCCCGCGTCGCGCCTTCGACAATAGCCGGCAGCGCCTCGACGGCCTGGCGCAAGGTCGCGACCTCCGCCTGCAGCGCGGCAAACGCCAACGCCGCATCGTCCTCGCCGGGCTCGATCCGATCGTCGTCCGTCACGCTCACCGCTCCATGCCCTTGTCGCGCTCGCGGACGTGCTTCTCGGCATCGGGTTCGCGCGCCGCCTTACCCTGATCCGTCTTGCCAGCACCAGCCTCCAAGCCCCGCTCGGAAGCTTCTCGTTGCACCTGACGCTGCCGCTCACGATCCATGCCGGCAACGAGCTGCGCAGCTCGCGCTGGCCCGCTCAGCTCCACCATGGCGCGCTGGCTCAGGCTCTCATGTTTGAGCACGGCGGCCATCTCCTGCGTCGACCCCGGCCGAACCTTGTCCATGGCCGCCCTGGCGCTCCGCAGCGCCAGCTTCTGATGCTCGAGAACCGGCAGATCGGCAGCGCGCATGCGAGCGGCGTCCTGATAGGCTTTCGCATACCCCTCGACAGCCGCCAAAAGCTGTACGCGGGCCGCTGCGGAGCCTGACGCAGGCGCAGCCGGGCCGTCGCCGCCCTTCCAATCTGAAATCGCGCCATCGCGCTCCCGGGCCTCACCGGGCCCTCCCCTGAGTTTGAGCCCGGCAAACATGCTCCGCTTTGCCGCCGGCGTCTCCACGCTGGCGTTGGCGCGATCACCACCATCTCCGCCAGCGACGCGCTCCTGTGCCTGGCCACGCTCGCCACGCCGATCGACAGCTCGACCCCCAGCGTCGGGATCCCTCCCGAGATCTGCACGCTGCTTTTCGCCAGCCTTGTCCTGCCGCCCCTGCCCGCCGGCGGCACGCTCCACCTCGATCTCGCTCTTCACCCCGAAGCGCTCGGCGATCCCGCGCCGCTCGGCAAACCCCTGCGCATAGTCGAGCGTGGTCTCCTTCGAACCGTCGCCGCCGAGCCGGGCCGACAGTAATTCCATTCCACCCTTGAACTCGTCCCGACCGGCATAGAGCGTCGCCTGATCACGATGGCGCGTCATCGACACATAGGTGAGATGCCGGTCCATCGTCCCCGACGCCATGACGAACGACCGATCCACGGTCGCTCCCTGGGTCTTATGGATTGTCGTCGCATAGCCATGGTCGATCGCCGCGTAGCTGTCGGTCGAGACCGTCACATTGCGCTCCTCGCCATTGCGCCCCTTGCCGTCGAGCTTGGCCGCGATCCGGCTCTCCTCCACCGACGCCACGGTCCCAAGCATGCCGTTCTTCACCCCGAGTTCGCGATTGTTCTCCAGGAACACGACCCGATCGCCGGGCGCGAAGGACCGTTTGCCGTAATTGGTTTCGAACACCCGCTCGCGGCCAAGCCGACCTTGCTCCCCCTCCCCGCGCGCCAGCTCGCCGGCCTCCTGACGCGCCGCGCGGATATCGGCATTGAGCGCCCGGACATCGACCCGCCGATGCGCCATCGCGACGCGCGAGCCCTCGGGCCGCTCAGTGGCGTCCGCCATATAGTCGGCGACGATCGCCGCCCGCGCCGCGTCCCGCGTTTCGCTGAACCGAACCCCGCCACGTTCGGCATAAGCAGAAAGCCCCTCACCCGTCCTGTGCCGGGCAAAATCGCCGGACGCCTCACGCTGCCAGTCCTCGCGCTGCCGGCGGATGTCCTGCAGCTCGGCGAACCCGACCCGCTCCGCGATCGCGCGGAACGGCGCGCCGGCCCCGATCGCCTGCAACTGCTCCTGATCCCCAACCAGAACGATCTTCGCGCCGGTGCGCTCGGCCTCGGAGACGAACCGCGCAAGCTGGCGCGACCCGACCATGCCGGCCTCGTCGATCACCATGACGTCTTTGGGACCAAGCTCGCCGCGACCGGCCTTCCAGCCATGCTCCCACGACGCCAACGTCCGCGAACCGATCCCTGACGCCTCCTCCAGCCCCTCGGCCGCCTTGCCCGACAACGTCGCGCCATGGACCGCATAGCCCTGCCGCTCCCAGGCGTCGCGCGCGGCTGCCAGCATCGTGCTCTTGCCGGCGCCGGCCAGCCCGACCACGACGGCGATCTGCTCCCCGCCGGTGACGTGCTCCACCGCCCGCCGCTGCTCGCCGCTCAGACCAGCCCGGTCGATCGCAGCATCCCGATCGGATTCCGACAGAGCCCCGCGCGCCACCTGGCCCGCCGTGTCAGCCGCAACCCCGCGCCGGATTGCACCATCCTGCACGGCAAGCGCCGCATCGACATGTGCCCCATCGACACCGTGCAATCGCGCCTCGCTCATCCGCACAGCCCCGGCCGCCATGCCACGCTCGAGCGCAATCATTTCCTTGGTCGAATATTTGGCCAGCGTGATCTCGCCGTTCTGATCGACCCGCTCCGCCTGAAGCTCGACCAGGGCATCCGACGCCATCACCTTGGCGAACGCCGCCTGGAACGCATCAGGCTGGTCAATCGAGCGATGCAGCGCCCGGGCCACATCATGGCGATCGAATACGCTCTTTTCGCCCGTGATCAGCGTCAGAACCTGTTCGGGCTTCTCCGCGATCAGATCGGCATTGCGACGCGCAGCATCCCCGTCCAGCCGGGTTCGCGACACCTCAACCCCTCTTCGCTCCATCTGGGTGGCGAACACCCCCATATGCTCGGTCGGCTCGATCTCCAGCCCGCGCTCCTGATGCGAGCGATGATCGATCCGGACATCATGACCTGCCGCCGCCAGCCGCTCGTTGGCGACCTGCTCCCACGACTGGCGGATCTCGCGCATCTGCATCGAGGAGGTCGGCAGCCCCTGCGACAGAAGCCACTTGTTCTCCCGCTCGATCGAGGTCTTGTCCAAGAACCCTTCCGACCCGACAGCCCGAACTGTCATCAGCAGATGGGCATGATGGTTGCGCACATCGGTCTCGCCATGCGGCGAATGGATCGCGACATCGACCGCCGTCCCATAGCGATCGGCCAGTCCCTGCGCGAACATTCGCGTCGCCTCCAGTCGCTCTTCCGCATTCAGCTCATGCGGCAAGGCAATCTCGAACTCACGCGCCACCCGGGCATCTTTCCGACCCTCAGCCGCCTCGGCCGCATTCCACAATGTCGCCCGATCTTTCGCCCATTCAGCATCCGACCCACGCGGCAACACAATCTCCGTATGCTCCACCCCGCCGCGCCGGGTAAAATCATGCGTGATGCCATCGCGCTCGTTGGTCAGCCGTTCGCCAGCGCGATAGGCCGCAGCTGCGACTGCGCTGCGGCCGGCACCACGGCTGATCGGCTTCATGCTGAGATGGTAGATCGCCAATTCGTGAAACCCTAGTTCGCGATAATGGTATCAGCCACTGAGTTGTGCAACAACTCGTAAGTGCGCACTTAAAGCGTCATCCGCTACGCTCCTGACGCTTCCCGTGGTCCACATGCGGCGCGCTTTGTGCTAGGCCGATCCGCGATGAGATTGGCATAACAGGTCGTGCTGGCGTGGCTCGAACTGTTCCAATGTTCGCGCGAGGGGTTGGCTCGTGCTGCTCGCGCCGTTAGAACCGGGCGCTCACTCTGACGGAGACGCCCCTATGGCGAAACGATCGATCGAGGAGCGGCTGGCCCAGCTCGATGCCCAACGCAAAACCCTGCAGGCCAGGCTCGGTCGGCAGGAGCGCGCCAACGACACGCGGCGCAAGGTGCTGCTCGGCGCGCTCGTCCTGCAGCGGCTTGAGACCAGCAAAGACGCCGAGTTCGTCGACCGTGTGCGGGCATGGCTGAAGCGCGAGCTGCCGGGGTTCCTGACCCGCGACGGCGACAGGACGCTCTTCCCCGACCTGATCGAGCTCTCGGCCGGGGAGAAGGCCGCTGTCGCTGCGTCTCAGGTTATGGCGGATTCGGCTGCTGCGGGTGAGCGGGCCTGATGCTGGCCCGTATCGCCTTCACCAACATGTTGCGCGCCGCGTGGCGCGATCCGCTTTGGGCGATCGGCAGCGTCGTCTTTGGGCCACTCGCCGCGATCCACTACGTCGCCAAAGTCGCAGGCGTTGCCGGCTTCGTCACGGTCGCCCTGCTCTTCGGGGTCCATCTCGCCATGGACGCGATCGGCATGGCACGCACCTGGCTCCATATCGCCGGCAACCTGCTCGCCTGTCTGCTCGGGCTGATGACGCTGGCGCGCTTCGTGATGAAGCCGATGGTGGAGCATTTTGGCATGGTCGATGACGACGCCACCCATGGCTCGGCCCGCTTCGCCAACGACAACGAGGTCACCTCGCTGACGCGTGGCCGATCGGGTCTGCTGATCGGCCGTGACCCGATTACCAATAAGCTGATGCGCTATGACGGGCCGGCCCATCTGCTCACGATGGCGCCGACCCGCACCGGCAAGGGCATCGGCACGATCATCCCCAACCTCCTCACCGCCGATCGCTCCGTCATCTGCATCGATCCCAAGGGCGAGAACGCGCGCGTCACGGCCCGCGCCCGGGACCGCTTCGGCAAAGTCCATATCCTGGATCCCTTCGGCGTCACCGGCCTCCGCTCCGCCGCGTTCAATCCGCTCGAGCATCTCGATCCCGACGACATCGATGTCGCCGAGGAAGCAGCGACGCTGGCCGACGCGCTCGTATTCGATGCGCCGGGCGAAGCCGGCGAGGCGCATTGGAACGAGGAAGCGAAAGCGCTGATCGGCGGCGTCATCCTGTCGATTGCCGCTGACGAACCGCGTGTGCGGCGCAACCTCGCGACTCTTCGCGAATGCCTCACGCTCGCGCCCGAAGCCTTCACCGCCCTGCTTAAACGCATGCAGGCCTCGTCGGCCGCCGGCGGACTGGTCGCCCGCGCCGCCAATCGCCATCTTGGCAAGTCCGATCGCGAGGCCGCCGGCGTCCTCTCGGCCGCGCAGCGCCATACCCACTTCCTCGACTCGCCGCGCATGACGGCCGTGCTGGAACGAAGCGACTTTTTCTTCGCCGATCTCAAGCGCCGGACCGCCACCGTGTTCCTGGCTCTACCGCCCGATCGGCTCGGGACCTATTCGCGATGGCTGCGCCTCATGGTCACGCGCAGCCTGTCGGATATGGCGAGAGCGCCCTCCCCTGCCCCGGCAGGCGCGCAGGCCGCGTCGGCAGAGCCGGTCCTCTACCTGCTCGATGAGTTCGCCGCGCTCGGCAACCTTGCACCCGTCGAGCGCGCCATGGGCCTCATGGCAGGCTACGGCGTCCAGCTCTGGCCCATCCTCCAGGACGTCCACCAGCTCCGCGCCACCTATGGCCGCCGCGCCGGCACCTTCCTCTCCAACGCCGGCGTCCTCCAGGTTTTTGGCGTCAACGATCACGACTCAGCCCGCCTCGTCTCCGACCTCACCGGCCAGGAGACCGTCGTCTTCCAGACCATGAGCCGCGCGCTCGACGCCGAAAAATCCGGCATCTCCTATGGCGAGCAACACGTCGCCCGCCCGCTCATGACACCAGACGAAGTCCGCAACATGCATCCGTCCGGACAAATGCTGTTTATCGCAAACCAGCGCCCCATCATCGCCAGCAAACTGCGATACTTCGCCGATCGCGAGTTCGAAGGACTGTTCGATCAGGCCTGACGGGCACAAGGGCCGCGAAGGCGAGCATTCGATCCTGGCGCAAACCATCGCCATCCGGCTGCGGCAGCTTGAAGCGCAGAGCCCCGATGTCGAGAGCTTCATCAAAAGGCTCGACGTCGGCCGGGGGAATTATTTCGACCTCCTGCATGCTCGGGGCAACCCGACCCTGCGCACCGTCGAAAAGGTTGCCGCACGCCTCGATCAGTCCGTGTTGGGGCTGATCGGCTTCACCGACAGCGAAGTCCGGCATGCTCTGAAGCGCCAGGGCATCGATTACGACGAACTGCAGGCCGCGCTGGCGGAGAGGACGGCTACCAACGACAGGATCGCCGCGGCCCTGAACCCTGTGAAGTGATCGGCCCCGGCGCCAGCGCCGGAAACCTCTGCATGCGACCCTCCGGCTCTCTACGGCGCTATGGAAAAGCGCGTTCGCCTCCAGGCCGGGGCGGCAAAGCCGCGAAAACCTATTAACATCATGATTTGCAGCGGCTCCTCTCGGAGTAACCAATGGAATATGCCGTTGCCTTGGCCCGTCATAGCGACATCGGCTACGACAGTAAGGACATCCGCAGGGCAGGTCGAGGAGAACGGCACTATGCCCAACATCCCGCCCATGGCCACTATCACTACTTTGGCAGATTTCTAACACGGGCTGCATTTTCGGGATTCCCGCGGAGCGGTTTGCGTGATTCATGGGTGGCCGGCTTCTGGAGGGCCGGCCATG
>NZ_JBHSLW010000100.1:0-2190 GCF_042657265.1 Allobosea eneae
CCGCAGATCAGAAGGCCGCCTGACCTTCACGCGCCCCATCATCGCGCCAGCGGCCCTCGCGCGAAGGCTTCAGTCATGCGGCCCTCCTCGTGTGCGTACGAAATACGCCTGCCGGGCCTGTGAGGAGGTGGTGGTGCAGGCCCCAGTGCCCGCCCGGCTCGTCGAGGGCGGCATCCCCACCGAGGCCACCGTCGCCCATGTCCTCGTCTCGAAATACGCCGATCACCTGCCGCTCTATCGTCAGGCCCAGATCTATGGCCGGCAGGGGGTGAACCTGGACCGATCGACCCTGGCTGATTGGGTCGGCAAGGCGGCCTTCCTCCTGAGGCCCGTGCATGAGCGCCTGTTCGAGCGGCTGAAGGCGTCGACCAAGCTCTTCGCGGACGAGACCACGGCGCCGGTGCTCGATCCGGGCCGCGGCCGAACCAAGACCGGCCAGCTCTTCGCCTATGCCCGCGACGAACGACCTTGGGGCGGCGCCGATCCGCCGGGTGTGGCCTATCTCTACGCGCCCGACCGCAAGGCCGAGCAAGCGGTCCGGCACCTTCAAGGCTTCGTCGGCACGCTGCAGGTCGATGGCTACGCAGGCTATAAGGTCCTGGCCGACCGCAATGCCGTGAGCCTGGCCTTCTGCTGGTCTCACGTCCGGCGGAAGTTCTACGATCTCGCGCAGGGCGGTCCCGCGCCGATCGCCACGGAAGCGCTCGCGCGGATCGCCGAACTCTACCGCATCGAGGGTGAGATCCGCGGCCGTTCGGCCGAGGAGCGCCGTGACATCCGCCAGGCGAGGAGCCGCGCGATCGTCGATGCGCTCGAACCGTGGTTGAAGGCGAAGCTCGGCCTCGTCAGCCAGAAGAGCAAACTCGCCGAGGCCATCCGCTACGCACTCTCGCGATGGGCGGGGCTCAGTCGCTTCCTCGACGACGGCCGCGTCGAAATCGACTCTAACGTCGTCGAGCGCGCCATCCGACCGATCGCCTTGAACCGCAAGAATGCGCTCTTCGCGGGCAGCGACGGCGGCGGCGAGCACTGGGCAGTCGTCGCCTCGCTCGTCGAAACCTGCAAGCTCAATGGCATCGACCCGCAAGCCTATCTCGCCGACGTCATCACCCGCATAATCGCCGGCCATCCGCAGAGCCAGCTGGGCGACCTGCTGCCATGGGCCTACGCGCCTCAGCCGCTCAAGGCCGTGGCCTGAGAACACCGCCTACGTTCGCATCAACGAAGAACTCCACGATTTTTCGTCGTCGATGATCCACGAAACGGACGATTTCCGGATCGCCGTTCGCAAGGAGTATCGGACGGCCGTCAATATCCTCTATGGCCGTGTCATTTATCCGTTCGAGCCAAAGGTCCACCCCGAGCTCGACGAAATCCACGGGAAGCTGGTCCGTATCTGCTCAGAGCTTAAATACCGCGGACACGATCTCACGATCTCGGTGAAGGCTCCGCCATCCACGCTCGCCACTGCGCTTTCGCGCGAGAGCTTGTCTTTCACAGAGCAGTCCATCGAAGTTTTGCTCGACAGCTTCCGTAGGACCCTCGGTTTCCTCGATGTCCAGCGTTGCGCGAGCTTCTGCGTTGTAGTCGCCCTTCGCGACCACATTCTCAAACGTCTGTCCGTCCAACCGTGAGAAAAGGCCGTTCAAAGTGCGGAAACCACGCTCCTTGCGGGCGCGCATCTGTGGCAAGCCTGCGGGAGGAAAGAGCAGCTCCGCGCCCAGATCAGTGACGGCTGCACAATACTCGTGACTGAGGAACTGCGAGCCGGAATCCTGAACGACGCATTCGGGCGAACCGTACATATCCCATGGCGTCAGACACCCGGCTGCTGCCGCGTAGGCCGACTTGTCGTTCACTGCCATCTCGAGTGTGGCGACGGCCGTCGACGCTGTAAGCTTCTCCACAAGCAAAGCCGCCGTGTAACAGCGCGTGGCCGCATCGATCGCAGCAGAAAGCCAATAGCGCCCGCGCTGGACCTCGTCCTTCTGCTTGGGCGTCAGGGTTTCCCAGATTCCCGCGTCTACCAGGAAAGCCTGCAGCGGAATGAGGGTCTCGTCGATCTCGAGCCGCTCCAATGGCCTGGTGACCTCTAGCAGGCTGTTGAAGAAGTCAGACGCGTTCGCAGACGAAGCCTGACTCGTCGCCGTTGTGGATGTGGAAGTGCCCGACGAGGCGGCCGGCGGTGCC
>NZ_JBHSLW010000101.1:0-2514 GCF_042657265.1 Allobosea eneae
GTAAGCGCCACGCCGGTCCCCTCGTGCGGTTCATGAGCTGTATGTGGCAGCATCCTCCGATTGGCGAGACGGAGGATCGGGATGGAAGCAGACGTGCAAATGGACGTCCAATTGGACGTCGCGACACCTGGCTACGTCGGGCGGCTTGAGGTTGTCGAGGGTCCGACGGGGCGGCGGCTTCGCACGGAGGGCGAAAGGGCCCGGATAGCGGCGGAGAGCCTGATGCCGGGGATGCAGGTTGCTGTGGTCGCTCGAAAGTACGGAACGACACGCTCGCAGGTGTATGATTGGCGGCGGCGCCTTCGTCTGGGAGAGCTGGTCCTTCCGGAGAGCGCGGAGCCGCTGTTCGCGCCGTTGCTGGTGGATGACGCGCAGTCGCCCCTGCTGCCGCCAAAGCCACCGAAATCGGCGGCGGCGAAGGTTGAGATCGTGGTTGGCGATGCGGTAATCCGAACGACGGTCGAGGTCGAGCAGTTGGTGCAGGTGATCCGTGCGGTGCGGGCCTCGCGATGATCGCGCCGAGTTCCGATCTGAAGATCTACGTGGCGACACGTCCGGTCGACTTCCGTCGTGGCCTTGATGGGCTGGCGGCGGCGGCGCAGGAGATGCTCGGCCTTGATCCCTACAGTGGTGCCGCCATCGTCTTCCGGGCCAAAAGGGCCGATCGGATCAAGATTTTGGTCTGGGATCGCACCGGACTGGTGCTGGTGCATAAGCGCCTGGAGGGCTCGAAGTTCGTCTGGCCCCAGCTTCGCGGCGGCGTGATGCGGATGTCGCCGGCGATGTTTGCGGCCTTGTTCGAGGGGCTGGATTGGCGCCTGGTGCGTCCCGAGCGGGTTCGGCGTCCGCAGCTTGCCGGGTGAGTGCGGCACACTGACTCAGGTCCGCGCCGGGCATGGCACTGCGGGCTGATCCATGCTCGAAATAGCCCATGAACGTCGCCGTTCTCCATGATGAGGTCGAGCGTCTGAAAGCCGAGCTGGCGCAGACGCAAGAGGCCCTGGCTCAGTCCGAGGAAGCGCGGCGGCGGCTGGAGAGTATCGTCAGCGACTTCCAGCGCGAGAAGTTCGGCGCCAGGTCTGAGAAGCTCTCCATCGAGCAATATCATCTGCCGCTGGAGGATGTCGAAATCGCCCAGGGCGTGCTCGATGCAGCCCATGAAAAGGCGCAGCAGATCATCAAGGGCCGTTCGGACGCCGGCGCGTCTCACCGCCGCAATCGCGGTCATCTGCCGGCCCATCTGCCGCGTGTCGAGCGGATCATCGAGCCGCAGAGCAGGCTGTGCCCGTGCGGCTGCGGCGAAATGGCCAGGATCGGCGAGGACGTCAGCGAGCGGCTGGACGTGGTCCCGGCGCAGTTGCGCGTGCTGGTCACCCGCCGCCCGAAATACGCATGCCGCCGCTGCTCGGGCGCGGTCGTGCAGGCTCATGCCCCCGAGCATGTGGTGCCGGGCGGCCTGCCGACCGAGGCGCTGATCGCCCAGGTTATCGTCGCCAAGTTCGGCGATCACTTGCCATTCTATCGACAGGCCGAGATCTACGCCCGCCAGGGCATCCGGCTGGATCGCGCGACCTTGGGCAACTGGGCTGGCCGGGCCTGCTTCCATCTCAAGCCCATCGCCGATCGCATGCGCCAGCATCTGGCCGCGGCGGATCGGTTGTTCATGGACGAGACCACCGCGCCGGTGCTCGATCCCGGGCGCGGAAAGGTTAGGAAGGGCTTCTTCTGGGCGATCGCGTCTGATGATCGCGGTCATGCCGGCCAGGGCCCGCCGATCGTGCTGTTCCACTATGCGCCAGGACGCAATGGCGAGCATGCCGAACGCTTCCTTCAGGGCTTCCGCGGGCAGTTCCTTCAGGTCGACGCCTACGAGGGCTATGATCGGCTGACCCGCCTGGAACGGCCGCAGGGGCCGTGGCGGCTCATCCATTGCTGGGCCCATCTACGCCGACGCTTCGTCAAGCTGGCGCGCAACACCAAATCGCCGATCGCCGAAGCGGCGATCCGCCAGATCGCGGCGCTCTATGCCATCGAGGCAACCGTGCGCGGGACAGCGCCGCAACTGCGGCTCGCCGCCCGGCGGGAGCATTCCGCGCCGATCATCGCCGCCCTCAAGCCGTGGTTCGAGAAGCAGTTGTCGATGATCTCTTCCGGCTCCAGGCTGGCCGAAGACATCCGCTATGGGCTCGCCCACTGGGAGGGGCTCACCCGCTTCCTCGACGATGGCCGCCTCGAGCTCGACACCAACCCGGTCGAAAACGCCATCCGCCCAATCTGCCTGACCCGGAAAAACGCCCTGTTCGCGGGCCACGAGGTCGGGGCGGAAAACTGGGCGCTGCTATCGTCCCTCGTCGCCACATGCAAGCTCAACGACGTCAATCCCGTCGCCTATATCGCTGAAACCCTCGACGCCATCATCAACGGCCACCCGCAAAGCGGCGTCGAAGATCTCATGCCGTGGCGCTTCCGGAAATCCTCAATCCCTAATCCATAGGGTGCTGGCGCGGCGCTTAC
>NZ_JBHSLW010000102.1:0-752 GCF_042657265.1 Allobosea eneae
TCTGCGGGGTCAGAGGACGTGCTTTTCCAGCCCGGCCTTGGTCTCGGCGAATTTCTTGGGATCGAGCCCCATCAGCTCGACGACAGCCTGCTCATCGGCACCGAGAGCACCGGGCTCGCTGGACTTCGGCTGCTTCACCGTGCCGGAATGGATCGAGACGAGCGCGTTGATCTCGGTCTCGACCGCGGCGGCGTCCTTCTGGTGGCGCGTGATGTAGTGGTCGCGCAGCGGCTTGATCGGCTTGCCAGCCGCGATCGCCGCATCGACGAAGGTAACGGCCTTCTCCTTCGCGCCTTCGGTCTGCAGCGTGGTCAACTGCGACTGCAGCGTGATCACCGTCTTGCGCAGCTCGGCGTCGCCGGCGCCGGCGGAATTCAGGTGCAACGTGATCTGCTCGGCGCTGGTCTGGTCGAAGTCGACGCCGGCAGCCTTCAATCCGGCCTTGACCGCCTCGAGCTTCGGATCGGGGACGGCACGGGCGTTGAGATGGGTTACGAGCTCGTCGCCGGTGGCGCCGGCCTTGAGCCCGCCGGCCTGGGCGACCTTGCCGGCGGCCGCGGCGATCGCAGCATGCGAGCTGACGGTGGTCAGCACCGCATCATCGGCAGCGTCATCAGCCAGCCCGAGCGCCTTTCGCACCTTTGCGAGGAATTCCATGTCGTTCTCCCGGTGGTGGAGCGTGGTCAGGGTCAGGTTCGGGTCATTGACGAGCGAGGCGCGCAGGATCTTCAGGAGCTTGCCGGCCTTGGTGC
>NZ_JBHSLW010000102.1:873-2756 GCF_042657265.1 Allobosea eneae
AGTCCATTCGACCCGGCCCCAAAGGCCGTCCGCGCGCGCCTGCATCTCGACGATCCAGCCTCGCGCCGGGGCCGGTCGGCCCTCCGGGGCGGCGAGGTCGATCGAGTGATTTTCGTCGAGCGGGAGCTTGCCCGCCGCCATCGAAGCGCGGATCACATCGTCGGCGTTCTCCAGCGTGAAAGGCCCGCGGCCGTCGTTTCCACGAAAAGTCCCGGCCGGCGTCAGGTGCACCCATTCGGGAGCGGCACCGGCCGGGATCTGGAAGTGAAGGGAGGAAACGACGGTCTTCATCGCCGCCGAATGTGGCCGGCGGCGACCATACGCGACACGGCCCCGCACGGGGCCGGGACCTACATGGCGATGGGAGGGATCAGCGCGACGCGGTCAGCGCTTGCCGCCGGATGATGGCCCGGAACCGAGCGCGCGGGCAAGGCCGCCCTCGATGACGTCCAGGATCATGACCTGGTCGTCGCTGCTGATGCCGACGAAGGGGCGGGCCGGAATCGTGACCGAGGGCGTCTTCACGGTCTTGCCGCCCATGCTGAAGACAAGGAACGGCCCGTTCTTCGCTGTGATGACCGCGCCGCCCTGGTGGACGCCGGCGTAAATCTTGTTGCTGCCGACCTGCACGTCCGCGCGCCCGGCGCGATAGGTGATCGAGCCCTGCAGGCCGCCGCGCATCCCGCTCTCGCGCAGGATGCCGGGGCCACGCTTCCCCGAAGCGTAGAGCGGATTGAGCGGCGACCAGGCCGAGCCGTCCGGCGCAACCTCGTCGTCGAAACGATCCTGCGTCGAGGTGACGAGGCCGGTGCCGATCGCGCGCGTGATCGGCGTCGGATCGGCCACGACGCGTTCGAGCCGGCCGAAGGCGGCGCGGGCCGGATCCCAGTCGAATGAGAAGGTGACGGAGAAGCCGCTCACGTATCGTTCAGCCCAGGCACGGCCGAGCGCGGCGCGTTCATCCAGACCTGGCCGGGATTGTAGTCGAAGCCAACATCGACGCCCTGGGATCCGGTCAGAACCTCTCCGGTCTTTCGGTTCACCTCCCGGATTGGCAGACGCTCGGGCGCCTGGTCGATGCCACGCCGACCTTGGCGCTTCAACCCGGCTTCACTGACCGGTCGGACCCGGCAGCCGCAGCCCCAGCCGTTGGGCGGATAAGCCCAATCCCAGAAAGGATCGTCAGCGCGCAGCACCGTGCCGTTCCAGGCCAGGTGCTGCTTGCGCGGGTGCCTGGCGCCCGAATGCACGTATTGCCAATATGGGAAAGCCGCGAGCGTCTCCGGTTCGGTCTGCTGGGCATAGCGGCCGGCCGAATAGGCCATGGACAGGTTGGTCTCGTAGATGACGCGGGCGCGCCAGCCGGGCTTGCCGACATGGTCCCAGCCATGGCGCCTGACGATCTCGCCGAACCGCTTGCGGAACTCCTCGAGCGTCGTCCCGTCCTCGAGCGCCTTCTCGATCTCGCGACGGAAGTCCTCGACCAATGCGGTGGCCGTCGCGCCGGCGACGGTGAAGGCCTTTGCGTTGGCCTTCTGCCAGACATCGGTCCAGCCGGTCGAGGTGACGGTCACCTTCTGGCGGAGATAGTCGATGGCCTCCTGGAACGGCAGGCCGATGGCGCTCATCGTCGTGGTCATGACGCGGGCCCGTAGGAAGCCCGCTGGCGGCCGCGAGCCGCGGCCGCGGCCATGCCCCGGAAAATTCCGGAACGGCCGCCCAGCGTTTGAATAGCCGTTTGAACGGACGCGCTGGGCGGCAGGGTCAAGGTGTCAGCTGCGCTGGCCATCGGGACTGCCCGCCAGCTCGTCGAGCAGAGCCGCCCGGCCGGTCAGATGCGAGAGCGCGATCGCGCGACCCATGGCCTCTGCGAGCTGCGCAGG
>NZ_JBHSLW010000103.1:0-1097 GCF_042657265.1 Allobosea eneae
TCCGACACGGTCGCGACCGCGGAACTTCGTCTTGTCCTGCCCGGCAACCGTCTTGATCCAGCCGAACGCCTCCTCGATGCGCTTCCTGATGCGCTGGCTGGCGGCATAGCCGCCGTGCCGGGTCGTGCGGCTGTCGATCGCCGATCGGCGACCGCTGGTGTTCCGCGCCACGTGCGGCGTCACCTTCATCGAGCGCAACTCGTTGACGAAATCCTGCGTGTCGTAAGCCTTGTCGGCGCCGAGCGTGATCCGCCGGGGCCGATCGGCCAAAGGCTC
This sequence comes from Allobosea eneae, assembly GCF_042657265.1. NCBI lineage: Bacteria > Pseudomonadati > Pseudomonadota > Alphaproteobacteria > Hyphomicrobiales > Alloboseaceae > Allobosea > Allobosea eneae. Next base: position 277 of record NZ_JBHSLW010000103.1, read on the forward strand.
GATCATGTGCAGCGCCGCCACCCGTTCGGCCTGTCCGTCGGCGAAGGTCAGGCAGGCATCGACCAGAAGGCCATGGCGGTTCTCCATCAGACCATGCCCTATGAAGCACAGCTTCGCCTCCTTGCCTTTGCCCTTTTTGTAAAGCCTCGCGTCGGGGTCGGTCGTCGAGGCATGCGTGTCATTGCTCCGCTTCTGGCCGTGGAAATCGGCTTCGGCGTTGCGCCCGCCGGCCCCGGCCGGCGGCTCGGCCGGACCATCTTTCGGCCTGACGCTCTTCATCGACGCCCAGGCCTCGATCAACGTCCCATCCACCGAGAAGTGATCGCTCGACAGGAGCCGCTTGACCCTGGGCTGGGCCAGAACAGCTGCCAGGAACTTCGCGGCGATGTCACCTTCCAGCAGCCTGTCGCGGTTCTTGGAGAACGTCGAGTGGTCCCATGCGGGATCGTCCACGCCGATGCCGACGAACCAGCGGAACAGAAGATCGTATTCCAGCCGCTCCATCAGGAGCCGCTCCGAGCGGATCGAATAGAGCGCCTGAAGGAGCATCGCCCGCAGCAGCTTCTCCGGCGGGATCGACGGCCGCCCGATCGGAGAATAGAGCGCCGCAAACTCGCCTTTCAGCGCGCCGAGTGCCTCGTTCACGATCGCCCGGACCGCCCGCAGCGGATGGTCGCGCCGAACCCGCGCTTCAAGATCGACGTAGCTGAAAAGCTCGCCCGTCCGATTGTCGTCACCGCGCATGCACCGATCTCCGAACCCCTTCGAAGACAATGAATCACGCCGAATGCCCTGCGGCGAGCGGGTTTTTCAACAGCCTG
>NZ_JBHSLW010000104.1:0-46419 GCF_042657265.1 Allobosea eneae
CGATTCCCAGAACCCTGATCTCATTCATCGGCTCACCTCCGTGCCATTTGCGGCCGACGCAATCTTGCGCCGAGGGTAAGGGGCGAGCCATTCCATAAAGCATGCTCGCGGATGGGGAAGACGACACATGAGATACCCCGCATCCGAGAAGGCCGAGATCATCCGGCTGGTCGAGGGATCGCATCTGCCGGCGCGGCGCACCCTGGACAAGCTCGGCATCCCGCGCGCCACGTTCTATCGCTGGTACGATCGCTTTCTCACCGGCGGGATCGAGGCGCTGGCCGATCATCGCTCGCGGCCGGATCGTGTCTGGAACCGGATTCCCGACCCGATCCGGGCCGAGATCGTCGAGCTGGCGCTGCGCGAGACGGAACTCAGCCCGCGCGAGCTGGCAGTGCGCTTCACCGACGAGAAGAGCTACTTCGTCTCGGAGGCGTCGGTGTACCGGCTGCTGAAAGCGCATGATCTGATCACCAGCCCGGCCTACATCGTCATCACGGCGGCGTCCGAGTTCAAGGACAAGACGACGGCGCCCAACCAGCTCTGGCAGACCGACTTCACCTATCTGAAGATCACCGGATGGGGCTGGTATTATCTCTCGACCGTGCTCGACGACTTCTCCCGCTTCATCGTCGCCTGGAAGCTCTGCGCCACGATGCGGGCCGATGACGTCACCGCCACGCTCGATCTGGCTCTGGCGGCATCGGGGCTCAACCAAATCACGGTCGCGCATCGGCCGAGGCTCTTGAGCGATAACGGCGCCTCATACATCTCGGCCGACCTCGCAACCTGGCTCGACGGCAAGGGCATGCAGCATTCGCGGCGCGCCCTATCACCCTCAGACACAGGGCAAGATCGAGCGCTGGCACCAGACCCTGAAGAACCGCATCCTGCTCGAAAATTACTATCTGCCCAGTGACCTCGAACGGCAGGTCGCGGCCTTCGTCGAGCATTACAACCATGCCCGCTACCACGAGAGCCTCGGCAACCTGACGCCCGCCGATGTCTACTTCGGCCGCGGGCAGGCCATCCTCACCGAACGCGAAAGGATCAAGCGCCAGACCATCCAACAGAGACGCTTGCAGCATCAGCTGCAGGCCGCATAACCTCAAACCCAGATGAGCCAGAGCCTCCGTTCCTGAGACGCCGAGACAGTCTCAAATCATCTGACGACGGACACAAGATCGGCTTAAATTATATCGATATTTCAAATACATAAGTGTTCGCAGTTTTATCCTGAATGGCGCGCCATTACTTAGCTCATTTTTTAAGTTGCTATTTTGCAGTGCAGTCTGGGGTTCGCCCTCGTTCTTGCCGACATGACGCACCCTGTCGCGATCACCAGATCGAGCCAATCCTACCTACATCTGGAGGACGTCAGCGTCGCTACTTGGCGGGCCGAAGCTCGACCCTGATCCGCCGCCATCCCGGGCTCTCGACTGGGCAGAATGCCTCTGCGGTCAGCATTTCCATAGCTGACCGCAGAGGCGGCCTTCGTTTACGATATGACCGTTTTCGTAGGTGCCTCGTCGTCGATTCCAACGATCTTGATGCCCGGATCGACCGGCTGCAGGTCCCTCTTCATGTGCTTGTGCGTGGCTCCGTTGAACAGCGTGCCGAGGAAACCCCGGTCGAGGTCGCTGGTGCCGAAGAGCCAGTCGCAGATCGGGAAGGTCAGGTTGAAGTTCCGAGTCTGCATGAATCCGAGCACATGATGGACGTAGTGCATGCGGCGGACCGTGTTGACGAGCGGGATGTATTTCAGGAACGGATAGCGCTCGTCGTCGAGATGCGAGAGCGTGTGCAGGCCTTCATAGAGCAGGTAGTAGCCGGCCATCGTGATGACCACGAGGTAGCCTGCGTTCGGTGAAATCAGCCAGCCGGCGAGCAAGGCAGGCGGGACCGAGAGCAGGATGAAGCCGATCGGCGCGAACGGCGGAAAGAGCAGCGCCCGCCATTCCTTGTGACCCTCGTAGCCTAAGTCGTGATGGGTGAAGAACTGGTGGTGGACGGTGCAGTGGCGCTTGTAGACCGCCTCCAGCCCCGGCACCGGCCGGTGCAGGATGTAGCGATGCGCGGCCCATTCGACCCAGTTGCCGAACAGCGCGATCGCCGGCACCAGCATCCAGTCCCAGAAGCCGGGATTGGCGAGCTTCGTCGCGCAGTACCAGATCGTACCGAGCGTCACGACCAGCATGAAGCCGAGATGCATTGCACCGTGATACCAGGGCGGCGTCTCCTCGACGAACTTGACCTTGAACCTGGCCTGCCGCTCCCGCTCGCGCTGGTCGCGCTTCGGATCCTGCAAGATCGCTTCCATGATGTGTCCTCCGTCGTTTCTTGGGATGAGGACACGACCATGGCGGCCGCGGGAACACCCTCTCAGCGCGGAGCGCGATTTATCATCGGGAACTATTTTCGGCGGCGCGGGAGCCCCGAGCGCCCCCGCACGGCCTTGTCCCACACTTGCCGTCAGGGCGCCTCGAACCTACTCTGCCGCATGGATCGCGAACGCTTTTCCGGCCGGCCATGACCAGGGGGCTCGGCATCGTCACAGGACGTTTCGGCCGTGTCGCCCTGCTCGACATGGACACCTCGCTGACGACCCATGCCCACGCCCATTGCCATGCCGTCTTCAAGGTCGCCGGCCCCGACCAACATTTCACCGTCGATGGCGCCCGGTTGCCGCTAAAGGCCGACACCGCCGTCCTGGTGAACGCCTGGCAGGAGCATCATTACGCTCATCGGGACGACCGCGAGCGCAGCGTGTTCCTCGCGCTCTATCTCGAGACCGACTGGCTGGCGCGGGCCGACCGGCTGTTCTCGAGTTGTGGTCGGCCGGCCTTTTTCGCGAGGCCCGGTATCGCGGTCTCGGCCGAGGCCGCGCTCTGGCGCGACCGGCTGACCGAGATGATCGAGACTGGTCACGACGATGCCGGCGCCGTCGAGGATGCGATCCTGCAACTCACCTGGACGATCGGCCGGAGCGCCGCCAATCCGGCGTCGCCGCCTGCGCGCGCGCCCGACTATCGCGTGCGTCGTGCGTTGAGATCGATGCGCGAGCACCTCGGCGAGCCTTACGACTACGATGCGCTTGCAGGTCTCGCGGGCCTCTCGCGCTCGCGCTTCAACACGCTGTTCCGTGACTGCACCGGCGTGACGCCGGCGGTCTACGGCAACGCCATCCGCATCGAGGCCTCGGTCTGCGCGCTGGGAGACCCCGCTACCGGGATCGGCCAGGTTTCCGACGATCTCGGCTTCAGCGCCGCCAGCAATTTCTGCCGCTTTTTCCAGCAGCATACCGGGCTGACGCCGAGCGATTACCGCCGGGTGACGGCGTCCCTGGCGGGCTGAGCCTTGCCTCCTCGGTTCAGTGCATCACCGAGCCGCCATCGACCACGATGGTCTGGCCGGTGAGGAAGTCGCTATCGGGGGCGCTGAGATAGATCAGCGTGCCGATCAGGTCGTCGGGCTGCGCTTCGCGCTTGATCGCGCGGCTGGCGACATTGTTGGCGACGACATCGGCCGCCCAAGCGGGGTTGACCCTGACATTGTCGCTCATCACCAGGCCCGGCGCGATGCAGTTGACGCGGATGCCTTCGCCGCCCAGTTCGCGGGCGAGTGCACGGGTAAAGCCGACGATCGCCGCCTTCGACGTCACGTAGTGCAGCATCATAGGCGAGCCCTTGAAGACGGTCCCCGAGGCGATGTTGATGATCTTGCCGTGGCCCTGGCTGCGCATCTGCGGAACCACCGCCCTGGTGCATTCGAACGTGCCGCGGACATTGACGGCCATGACCGCATCCCATTCCGACGAGGCGATCTGGTCGAAGGGTTTCAGCGTCAGGTTGCCGAACAGCCCGGCATTGTTGACGAGGATATCGGCCGAGCCGAACCGCAGCACCGCCTCCGCCACCATGGTCGCGACCGATTCAGGCGAGGTCACGTCGGCCGCGACGGCGAGGGCTTGGCCGCCGGCCGCGACGATCGCGTCGCGCGTCGCCTCGGGCAGGCGGATATCGGAGACGCAGACGGCCGCCCCTTCCTTGGCCAGCGCCATCGCATAGGCCGCTCCGATGCCTTGCGCCGCGCCGGTGACCAGCGCCACCTTGCCTGTCAGACGTGCCATGAAAATTCTCTCCGGAGTTGATAATGAGCCGGCGAACGAACTATTCGAGCCCGAGGAACTTCGTGCCGAATTCGGGGTCGCCGAGCAGGCTCTCGCGCGTGCCGTCCAGCGCGCTGCGGCCGTTCTCGATCACATAAGCGCGGTCGACGAAATCGAGCGCGCGATGGATATTCTGCTCGACCAGAAGAATGGTGACGCCGGTGTCGGCCACCCGCCTCAGCGCGTCCATGACATCGTAGATGACGAGCGGCGCGACTCCGAGAAAGGGTTCGTCCAACAGCAGCAGTCTGGGCTTGGACATCAGCGCACGGCCGATCGCGACCATCTGCTGCTGCCCGCCGGAGAGCTCGCCGGCGTTCTGGCGGGCCTTCTCGCGCAGGATCGGAAACAGAGTGAAGACATAGTCCAGAGTCTGGCTCAGGCTCGCCCGCGACGCACGCAGATAGGCCCCCATTTCGAGGTTTTCCTGCACGCTCATCTCGGCGAAGAGTCGCCGGCCCTCCGGCACGAGCGCGATGCCGCGCGCCACGTTGTCCGCCGGCGGCCGGGCGGCGATCGAAGCGCCGTCGAAGACAATGTCGCCCGATTGCGGCGGATAGAGACCCATGATCGCGCCCAACGTCGTGCTCTTGCCGGCTCCATTGGCGCCGAGCAGGCCGATTTTTTCGCCGGCCCGGACGGTGAGGCTGACATCCCACAGGGCGCGTAGCTTGCCATGGTCGACGGCGAGATTGGCGAGGTTCAGCATCAGTGCCCCTCCTTTGTCGCGGCCTGGCCGAGATAGGCGGCGAGCACGCGCTCGTCCTTCACGGCTTCCGCCAGGGGCGCATCGGCGATGACCTGGCCCTGTTCGAGCACGATCAGTCGGTCCACCACCTGCGCCAGCGCCGAGAAGATGTGCTCGACCCAGATCACGGTGATGCCGTAGACGTCGCGGATCTCGCGAATATGGCCGACGAAACGCCTGATCTCGGCTGGCGTCAGGCCCGATGCGACCTCGTCGACGAGCAGCAGTTTGGGGTGCAGCGCCAGCGCGCGCGCCAGCTCCAAGCTCTTCTTTTCTTGCAGGCTGAGGCTGTCGGCGCGCTCGCCGAGGCGGTCGCCGAGGCCGACGAAGGCGGCATATGCGGTGGCCTCCGCGAGAGCGTCGGGCAGGGCGGGACCGTTCCGGCGGAAGGTCGCGGCGATCGCGATGTTTTCCGCCACCGTCAGGTCGCCGAAGGGACGCGGGTTCTGGAAGGAGCGTCCGACGCCCACCGCCGCGACCTCGTCGCGTCTGAGGCCGGCGAGATTCCGACCGTCGACGATCAACTCGCCTGTCGGCTCGTAGACCTTGGAGATGCAGTTGAAGAGCGTCGTCTTGCCGGAGCCGTTGGCGCCGACGAGCCCAACGACCTCGCCCTGCCGGACGACGATATCGACCGCGTTGACGGCGATGTTGCCGCCGAAGGCCTTAGTCAGCTTGCGGCAGACCAGCAACTCGCAACTGGGATCGGGCACGCGGATCGGCATCGGCAGGCGCTCATTGCCGGCCGCCACAGCCGCCCCGGTCGGCGCGAGATGCTGCTCGCGCGACAGGAAGCGCAAGGCGGGGATCGCCTTCGTGAGCCGCGAGCGCAGCAGGCCGCCGGGCATGAAGCGCCCGATCAGCAGGATGATGAGCCCATAGACCGTCGCGTGCAGGATGCTCATGTTGACGAGCAGGAACTGCTGCACGGTGAACAGCAAAGCGACGCCGATCATCGGCCCCCAAAGCAGGCCCGAGCCGCCGAACAGCGCCATGGCGACGGGTACGAGCGCGACGCTGAGGCCAAACACGGTAGGCGGGTCGATATAGCTGAGCTGCCAGGCATGGACGGCTCCGCCCAGAGCGGCGATGGCGCCCGATAGCACCATCACGCCGAGCTTGGCCGGAAAGATGCGGATGCCAACCACCTCGGCCGCCTGCTCGTCGTTACGGATGCTCTTCAGCGCATAGCCGAAGCGCGAGCGCGACAGCGCGATGGTGAGCGCGAAGGTCGCGATGGCTAAGCCGAGCGCGGTGTAAAAGGCCTGCAGCAGCACGTAGTCTGGCGGCAGCACGATGCCATCCGCGCCGCCGGTCAGTTTCGAGAGGTTGAAGGCGAGCAGTTCGGCCAATGGCAGGATGGCGAGCGTCGCGAAGGCGAAATAGTCGCCCTTGAGTCGAAACAGCGGGAACGACAAGATCGCCGCGGCCAGCGCGACCACCGCCATCGCGACGACGAAGCAGAGCGGCACCGGAACCCCGGCGTTGAGGCTGATCGCGAAGGCATAGGCCCCGACGCCATACCAGGCGAAATGCCCGAGATTGACGTAGCCGGCGAGCCCGCCGATCCAGTCCCAGCTCTGCGCCAGGATGAAGGAGACGAGGAGCGTGAAGACGAGGCTGGTCGCATAGGGCACGCCGAGCTTCGGAACCAGCAGCAGGAGCCCGATCAGGACTGCGCCGCCCAGCCAGGGCAGGAGGGACCGGGCGGGCGTCGCGGCGCGCGCATCCGCGGCCAGCGCCGTCGTGGCGAGAGAGACGTCGTGACGCGTCATCACGCCCTCCGTACCGAACCGAAGCCTTGCGGGAAGGCGACGAGGATGACGAGCAGCAGCGTGATCGATAGCGCCGGCGCCCATTCAGGCGCCCAGAAGAAGGCGGTGAAGGCTTCCGCCATGCCGAGGAACAGCCCGGCCGCGAGCGCCCCGACGAGATTGCCGACGCCGCCCAGCACGATGATCGTGAAGGCCTTCACCGTCAGGTTGAAGCCGGCATAGGGATCGACCGGGAAGACCATCGCGTAGAGCACGCCGGCGATGGCCGCCAATGCGGCGCCCAGCCCGAAGGTGATGCCGTGGATGGCGCGCGGGCGCACGCCGCAGATCGTCGCGCCGACATGATCCTGCGTTACCGCGCGCACGGCGCGGCCATACCAGGACCGGCTCAGCACCAGTTGCAGCACGATCGTCAGCACCGTGATGCCGGCCAGCATCCAGGCCTGCGAGACCGGGATAAGAACGTTGCCGATCTCGATCACGTCCGAGCGCAGGGGAATATTGCGCGGGCGCGGGCCGGCCAACGTCGCCGCGACGTCGCCGATGATGATCAGCGCTCCGACCGTGGTCAGCACCGTGCCGACCGAGGCCTCGAAATGGTTGCGGCGCTTCAGAGGCGCGAGCAACACGTCGTGGAAGCCCCAGCCGAACAGGAAGAACCCGGCCGCCAGTCCAATGATGATGGCGACCAGAGCGATCGGATTGGAGCCGAGCGCGGTGTAGAGGATGCTGGCCAGCACGCCGGCGATCGCCAGCAGCGTGCCATGCGAGAAATTCAGGATGCGTGCGACGCCGTAGATCAGCGAAAGGCCGAAGGCGAAGAGTGCATAAAGCCCTCCGATGAGGATGCCGCCAATGGCGATCTGGGCGAGAATGTCGATCGGCATCGCCGCGCTCCGTCAGCCGCTGCCTACTGCCAGCTCGGCGAGGGCCAGGCGATCTTGCCGGCCTCCGGCGGCCACACGACTGCGACCTTGCCGCCCTGGATCTGGATCGTGAAGGCGCCGTTGGTGGTGGCGAAGCCCTTCTCGTCAAAGACGATCGGCCCGGGCGGCGCCTCGAACGTGCCCTTGGTCAGCGCCGCGCGAACCTTTTCCCGATCGACCGCGCCTGCCTTCTCGATCGCCTGAACCATCGTCAGATAGGCGCTGATCCGGCCCATGGTGAAGATCGACTCGAACATGTCGACCTTGGAACGCTGTAGCACCCGCGTGACCAGTTCGCTGTGCTTGCCGCCGACCGCCGGATACCAGGCCAGTTCGCCGGTCATGCCCTCGATGTCCTTGCCGGTCTGGCGGGCGAGCGCGCCGGTCAGCATGGTGTGGTGGACATCCATCGCCTTGATGCGCTGCTGGCGCATCTGCTGCACCAGCGGGCCGGAAACGTTGTCGAAGGACGAGATATAGACGATGTCGGGCCGGGCGGCCCTGATCTTCAGGATGATCGCGGAGAAGTCCTTGGCGTCGGCCGGGAAGGTCTCCTTGCCGATCACCTTGATGCCTTGCGCTTCGGCCTTGGGCGCCCAGAACTCGGTGATGCCCTTCATCACCGGGTTGTCATGGGTGACGAAGAAGATCGTCTTGGGCTGCGGCTGGACCTTGGTCAGCATCTCGAAATAGCGCTGCGACCACAAAGGCACCACGGGATAGGGCGTGCCCCACATGTATTTCAGGCCGCGCGAATAGGCCGAGGGCGTCGCCACATTCGCCATCACGATCGGAATCTGGTGGCGTTCGGCGACAGTCGGCACGGGCAGGCCGAGCGAGGTCCAGTCGGGACCGACGAAGAAATCGACATTGTCGACCGAGGCCATCTTCTCGAACAGCGAGACGGCGGTCGAGGGGTTGGACTGGTCGTCGTAGATGACGATCCTGACCGGCAGCTTCTTGCCGCAGGACGAGACGTCGATCCCGCCCATCTTGTTGATCTCGTCGAAGAAGGCCTCGGTCATCGCCTTCCAGTTGTCGGTCAGCGTCGAGAACGGACCGGTCTCCGAGATGGTGGTGCCGAGCAGGATCGGCTCGTCGCAGGAGCCGATCTTGGCCTGGGCCACGGCGCCGCTAGCGACGAGGCCGACGAGCGCGGCCGTGGTAAGCAAAACTGTCCTGATCATGTCCGTCCCCTCCAGAATATCGCGGCTTTCCGCGTTATTGCGCCGAGTAAACGAGGCTCAGGGTATCAAGGCAAATAATGAGTGTTGATGCCGCTATCGTATTCAATGATTGCTTCGCGGCATGCATCCATGATCTGCTGGAGAGCCGCGCCCGCCGCGGCGTCCGGCGCGGCAGGCAGGCACAGAGGCAGGTTGGTTGCAACGAGATCGGCGGCAGGCGCGCCTGTCTGCGGCCAGCGCGAGGCAGCCCAGCCGACCAGCAGGCCGAGCTCGATGCGCTCGGCGGCGAGTTCGTCGGCCTTGATGCGCTCGCGCAGGGCCGCTGCCTCCGGCCGCCCCATCAGCGGCGATGACTTCATCGTCACGCGGATCGCGCGCAGCGGCCGAACCACTGCCTCGCGCCAGGGGCCGACGAGCGCGGTTGCCTCATGCGCCGCGTCCTGCGACAGCGCGATGCCACATCGCGCCAGCCAGCCGCCGAACAGCAGCACGACGATGTCGGCCTGCACCCGCTCCTGCAGGAGCAGGCAGGATTGCTGGACACCCGGCCGCGCATAGACGGCGCCGATGAGGCGCCAGCAGGCCACCTCGGCGTTCACGTCACGGGGGCGGCCGCGGCCGCGCCGTGGCGTGGCCGCGGCCCGACGCTCTCGCCCCAGCGCTTGACCGTACCGGTCTCTATGCCGAAGAGGTCGAGCATGCGGCCGACCGTATGGTCGACCAGATCGTCGATGCTTCGTGGTCTTGCGTAGAAGGCCGGCACGGGCGGGGCAATGATCGCGCCCATCTCGGAGAGTTGCGTCATCGCGCGCAGATGGCCGGTGTGGAGCGGCGTTTCACGCACCATCAGCACGAGCCGGCGGCGCTCCTTCAACACGACATCGGCAGCCCGGCTGAGCAGGCCGGAGGTCACGCCGGTCGCGATTTCCGACATCGAGCGGATCGAGCATGGCGCGACCAGCATGCCGAGCGTTTTGAACGAGCCCGACGAGACCGCCGCTCCGATATCCGCCTGCGAGTGGGTCACGTCAGCCAGCGCCCGCACCTCGGCGACCTTGAGGTCGGTCTCGTGCGCGAGCGTGATTTCTGCCGAGCGCGACATCACCAGATGCGTCTCGATCCCGGCCTCGCGCAGCAACTGGAGCGCGCGGATGCCGTAGACGACCCCAGACGCGCCGGAAATGCCGACGATCAACCGTGGCCGGCCGCCGGTCATGCGCGCGCCGAGGCCGGCACTACGCCGGCATTGAGATAGATGTGCTTCATCTCGGTGAAATCGGCGAGGCCGTCGAAGCCGTGCAGGCGACCAAGCCCACTCTGGCGATAGCCGCCGGTCTCGGCCTCCGCGAACAGCCTGTTGTGGTCGTTGATCCAGACCGTGCCGTTCCGCAGCGCCCGCGCGATACGCATGGCCCGGCCGACATCATGCGTCCAGACGCTGGCCGAAAGTCCGAAGACGGTGTCGTTGGTCCTCGCGACGGCCTCCGCCTCGCTCTCGAACCGCTCGAGCACGACGAATGGACCGAAAATCTCCTCCTGCGTGAAGAACGCCCTAGTGTCGGCATGGGCAACGATCGAAGGAGTCAGGAAGGCGCCGCCGGACAGCGCGCCATTGGGCGCCGACCCGCGCAGGACGACCTCGTCGGCGAGATCAAAGGCCTCCTCGATGCGCGCGTGGATGCGGTCACGCGTGGCATGGTCGATCAGCGGCCCGAGATGGGTTGTCGGATCGAGGCCGGGCCCGACCCTGAGCGCCGACAGCGCACCCGCCAGCGCCACCTTCATCTCGTCGTAGCGCGAGGCCTGGACGAGGATCCGCCGCGCCGCCGTGCATTGCTGGCCCGAAATGATGGTCGCGGCAGCCGCGAGCTGCGGCGCGATGCGCGCAACATCGACATCCTCGAAGACGACGCAGCAGGATTTGCCGCCGAGTTCGAGCGAGAGCTTTTTCATGGTCGGCGCCGCGGCCGCCATGATCGCCCTGCCGGTCTGCGTCGAGCCGGTGAAGCTCAGCACCTCTACATCGGCCGAAAGCGTCAGTTCCTGCGCTGCGGCGTGGCCCGTTTCGCCGACCATGTTGCAGGCCCCGGCCGGCAGCCCACATTGCGCCAGTTCCTGCAGGAACGCGGCGGTGAACAGCGTCGTCTGCGGTGCCGGCTTGACGATAGCGGTGCAGCCGGCCGCGAGCGCCGGCGCAAGCGCGCGCACCAGCAGGACCGCAGGCGCGTTCCAGGGCACGATGATGGCGGCAACGCCGGCGGGCTCACGAAGCATCGTCGAGAACACGCCGGGCTCGACCTCCAGCACATGTCCCGGGATATGGCGCGCGAGCCCCGCGTAATATCGGATCTCGGAGATCGCGCCGCCGATCTCCGCGCGCGACTGAGAGATCGCCTTGCCGTTCTCGAGCGTCATCAGCATGGCGAAATCCTCGCGCCTTGCTTCGAGCCGGGTAGACCAGGCGAGCAGGACTTCCTGGCGCAGGCGTGGATTCTGCGACCAGGCCGGTTCGCTGAAGGCGTGTCTGGCCGCCGCGATCGCTTCCCGCGCCTCATTGCGCCCGCCATCGGCGAAGCGTCCGACCGTCGCGCCCGTCGCGGGGTCGATGCTGTCGGCCAGCGCGCCGTCATGGGATGGGGTCCAGCGCCCGGCGATCCAGTGCGTTTCGGTCTCTACCTGCATGTGTCTCTGATCCGACATGTTGCGCGTCGGGCCGGCGTGGCCCTTTCGCGTCAGAATATCGGGCTTCTGACTATCAGAGATAATAATGATGAATGATGGACGCTATCAGCTGTTCTCCTGGCTATGCAGCACGTTGGCGGCATCGGCGAGTTCACTGCCGAGCGTGTCGATGAACAGGCGCGCGGCCTCCGAGAGCGGCCTGCGCGGGTTATGCACGCAGATCAGCTGGCGGGTCACGCGCGGCGCCACGATGCGGTGCGCCCGCAGGCTGCCATCCGCCAGCCCGCGATGAACCGCAATCGCCGGCAGCACGGTGACCCAGTCGGACTGCCGCACCAACTCCTCGATCGCTGCGACGGCATCGACCTCGAGCCGGATCGAGATCGCGACGTCCTCGTCCTCGGCGATGTCATCGATGATCGTACGCAGCCCGTTATTCTTGGAGGGCAGCACCAACGGCAACCCGACAAGGTCGCGGAACAGTATGGGCGAGGGCAGTCCACGGCCGTTCGCGGCCTTGGTCACGAGTACCATCTCCTCGTGGAGGACGTCCATGAAAGGCAGATCGAGCCGCCGTCTCGTCTTGTTGACGATGGCGAAGTCGAGCATTCCGGAACGAACCTGATCGAGATGCGCGCTCGAATAGCCGTCGCAGGCCGAGACCTCGACCTCCGGATACTGACGCGCAAAGATGGCAAGCGCGCGCGCCAGCACGCTCGTCGTCACTGAGGCGACGAGCCCGACCGCGATGCGGCCGCTGATCTCGCCCGAGCGGCTGACAACCTGCTGCTTGGCGTCCGAGAGGTCCCGCAGCAGCGGCGAGAACAGCCTATAGGCGAGCTGGCCGGCCGGCGTCGGCGTCATCCCTTGGGAAGAACGTTCGAACAGCTTCTGCCCAAGCTCGTCCTCCAGCTTGGCGATCTGCATCGAAAGCGCCGGCTGGACGACGTTCATGCGGCGCGCGGCGCGCGTCGTCGAACCCTCCTCGCAGAGACTGAGGAAATAGTTGAGTTGGCGAAGGTCCATGTCCCCCGGGATCCTCCAAGGCCTATCACGATAACTGATGCTGATAACCTTGATCATCACATACTATTTGGGTGCGCGCCAGCGCGCGGCCTAGCATCAGACGTGGCGTCGCACTCCTGCGAAGCCGACCTTCGGCCAAGCGCCGTCAATCCAGATGCGAGCCGAGCCATGCCCCACCTTGCCGCCGAAGCCGGACTTGCCGATGACCCGGCTCGTCTCTCGGGACCGGGTTTCGCCGCCAATGGTCCCGTCACCAGCCTGCGCGACTGGCTTGACCGATTGTCCGCCACGGGGCGTCTCGCGGTGATGCGGCCCGGCATCGGCCTGCGCTTCGAACTGGCGGCTGTCTCGAAGCGGCTGGACGGCGAGAAGGCGACGGTCTTTCCGGCGCCCGACGGCCACCCGGTCAGCGTGATTTCCGGCCTCGTTTCGGATCGCGGCTGGATGGCCGAGGCCATGGGCGTCGAACCGTCGCAGGTGCTGAAGCGCTTCCAGGAGGCTGCGCGCAACCCCGTTCCCTGGCGCGAGACCAGCGCCGCGCCCGCCCAGGAGGTCGTGCATCGCGAAGTCGACCTGATGACGCTGCTGCCTTCGCCGACGCATAACGAGTTCGACAGCGGCGCCTATATCACCGCCGGTCTGTTGATCAGCCGCAACCCGAAGACCGGCATACAGAATGTCGCGATCCACCGGCTGCAGGTCTCCTGCCCGGACAGGCTCGGCGCCCTGCTGCTTCCGCGCCATACGCTCGCCTATCAGCAGATGGCGGAGGACGAGGAGCAGGACCTGCCCATCGCGATCGTGGTCGGGGTCGATCCGCTGACACTGCTCGCTTCGCAGGCAATCGCGCCGCTCGATCAGGACGAGTTGGAGATCGCGGGCGCGCTGCATGGCCAGCCGCTCGACGTGGTGAAATGCATCACCAGCGAGGTCCGCGTGCCCGCGCAGGCCGAGATCGTGATCGAGGGCAGGCTGCTCGCCCGCAAGCGCGAACCGGAGGGGCCGTTCGGCGAGTTTCCGCAATATTACGGCGAACGCGGCGAGCGCCACGTCATCCAGGTCGACGCCGTCACTCATCGCCGCAACCCGCTTTTCCATACCATCGTCGGTGGCGGCCTCGAGCACCTGCTGCTCGGCGGCATCCCGCGCGAGGCGACCATCCTCGACCATCTCCAGCGCAGCTTTCCCAGCGTCGGCGACGTCCATCTCGCGCGCGGCGGCGTCTGCCGCTATCACCTCTACGTCCAGATGAAGAAGCGTTCGGAGGGCGAGGCCAAGAACGTCATCCTTGGCGCGCTCTCCGCGCACTACGACGTCAAGCACGTCGTCGTCGTCGACGAGGATGTTGATGTGCATGACCCCACCGAGGTCGAATGGGCGGTGGCGACGCGCTTCCAGGCCGATCGCGATCTCGTGGTGGTCGCCGGCAGCCAGGGCTCGAAGCTCGACCCGTCGACGCGCGACGGTGTCGGGGCCAAGATGGGACTGGACGCTACCGCGCCGCTCGACGCACCGGAGATGCGTTTCAAGCGCATCCGCGTGCCGGGCGAGGATACGGTGGAGCCGGGGCGTCTGCAGGCCGGGACGGATTGGCGCAGCGGGCGCGCCGAGTAGACCTGAACCCCCGCATGCCTGCAACCGACAGGCCCTTGCGGGGGTGGCGAGCTGGCCACTACACTATCGCCTGACGGAGAACGACCTGGAAATCAGGCTTGGCGAGGAAACGGCATGTCGGATGCCTTGCGCATCGCGCATGGAGCTTTCGGACGGGTGGCGCTGCTGGACATGGACCGGAGCCTGGTCCGGCACGCGCATCCCCATTGCCATGTCCTGCTCAAGGTGGATGGCGACGACACCCAGTTTCTCGTTGGCGACCATGTCGCCCCGCTGACAGGGGATCTCGCGGTGCTGGTCAACGCCTGGGAGCCGCACGCCTATATCCATGACCCCAGGCGCAAGAACGCTCTGATCCTGGCGCTCTATATCGAGCCGGACTGGCTTCGCAGCTTCCGGCCGAACTGGGCCGCCAGCGGTGCGCCCGGCTTCTTCGAGCACTCTGCCGGGGAAGTCACGGCCCATATTCGCCAGACCGCGCTCGATCTTGCCGCCGAGATGGTGCACGAACCCGGCGCGTCGCGGCGGCAGGAGCATCTGCTCTCGGAACTGATGATCGCCGTGATCGAGCGCTTCACGCCCTGGCGCTCGATTGGCGCTTCGCTGCGCGAGATCGCCCGCTCCAACGCGGTCGACTGGCGTGTCGGCCGGGCCATCTCGCTGATGCGATCCAACCCTGCAGCCTCGCTCAGCATCGACAAGCTTGCTAGGGAAGCCGGCCTTTCGCGAGCGCATTTCTTCCGCGTCTTCGAGGATTCGGTTGGCGTGACGCCGCATGTCTTCCTGAACGTGCTCAAGGTCGAGCTGGCTGTCGGAGCAATCGTCGAGGGCGACGAGACCTTCTCGACAATCGGAGACCGGCTCGGCTTCAGTGCCCCAGCGCACTTCACACGCTTCTTCCGCGACCATTGCAGCGTCGCCCCGAGCGAGTTTCGCAAGGTCGCTCGACTCGGCCGCTGATCGCGCTCGCCCGCCAGGGGCGTAATCCCGGCGTAGTTCTGCACTGTCCTGGATTTCCTCGATTTTGAGACTTTTCGGTAAGCCGCGAGACTCCGCGGGATCGCGCCGCCACGCCTGATCGCAGAACCTAGCTCCCAGACGCCGTTCTCAAGAGCGTCCTCGGGAGCAGACGTCAGTGAAAATCCAAACCATTTCGTGGACCGGTCAATCTGTGGAGCGCGTCGAGGACGCGGCTCTGCTGACCGGCCGCGGGCGTTTCGTTGACGATCTCGGCACGAGGCCCGGTACCCTTCAGGCGGCGATTCTGCGCTCGCCTCACGCGCATGCCGACATTCTCGGGATCGACATTACCGCTGCTGCCGCCATGCCCGGCGTCGTGGCCGTCATCACCGGTCGCGACCTTGCAAAGCTCACTGCGCCCATGGTCGCGGGCCTCAAGGTCGCGGTCGAGAACTGGCCGATGGCAGTCGAGCGCGCGCGCTATGTCGGCGAGCCCGTCGCCATCGTGGTGGCGCAGGATCGTTATCTCGCCGAGGACGCAGTCGACGCGGTCGAGGTCGAATACAGCGCGCTGCCCTGCGTCGTCGATACGCTCGCGACTCTCGAGCCTGACGCGCCGTTGCTGCATGAGAGAGCTGGCGCCAACCTCGTCAGCGACCGGCATTTTCGCTACGGCGACCCTGAGGCGGCCTTCGCCAAAGCCGAGCATCAGGTTTCCGTCTCCATCGCCTATCCGCGCAACACCGGCGCGCCGATGGAGACCTTTGGCGTCGTCGCCGAATACGATCCTGATGAAGACGCCTACGACATCCTCGCCAATTTCCAGGGCCCCTTCAGCATCCATGCGGTGCTTGCGCGCTGCCTGAAGGTTCCCGGCAACCGCCTGCGGTTGCGCATGCCGCCGGATTCGGGCGGCAGCTTCGGCGTCAAGCAGGGCGTCGCGCCCTACGCCGTACTGATCGGCATTGCCGCGCGCATTGCCGGCAGGCCGGTGAAATGGATCGAGGACCGGCTCGAACATCTGGGCGCGGCCGTCGCCGCCACCAACCGCGTCACGACCTTGAAGGCCGCCGTCACGGCGGAGGGCCGCATCACCGCGCTGGACTGGGATCAGGTCGAGGATTGCGGCGCGTATCCGCGCGCCCCCGAGCCTGCCACGCTCTACCGCATGCATGGCAACATGACCGGGGCCTACGACATCCGGAATCTCGCCATCCGCAACCGCGTCGTGCTGACGAACAAGGCTCCGACGGGTCTCGTGCGCGGCTTTGGCGGCCCGCAGGTCTACTACGCGCTGGAGCGGCTGATGCAACGGATCTCGGTCGAGCTCGGGCTCGATCCGCTCAAGGTGATCCGCGCCAACCTGATTCCGTTCGGCGCCTTTCCCTATCGCACGGCCTCGGGCGCGCTCTACGATTCCGGCGACTACGTCCAGGCCTTCGACCTCGCCTTGGCCGAGGGCCGGCTCGCCGAGCTTGAGGCTCGTCGCGATGCCGCCCGTGCCGCCGGCAGGCGCTACGGCATCGGCTTTGCCGCTGCTGTCGAACCCAGCGTCTCCAATATGGGCTACATCACCACTGTTCTGACCGCCGCCGAGCGGAAAAAGGCCGGGCCGAAGAACGGTGCCCAGGCCACCGCGACGGTGTCGCTCGATCCGGTCGGCTCGGTCAGCGTCCATGTCGCTTCGGTGCCGCAGGGCCAGGGCCACCGCACCGTGCTGGCGCAGGTCGTCGCCGATGTTTTCGGCCTGTCGCACCATGACGTCCGTATCGTCGCCGATCTCGATACGGGCAAGGACGCCTGGTCGATCGCCTCGGGCAACTACTCCAGCCGCTTCGCCGCCGCTGTCGCCGGCACTGCCCATCTCGCCGCCACCCGCCTGCGCGACAAGCTCGGCTTGATCGCGGCAAGCCAGCTGGGTGCCGATCCAGGTCAGATCGGATTCGCCGGTGGCGCGGTCTTCGCCAAGGGCCAACCCGACAAGACGATCCCATTCGGCCGCGTCGCGGCGTTGAGCCACTGGTCGCCGGCGCTGCTGCCCGCCGGTATCGACCAGGCGATCCGCGAGACTGCCTTCTGGACGCCGCCCGAGCTGTCTGCGCCGAGCGAGGACGATCAGGTCAATTCATCGCTTTGCCACGGCTTCATCTTCGATATGGCCGGTGTCGAGGTCGAGCCCGGAAGCGGCAAGGTCCGCATCGACCGCTACGTCACCATGCATGACTGTGGACGGATCCTGCATCCCGGCATGGTCGACGGACAGATCCGGGGCGGCTTCGCCCAGGCGCTGGGTGCGACGTTCTACGAGGAACTCGCCTATGCCGCTGACGGTGCCTTCCTGACCGGCACCTTCGCCGACTACCTGCTCCCAACGGCGACCGAGACGCCCGATATCGACATTCTGCATATCGAGACGCCGTCGCCCTTCACGCCGCTCGGCGCCAAGGGCGTCGGCGAAGGCAATTGCATGTCGACGCCGGTCTGCCTTGCCAATGCGGTCGCCGACGCGCTCGGCGTCGCGCAACTCGACCTTCCGCTGACGCCTGCCAGGGTCGCCGCCCTTGTCGCCGCGCCTGAGCCTTCGCTTCCCGCATCCCATCGGACGGCCGCGAAGACTGCCGTGACGGCAAAGCCCGGTGACCGCGCTTTGCGTGGCGAAGGGCAGGCCAAGGTTGCAGCGGGGCCGGACGCGGTCTGGGCGATGCTGCTCGATGTCGACACGCTCGCCTCGATCATCCCCGGCTGTCACGGCGTCAAGAAGCTGTCGGACACGCATTTCAAGGCCGATGTCACGCTGGGCGTCGGTCCCGTGAAGGGCCGCTACAAGGCCGAGATCAAGCTCTCCAATCTCGTCGCGCCGCAGGCCGCGACCTTGACCGGCTCGGTCTCGGGTGCGCTCGGCACCGGCGGCGGCTCGGGCCGCGTGATGCTGTCGCCGGGCGAGGGCGGTGGCACGCTCATCGCCTACACCTATGAGGCGGCCGTCGGTGGCAAGGTCGCCGCGATCGGAGGCCGGCTTCTTGACGGCGCCGCCAAGGCCATCATCGGCCAGTTCTTCGCGGCATTGGCGCGTAAGGCCTCGCCCTCCCGGCCCGGCTTTTTCGCCCGCCTGTTGCGGAGGCACGCATGAAGCCCGCAGCCTTCGACTACATTCGGGCCGGCGACCTCACGGAGGTGCTCGAGGCGCTCGACAAGCACGGTTCCGATGCTCGTATCATCGCTGGCGGCCAATCGCTGCTGCCGATGTTGAACATGCACCTCGCCAAGCCGGCGGTGCTGATCGACATCATGAACATCGCTGGGCTCGACCGGATCGGGCGCGAGGGTGATGCGACCGTGGTGTCGGCCGGCGTCCGTCAGGCCGTACTGATGAGGCGTCCGGGCCTTGCCGGCGAACAGCCTCTGCTGGCGGCAGCGCTGCCCTGGCTCGGCCATTACCAGACTCGTGCACGAGGTACGGTCTGCGGCTCGGTCGCCCATGCCGATCCCAGCGCCGAGATCCCACTCTGCCTCGTCGCGCTCGATGGCGAGATCCGGCTGCGTTCGCGCCGCAAGCGGCGCAGCGTGAAGGCGAGCGAATTCTTCGGCGGCATGATGGTGACCGACAGGGGCGATGACGAGCTGATCGAGGCCGTCGCTTTTCCCGCCGCCAAACCAGGAAGCGGCTACGCCTTCCGCGAGGTCGCGCGCCGCCATGGCGACTTCGCCATCGTCGGCTGCGCAGCAGTCGTGACGGGCGACGCGATCCATCTCGCTGTCGCCGGCGTCGCCGACAAGCCCGAGCGCCGCAGCTTTCCCCTGCTCGACGGTTCTGCGCTCACCGACGCGCTGAACGTCTTCGCCTGGGAACTCGATGCCCGCGAGGATCTCCACGCCACCGCGCGGCTGCGGCGCGACCTCGTGCGCTCGCTCGGCCTGTCCACGATCGAGGAGGCCAAGCGATGCCGCGCCTGAACGCCGCAAGCCGCCACCGTGTCGGCTTCACGCTGAACGGCAAACCGGTCTCGCTGGAGGCCGAGCCGCGCCTGCTTGCGACCGACGCCCTGCGCCATGGCTTGGGCGCGACCGGCACTCATGTCGGCTGCGAGCACGGTGTCTGCGGTGCCTGCACGATCCAGATCGACGGCCAACCTGCCCGCGCGTGTCTCACGCTCGCAGTCCAGCTCGAAGGCCGCGACGTTGCCACGGTCGAGGGGCTTGCGCCTGGTCAGGATAGACTTTCGGTGATGCAGGCTGCGTTCCGGCGCCATCATGCGCTGCAATGCGGCTTCTGCACCGCAGGCATCCTGGTTTCGCTCGACGCCTATCTGCGCGAGGAGCCGGCCCCCAGCGAGCAGGCGCTGCGCGAGGTCGTCGGTGGCCATCTCTGCCGCTGCACCGGCTACACCCCCATCATCAGGGCGGCGCTCGAGGCCGCTGCCATCCTGCGGGGCGAGCCTGCGCCGCACTCTCAGGGTCGGGAGCCTGCCAATGTTTGACCTCGGCACCAGCTTCATGGCGAGCGCGGCACGGGACCCCGATGCGCTTGCCATCGTCGACGGCGACGTCCGCCTGACCTATGCGCATTGGCTCGACAAAATTTCGTCGCTGGTCTCTGCATTCGATGGCATGGGCCTGAAAGCCGGCGATCACCTCGTCACCGTGCTCCAGAACCGCTGGGAAGCGGCGAGCCTGCACTGGGCCTGCCAGTTTGCCGGGCTGACGATCACGCCGATCAACTGGCGCGCGAAGCCAGATGAGATCGACTTCGTTCTGGAGAATTGCGACGCCAAGGCCATCGCCTTCGAGGCCGTCGCAAGCCAGTCGATGACCGAAAGCCAAAGGGCGGTCGCAATCCCGCGGATTGCTGTCGGCGCCGATGCCGGGCGGGCCGAACTGACCTTCGCCGAAATGATCGCGGTAGCGGCGCCCGTTGCCAAGCCGCGCGTGGCGGCCGACGCCCTGTCGCTGATGCTTTACACGTCGGGCACCACCGCCAAGCCCAAGGGCGTACCGCGCCGGCACCGGGCCGAGCGCATGGCGGGCCTCGCCCACGTCGCCCAGAACCTCTATGGCCGCGGCGAACGCACGCTTGGCGTGATGCCGCTCTATCACACCATGGGCGTGCGCTCGCTCATCGCCATGTCGCTGATCGGCGGCGTCTTCGTCTGCCTGCCGCGCTTCGACGTGACCAGGGCACTGGAGCTGATCGAGGCGGAGGGCATCAGCAACCTCTACCTTGTGCCGACGCTGTATCATGACGTCGTCCACCACCCGCGCTTCGCGCAGACCAACGTCTCCAGCGTCCGCAAGCTCGGCTTCGCCGGCGCGCCGATGACGGACGGTCTGCTCGGCCAGCTGACGGACGCCTTCTCCCCCGAGCTCTTCGTCAACCATTACGGTTCGTCGGAAATCTACACCTTCACCATCAACCAGAAAGCCGCTGAAAAGCCGGGCTCGGCCGGCAAGGCCGGCCTCAACCAGTTGATCCGGGTGGTCAAGCTCGGGGCGAAATCGGCCCATGAAATCGCAGCGCCCGGCGAGGAGGGCGAGATCGTCGCGCTCGCCGCGAGCGACGAGGCTTTCGAGGGCTACTGGAAGCGCCCCGAAGCCGACGCCAAGTCGCTGCGCGACGGCTGGTATTTCACGGGCGACACCGGATATTTCGACGCCGACGGTGATCTCTACGTCTCCGGCCGCGTCGACGACATGATCATCACCGGGGGCGAGAACGTCTCGCCGGTCGAGATCGAGAGCTGCCTGTCGCTGCATCCCGGCGTGTTGGAGGTTGCGGTCGTCGGCCTGCCCGACGAGCGCTGGGGCAAGGTCGTCGTCGCCTTCGTCCAGCGTAAGGGCGCGGTCACAGCCGAAGAGCTCGATGCCCATTGCAAGGCGACGGGGCTCGCCAACTTCAAGCGGCCGCGCCGCTTCGAATTCGTCAAGGCGATCCCGAAGTCGCCCGTCGGCAAGCTGCTGCGTCGCCAACTCGTCGCAGGCGAGTTCGAGCCCGAGTCCTCCGGCAGCGCCGCTGCCTGAGATCGCAATTCAAGATCTCAAAACCCTGATCAGCACATTCGCCAAAGAAAGGTTTCTCATGAACGCCGTCACCCCGATCCACCCGGCCCTGATCGATCTGGATGGCTTCACCGTCGAGATCGATGCGGCTCGTGAGCGTGCCGACATCATCCTCAACCGCCCGCCGATGAACGTGATCTCGATGCCGCAGCGCGACCAGTTGCGAAAGGTCTTCGAAGCGCTCGATGAGGACGACCGCGTCCGCGTGATCGTGCTGCGCGCCGTTGGTGAGAACTTCTCCTCGGGCGGCTACATCAAGGGCTTCCTCGATGCCTCGCCAGAGCATGTCTCGAAGCTTGCCTGGAACATCGCCGCGCCGGCGCGCTGCGCCAAGCCGGTGGTCGTCGCCAATCGCGGCTATGCCTTCGGCGTCGGCTTCGAGATCTCGCTCGCCTGCGATTTCCGCATCGTCTCGGAAACCTGCCAATACGCGCTGCCCGAGCAGAAACTCGGCCAGATCCCCGGTTCCGGAGGCTCGGCCCGGCTGCAGAAGATGGTCGGGATCACCCGCACCAAGGACATCGTGATGCGTTCGAAGCGCATTCCCGGTCGACAGGCCTATGACTGGGGCGTGGCGACAGAATGCGTGCCCGACAGCGAACTGGAAGCGGCGACGGACCGGCTGGTCGAGGAACTGCGCGGCTTCTCGCCGATGGCGCAGCGCACCGCCAAGAAGCTCCTCAACGATACCGAGGATTCGACCCTCTCGATTGCGATCGAGCTCGAGGGTCACTGCTACAGCCGCCTGCGCCAGTCGGACGACTTCCGCGAGGGCGTCGAGGCCTTCCACGCCAAGCGCGCGCCGAAGTTCATCGGAAGCTGATTCCATGCAGCGCCCCGAAACACTGTGGAAGACTGTCTGGTCGCTCGATGATCTTGCGTTGCTGATGCGCGGGACGTTCGCAGAGCAGCTCGGCATTCGCTTCATTGAGATCGGGGCCGACTGGTTGTCGGCGGACCTTTCCGTTCTTCCGGCGCAGGTGCAGGGCGTAGGCCTGATGCAGGCTGGCGTCGCTCTTACCCTTGCCGAAGCGGTTGCCACGCTGGCGAGCCAGATGGCGGTCGAGGCCGAAACGCACAGCGTCTGCGGGCTCGACATCAAGGCCAATCATTGCCGGCTCCTAAGCCCGGGCGAGACGATCCGTGCGACCGCCCGGCCGCTATATCTCGGCCGTCAGACCCACGAATGGGAGGTCCATATCGACGCGCGCGGCGGCGATCGGCTCGTCTGCGTCGCAAGGCTGACCACCGCCATAAAGACCCGCGCGGGAGAACCAGTCCGCGCGGCTGCCTAAGCCTTCACGATGACAACAACAAGCAAGACATAAAGGGAAACGACCATGACATCCGGGACCATCAAGACCCTCATCGGCAGTCTGCTCGCCGTTACCGCCTTGTCGGGTAGTGCGCTCGCCCAGAGCGGTCCGATCAAGATCGGCGTGGTTACGCCGCTTTCGGGAACCTACACGCCGATCGGCCAACAGGTGCGCTGGGGCCTCGAGCTCGCTGCGAAGGAGGTCAACGCCGCGGGCGGAATTGCCGGCCGCCAGGTTTCGTTGGTCTTCGAAGACGAGGAGGCCAACCCCTCCGTGGCCGTGCAGAAGGCCGAGAAGCTCTTCCAGGTGGAGAAGGTCGACTTCCTGACGGGCACGGTCAATTCGGGCTCGACACTCGCCGTCGCCCAGCTCGCCGAGCGCAATGGCAAGCTCGCGGCGACGACGGTGTCCTTTGCGGACTCGATCACCACCGACAAGTGTTCGCCCAACATGTTCCGCGTTAATGCACGCGCCGAACAGCAATCGGTCGCACTTGCTGCCTGGCTCGCGAAGGAGAAGCCCAAGGCAAGGGTCTTCTATCTCGGTCCCGACTACGAGATGGGCCGCTCCACGGTGGCGGCCTTCAAATCGAGTGCCGAGAAATCCGGCGCGCAGACCGGTGGCGAGGTGTTCGCACCGCTCGATTCCAAGGACTACACCCAATATTTCGGCCAAATCCGTGCTACGCGGCCGCAGGTCGTCTACACCTCCGTCGCCGGCAACGACACGGTGCGCCTGCTGACGCAGCTTCAGGACTTCGGACTGCTCGCAGGCCTGACAGTGGTCGGGGCGTCCGGAACCGTGACCTCCCAGAACATCACGGCGATCGGCGCTGCAGCCGAGGGCTTCGCTACTGGCGTCGGCTATTCGCCGCAGATCGAAAGCCCCGAGAACAAGAAGTTCGTCGCCGCCTTCCGCGAGGCCAACAAGACGGATCCGGATCTTTACGGCGCCGACAGCTACGGCCTGCTCTTCGCCTACAAGGCGGCCGTCGAGAAAGCGGGCTCGACCGAGACCGACAAGGTCCGCGAAGCGCTGCGTGGCCTGACCTGGCAGACCCCGCAGGGGGCCAAGAGCATCCGCGCCGGCGATCACCAGGCGATGCAGCCGATGTATGTCGTGCGCGTCAACAAGGGCAAGTTCGACATCATCGACAACGTCCCCGCCGAGAATGCGATCGGGCCGGACGCCTGCGCCCGCTTCTGAGCTCCGCGACCTGTTCCCCTCTCCGCGTGGAGAGGGGCTTCGCGCGGCCTACCGCATAGAGGCACCGCCATGACCCCAATCGACTATCTTCAATTCGTCCTCGCTCCGCAGGTCGTGAACGGGCTCGCGCTCGGGGTCGCGGTCGTTCTCGTGGCGCTGGGGCTGACGATCATCTTCGGCATGCTCGACGTCATCAATATGAGCCATGGCGAATTCTACGCCATAGGCGCCTATGCTGCGCTGGCGCTCGCCGCAGCCGGAATCGGCTTCTGGTTCCTGCTCGTGCTGGTGCCGGTCCTGATGGTTCCGCTCGGCATGGCCGCAGAGCGCCTGCTGATCCGGCCGGTGTTCGACTCGAAGGACCGCCATGTCACGACGCTGCTCGTGACCTTCGGCCTCGGGCTCATCGTCGAGGATGTGCTGAAGATCATCTTCGGCGCCAACACGCAGCGTCCGCCCACCCCGATCCCGGGTGCGACCGAGATCCTCGGCATCATACTGCCGAACTACCGGCTCTTCCTGATCCTGATCGGCGCCGCTATCGTGCTGGCGGTCGCCTATGTCGTCTACAGGACGAGGCTGGGCGCCATGGTCCGCGCCGCCGCTTTCGACCGCAACATGGCGGCCTCCCTCGGCGTCCCCGTTTCGCTTGTCTACGCCGGCACCTTCGCCTTCGGTGTCGGCCTCGCCGGGCTCGCCGGCGTCCTGCTCGCACCGATTTACTCGGTCTTCCCGACGATGGGGCGGGACTTCATCCTGCTCGCCTTCACCGTCGTCATCGTCGGCGGCATGGGCTCGATCTGGGGCGCCGTCGTCGCAGGACTGCTGCTGACTCAGGTCCAGGCACTGGCGAGCCTCGTGATCTCGCCGGTCTGGACCGATCCGATCGTGTTCGGGACCATGGTCGCCTTTCTCATGTTCCGGCCGCAGGGCCTTTTCGGGAGGCTCGGCCATGCATGACCGGCTGACGCAATCCATGCGGGCGAGCCATCTGCTCGCGCTGCTCTTCGTCCTGGTTTCGATCGGGCTGGCCGCCATGGGCGCTGCGACCGGCGACACCTTCTATCTGCGGCTCGGCACCGAGGCGCTGATTTTCGCGGGCCTCGCGCTCTCGGTCGATCTGCTGTTGGGATACTCTGGCGCGCTCTCGCTGGGCCAGGCGCTGTATTTCGGCATCGGCGCCTATGTCTCGGCTCTGACGCTGATGAAGGTCCCGTCCTTCTGGCTCGCCATGGGCGCGGCTCTGGCGGCGACGCTGGTCGCCGCCATCATCGGAGGGCTGATCGCCAACCGGGTGCGCGGCGTCTATTTCGCGCTGATCACCTTCGGCCTGGCGCAGGTCATGGCAAAGGTCGTCTACAACACCCGCGAACTCGGTGCCTCCGATGGCATGATCGGCATTCCTGTCATCGAGATCGGGCTCGGGCCGTTTTCGGTTTCCGCCGCCAATCCGGCTGGCTTCTTCCTGCTCGTGCTTGCGTTCATCATGGGCCTCTACGCTCTGACGGCCTACCTGCTCGACACGCCTTTCGGCCGCGTCTTGACGGCACTGAAAGCCAATGAGCGGCGCGTGCCCTTCCTTGGCTATTCGGTCTGGCAGGCGCGCATGGCGGCCTATGTTCTGGCCGGGCTGATCGCGGGTCTGTCGGGTGCGCTCTACCCGATGCTGCGCGGCTTCGTCTCGCCGGAGCTGATGTTCTTCGCTACCTCCGGCAACGCCGTCATCTCCGTCGTGCTCGGCGGCGTCGGCACGCTGATCGGCGCCATCTATGGCTCGGTCCTGCTGGTGATCCTGAAATCAATCATCGGTAGCTGGACGGAGCACCATCTCATCGTGATCGGCCTGCTCTTCATGTTGTGCGTGATGTTCCTGCCCAAGGGACTCGCCGGGCTCGTGAGGCCGCGCATCGAGGTGCTGCTGAATCGCCGGACGCAGACTCCTCCGGCCAGCGCGGAGCCGGCAGGCCTGTCCCCCATCGCCGTCAAATCTGGGAGCGTCTCGTGATCACGCCCGTCCTCGACATTCGCGACCTCGGCATTTCCTTCGGTGGCCTGAAGGCAGTCGATCAGGTCAGTTTCCAGGCGCAGCGCCACAAGATCACGACTGTTATCGGTCCCAACGGCGCGGGCAAGTCGACGCTGTTCAATTTGATCAGCGGTGCGCTGAAGCCCCATCGCGGGCAGGTCATGATCGACGGCGTGGACATGACCGGAGCGGCCCCCGAGCGTACCAAAGCCGCTGGTCTGTCGCGCTCGTTCCAGATCACCAGCCTGTTTCCTGAGCTCACGGTTGCGGAGAACATCAGGCTCGCGGCCCAGGTTCTCGAGACAGCTAGGCGCGCGTTCCTGCCGATCAGTCGCTCTGCGCGGGCTATGAGCAAGACGAGCCAGATGCTCGAGCGCTTCCAGCTCACCCACAGGCGTGACGAACTGGCCGGCAATCTGTCGCATGGCGACCAGCGTCGCCTCGAGATCGCGGTCTGTCTCGCCTCGGAGCCAAAGATCCTGCTGCTGGACGAACCGACGCAGGGGATGAGCCATGGCGACACCGCCGATACGGCCAAGCTCGTCCGCAGCCTGACGGAGGACGTCACCGTGCTGCTCATCGAGCACGATATCGGCCTGGTCATGGATCTCTCCGACTATGTCGTCGTGATGCATCAAGGCCGCAAGCTGGCAGAAGGCCACCCTGACGTCGTGCGCGCCGACCCGGCCGTGCAGGCTGCCTATTTCGGACATCATTGACATGCTCGACATCAGCGGATTGCACAGCCACTACGGCTTGAGCCACGTCATTCAGGGGATCGACCTGAGCGCAGGGCCGGGCGAGGTCATTGGCATCTTCGGCCGCAACGGAGTCGGCAAGACAACGCTGCTGAAGACGATCGCCGGCTGGGTCAAGCCCAGTCACGGAGCGATCCGGCTCGACGGCAAGACTCTTGAGGGTCTGGCGCCCGACCGCATCTGCCATGCCGGCGTCGGCTTCGTGCCGGAGGATCGGCGTATCTTCCCGGGGCTGACGGTGGAGGAAAACCTCTCGCTCGGACTGCTGCAGGTGAAGGGCCGTTCGTCACGTGACGAAAAGCGGACGATCGAGGGCATCTATGACCGCTTCCACCGGCTCGGCGAGCGTCGGCACCAGCTCGGCACGACCCTCTCGGGCGGCGAGCAGCAGATGCTCGCCATGGCCCGCGTCATGGTCGGCAAGCCGCGCCTCGTCCTGATCGACGAGCCTAGCGAAGGGCTTGCCCCCATGATCGTTGCCGAGATCTTCGCGATTGTGCGCGAGTTGCGCGAGCAAGGGGCGATCATCCTGCTCGTCGAACAGAACGTGCATGAGGCGCTTTCGGTCGCCGATCGCTTCCATGTCGTCGAACGTGGCCGGATCGTCTTCAGCGGCGAGGCCGAGAACGCGGTCGATCGCGAACGCCTGCTGAAGCTGATCGCCGTCTGAACCCCGATGCCGAGGCGTTTCATCCTGGGAGGCTGGCTCCACTATCGGGTGTTCGGCCAACTTGGGACCGGAGCGCCGCCGATCATTCTGCTGCATCACGGCTTCGGTCACGCCGATGGCTGGGAGCGCTTTCCGCAGGCGCTCCGGCAGGCGACGGGACGGCCCGTGCTGGCCTATTCGCGCGCTGGCTGCGGCCGCTCGGAGCCCGGTCGGGCGGCGAAGGGCGTCGATTATCTGGAGCGCGAGGCCTGCGAGACGCTGCCGGCGTTGATGGCTTCGCTGGGGCTCGAACGGGCCTGTCTCTATGGGCATAGCGACGGAGCGACGATCGCCCTGATCGCGGCCGCTCGCCGGCCCGATCTGATCGAGGCCGTCATTGCCGAAGCGCCTCATGTCTGTGCGGAACCGCGGACACTCGAGGGCGCGCGCGCCCTGACGCAGCGTTTCGAGGCCGACCCCGCCTTTCGCCGCAAGCTCGCCCGAAGCCATGACGATCCGCATGGCGCCTTCCGGGCCTGGAGCGACATCTGGCTCTCGCCGGCCTTCGCGGACTGGACGATCGCGCCGTTGCTGTCGGCGATCCGCGCGCCGCTCCTGCTGCTGCAGGGCGACGCCGATCCCTTCGGTAGCGAGTTGTACGTCAGGCTGGCGCATGATGCGACGACAGGCCCGGTGACGACATATCTCTTGGCCGGCTGCGGGCATGCGCCTCACCGGGCAGAGCCCCGCATTCCCGGCTGGGTCGCGGCGCTGCTGGAGCGGCAGAAGGACCAGGCCGGCAAGCACTGGCTGGTCGAGCCCGGCGTCACCGAAGCGCCAGCGACGACGGTCAGTTGGACGTGATGCCGGCTTCCTTGATGATGCTCGACCATTTCGCGAGCTCGGCCGCGACGAAGGCCTTGAACTCGACCTGCGACGAGCTGGAGGGCTCCACCCCGATCTCGATGAGCCTCTTCTGGACTGCGGCGTCCGCCACCGCCGACCGGACCTCTTTGCTCAGCCTGTCCAGCACGGCCGCCGGCGTTCCCTTGGGTGCGGCCAGCCCGAACCAAGCATAGGATTCGTAGTTGGCGACGCCCGCCTCGGCCATGGTCGGCACGTCCGGCAGGGCCTTGCTGCGCGTCCTGGTGGTGACCGCCAGCGGCCTGACCTGACCGGCCTGCAGTTGCGCGACGACGTTGGGGATGAGCTGGAAGCTCACCGGCACGTCGCCGGAGACGAGATCCAGCGCGATCTGACTGCCCGAGCGATAGGGCACATGCACCATCTTCGTCCCGGCAACGATGTCGAAATAGGCCGCCGCCAGATGTTGCGACGAGCCCAGGCCGACCGAGGAATAGCTGATCGCGCCGGGCTGCTTCTTCACATGCGCGATGAACTCCTGCACGTTCGCCACCGGCACCTTGGCCGGGTTGACGACGAGCACGTTGACCAGCGTCGCCACCGGCGAGATCAGCTCGAAATCCTTTTCGGGGTCGTAGGGGACGCCGCCGAGCGACGGATTGATCACAAACGGGCCCGGCGCGGCGAAGATCAGCGTGTAGCCGTCCGGCTCCGCCTTGGCGACGGCCTGGGTCCCGATGTTTCCGCCCGCCCCGGCCCGGTTCTCGACGAGGACGCGCTGGCCGAGCTGTTCGCCCAGCTTGTCTGCGACGATGCGCGCGATCGTGTCGCTGGCGCTGCCGGGGCCAAAAGGCATCACGAGCTTGATAGGCCGGTCGGGGTAGCTTTGTGCCTCCGCGCCGGACGCCAGCCCGAGCCAACAGGCTCCGAGCAGTCCAATGAGAATCCGAACCGATCTTTGCGCCATCCAAACCTCCCAGGAGATGGCCAGCCTCGAGCCGCACCTTGGGCATCAGACTAGGGATGGTGACGCCGCGGCGGAAATAGGATCGGCTGATAGGCGTATCAGAGCCCGTATACAGGCCGCCTCGGCAAGCATCTCTGAATTGCGGCGAAGAACGACGGTGGTCGCGTCCGTCCGTGTGGCGGCGAGCTTCGAGTCCGCTCCTGGACAGAATTGGCGTCCTCCTGATTGCAGCGATCCGTTGCGTCTCGCTCAATTGGAAAACACGACAGCCCCTACCCTATTGGCATCTGATTTTTACAGTCCAAATTCATCTAGAAGACTGATAATGCTTACCTTTGGAGCAGACTACAAATCTGAGGGTCAGAGGTTCGAATCCTTTCGGGCGCGCCATTTATCTTCAAATACTTAGCTCGTTTTAGAGCCCGCCTCTCCGGCGGGCTTTATCGTTTGCTGTCCACATGCTGTCCACGTTTGCGTGAGCTGCGGGGCATCTGCGGGATAGGGAGCAGTGGATGAGCCAACGCACCTCGCGGCCCATTGGCTCAGGCATTTCATGAGGTTTTCCGCGGGGATCGGATGCGTCTGAAGAACACAATGGATCGGACATTCCGGCCGTCCGGCCAGCGAGGGCTCGTCTCGCATTGTTGGAGAAGCGACCCCTTCAGGGCATTTGATGATTTTTGCCCTATGAGCGCGTTGCGATTTCGCAGGAAAAGCAGGACAACATCGAGGCGATCATCGCTTGCCAGCGCCTTGCGCAGGCCGGCTGAATGCATTGTGTAGATGATACGTCCTCCCGCTTTTTCCCAGTAGCCGGCAATTTGGACGCCAGCGGTGGATGCGGCGCTGCGTTCGACCAGCAGGCCGTTAGCTTTAAGTCGCTTCAAAGTTCGGCCGAGAAGTTCGGGCTGGTCTTCGATGCGTGGCTGAGTCGCGGCCGCCGACCCGTCCTTTCGGGCGGCATAAGGCCTAGCTGCGTCGAGAAATACATTCCTTAGGATGTCGCGTAGCTGGTCCCGCTCCAGTGGAAACAAGCAGGCTTCTGCCGCGAGCACGCCACCCGCGAAAAGGATGCCGAAGCTTTGGCAGAGATGCCGCCAAGCGGCATCGGGCAATTCACTCTGGCTAATACAAGACCCGCCCAGCGCCTCCTGCCCGACGACTGGATGGTCATTCCAGCGACCGGCAACTCCCGGATGTTGATCCGTCTGTTCAAGCTCTAAAGCTGAAAGGAACATATCATGAACAATACTGAACGTTATCAGCACGCTCAAATCATCCGCGAACTTAACGACCTCTTTCGCCAGAGCTTTATCGGTGGCGCCGTCGTCGTAACCGCCTCGATCGCTGCATTGGGGGCGGTGGCACAATGCGCTATCGTCGCCAAGGTCCGCGCCTTCGACGCTTTCGATCCCGACAACGATCCGTTTCAAGAGCACGACTTTGGCGCGATCGAGCACGAGGGAGTCACGGTCTTCTTCAAGATCGACTACTTCGATCGCTCAATGAGTTTGGCGTCGGAAGATCCTGCTGATCCAAAACTCACAACACGCGTACTGACAATCATGCTCGCAAGCGACTATTAGCTTGATCAAATAAGGCGCGAGGGCGTGATGCCAGCTCAATCTAGGTAGCTCACGGGCAACGCGCTTTCCGGAGCTTAGCCCCCGACAACTTCTGTCTCAATAGCCAAATCAATCACAGCTTCTAAATGCGCCAGGAGCATGCGCAATCGGGCGGACCCGCGAGGGTTCAAGCTCCCGTTAGGATCTCGGCAGATCCAAGAGGGAGAAAGTTTTTTGGCTTCGCCCATGAGCACTCCCATTTCACGGCTTTATTGATAAGCGTTGCGTGATCCCGGCCGCAGGCGCAAGCCGTTCGGCCATCTCCTTAGGTACGTCGGGAAGCTCGTCGTCGGCAACGACAAGGGCGCTCAAGTATCCGCCCAGGCCTGCAGCGCCATGCGCAGCGCCGCAACGGCCGCCGCAGCGGAAGCGACCAGCGCTGCCCGCGAGTTCAGGATCTGCGTACGGTTGAGCGCGGTGACGATGCGGTTAAGATCGCCGGCATCAAGTTCTTCGCGCCTACTGATGCGGCGCAGGCGCTGGCGGCTGGCGAGCCACCAGAACCAGGACGAGGCGAGAGCGCCGGAGCCGATCAGAACGTCGATCGCAAGGATCATCCTGCTCCCGGCCCTGCGTCTTTGCGTGCAGTGGAGGGGAAGGTGCCAGCCGATACTGGCTCCAGGCCGAGTTGGCGGCAAATTTTAACAAGCGCCGACTGCTCCTCGACGATGTAATGACCGTCGGCTTCGCCAAGCGCGCGACAGGTCTCGACAAGCGTGCGAGTAAAGCGAGCGCTCTTCTGCAGACGCGCAATTGTGGCCAGAGCGGCAGTTTCGCCGACGGTAAAGTCGATTTCGAAGCGGGCCGTCGCATGGTCGAACTCGACAAGCAACTCCTCGCGTGACTGCTCGTCGATCAACCCGAAGCGCGACAGCGAGGCTGCCATGCTATCATGCTCGGATTGCTTCACGACACCGTCGGCATAGGCGATGAGCGCGCAGGCGGCGGCGATCGTCTCGATCTGCAAGCTCGCGTCCTCGTCGTGCCAGTGCTTGAGTTCGCGGCGCAGGTCTGCGCCAGCGCGTATCCGGTCGATCGGCATCGATCATCTCCTCCATTTCGTGATGTCTGCTAGTTGCGATTTCCGGCCAGCGAGGAAGCGGCTGGCGAGCCCGGCCGCTGCGAGAATCAGGATTGAGCCGAAGGCCCAGACGATCAGAACGACGATCTCGCTGGTATTGCCGAGACCGCGCATGCTCCATGACAGCCATTCGACGACCTCGGGAACCGATGAAACCTGATCGGCATTCGCCGACGCCCAGTCGCTGGTCCAGTCTAGCAAAGCATGCCCGGCCCAGGCGACAAGACTCCAGAGAGCGACGGCGACGGTTGCGAAGATCCATATAGCGAGCCGCATCAGCTGATCCTCTTGGTAAGCGAAGTCGGCCCCGTGCTCTGCGTCGATGACGGTTGGAGGACATTGATGTTGCGCATGGCGACTTCACTCGTCCGCTTGAGGGTACGGGAAAGCTTGCGGGCGGCGAACGCGATACCAAAGCCTAGGCACACGACGAAAGCGGCGAAGGTGGTGACAGCGAGGTAATACGGCAGCGCGCCGAGGGAGATTTGATCGATCGTCATGACCGTTCGTCCTTACGAGGCTGCGGCGATACCGCCAGAATTGTGCGCAGGCGGCGCTGATGACGTCGCAGCGCATCGGAACGCGCAGGCGATGTCGCCGGCACCCGCACCAAATTGGCGGAACTCGCAGGCATCGGCGACAGTAAAGCGCCGAGTTTGCCGAGCTGGGCGAGGAACGCAGTCATCACGCCGTCCTCCGTTGGAGATGGGCGCGCAACAGGGCGATGTTGCGCTGGTTGGCGCGGTAGAAGGCATCGCCGAACCAACCGACGACCGGCACCGCGCTGATCGCGAAGTCTACCGCGACGTTGCCGGCCATGCGCAGCAGGGTGCTAGTTGGAACGCCATGACGGCGCGCTTCCACGATCAGGTAAGAGGCCAGCCCCTTGGCGACGAACGTGCCGACGCCGGGGACGAGGTTGAGAAGCGCATCAGCTCCGACACGGACATTGGTGCCAGGCACGCGCACGGCCGAATCGAGCAAGCGCGCCAGCGCATCGAGTCTGGCGAGCGTCTCCTGCCGAGAGGTGGGTGAGGGTATATCGAAAGCAAGCGTCGTCATGACGGCCTCCCAAGATCAGAGCGCGGAGGGCGCTCGTCAGGTGGAAAAGTCCGACATCGCAGTCGTGAACTGCCAGAGGGGCCCGGACCCGGGTTCCGACTGGACATCGGGATGGAATCGCCATGCTTCAAGAGCAGGTCGGCCTGAATATTTTTGCATGAAAGGACTTGACGCCTCGCGACCGGAAGCCCATGTCCCGCACACCCGCTGATCCGGGCCCCTCTGGCGAGCGCAGCTGGCGTGTTCGCGATGTCGGATCGATTTCCGATATTGCGCCGGCCGTGGTGATCACATGGATCTCGCCTTCTTCGCCGCAGAATGGCTGGGCAAGCCGCTCTGGATGTGGCTTGCCTTCGTCGGCATCGTCATCGCTCTCCTGACCTTCGATCTCGGCGTTCTCCACAAGGAAAACCGGCCGATCGAAGTGCGCGAGAGCCTCGTGCTATCCGCTCTCTATATCGGCCTCGGTCTCGCCTTTGGCGGTTGGGTCTGGTGGTATCTTGGACCTGAGCCGGGCATGAACTATCTCACCGGGTTCGTCGTCGAGAAGACGCTGGCCCTCGACAACGTCTTCGTCATCGCGCTGATCTTCTCTTTCTTTGCAGTGCCCGCGCAGTATCAGCACCGCGTGCTGTTCTGGGGCATCCTCGGCGTCATCGTCTTGCGCGCCATCATGATTGGACTTGGCGCCACGCTCGTTGCTCAGTTCGGTTGGGTGCTCTATATCTTCGCCGCTTTCCTGATACTGACCGGCATCAAGATGCTTGTCATCGGCGATAAGCCGCCGCAGATCGCCGATAATCCGCTCATCGGCTTCCTACGCCGGCGATTCAACGTTACCGAAGAGCATGATGGCGAGCGCTTCTTCGTGCGCCGACCCAGCCCTGAGACCGGCAAGCTCACCTGGTTCATGACGCCGCTGTTCATGGCGCTCATCCTGATCGAGATCGCCGACCTCATCTTCGCAGTCGACTCGGTGCCGGCGATCTTCGCCATCACCACCGACCCGTTCATCGTCTACACCTCGAACATCTTCGCGATCCTCGGACTGCGCGCGCTCTACTTCGCGCTCGCCGCGGTGATCGAGCGCTTCCGTTACCTCAAGCCCGCGCTCGCGGTCGTGCTGATCTTCATCGGCTCGAAGATCTTCGTCGCCGATCTCCTCGGCTGGGAGAAGTTCCCGCCCGCGCTTTCGCTTGGCGTCACCTTCGCGATCCTCGCTGCGGGCGTAATCTGGAGCCTGGTCAAGACGCGGGCGCCGGCGTCCTCCGCGCTCGCCGGCGAGGGTACCGATGCGCGATGACGATCGGCTTGCCAATGCGCGAGCCCGGTATGCTGAGGCTGATAAGGTGACAACGGCAAGAAGGCTAAGGCTGGGCGCCAATCAACGCTGGGCGACCTGGCTGAGCCAGTTCCGGCTCAACCAAGCTCTGCGGGCCCGCGCTGCGGCCAAAGCAGAGCTGCGAGGCGCCCGCAGCGCGGCTCGGGTGCGGCCCAATCCACGCCAGTTGTCGGCGGGGGTGGCGTCACAGCGCCTTTCAAGACTGGCTCATACGATTGCCGAGCAGGAGCGCGTCTCGATCGGGACGGTGATCTGTCGTCTGGGACCGTCGAGCCTCGGATTGGTCCTGCTGATCTTGACGATCCCCGCGATTATTCCAATCCCCGGCCCGGTCGGGATGGTCCTGGGCTCGTGCCTTGCGCTGGTCGCCTTGCAGGTCATCGCGGGCTCCAGGCGTGTCTGGCTACCACGCTGGCTGCGCGAGCGCGGCATGCCGACGCGGTTTGTCACAGCTGCGATCATCAAAACAGTGCCCTGGCTTGAACGCTTCGAGCGAAGGCTCTCGCCACGGCGTTGGATGGTGCTGAGCGGGCGGCTCGCTCGCCCCTTCCTCGGGCTCGCTATCCTGGCCATGGCCGCGATCATCACGCTGCCGATCCCGTTCGGCAATGTACTGCCCGTGATCGCGCTGGCGATGTTGGCGCTCGCCTTACTCGAACGTGACGGGGTCGCGGTGCTCTGGGCCCTTGCAATGTCGCTCGCAGCCGTCGTCTGGACGATCGTACTGGTCTTGTTTGGCGCCCGGATCTTCGAGGCGAAGTGGTCCTTGTTCACCTGAGGAACCTGCATGAAGCGCGTCATGCTTGGCATCGCCATCTTCGCCGGTCTTACAGCCGTCGCGATCGGTCTGCTTCCGAGTACCCCAATCAGCACGGCGCCCGTGGCAAGCGGGTCAATTGCGGCAGTCGAGGCCGAGACGATCGCTCTGTTCCGCCGCAGCGCACCGGCGGTCGTGCACGTGTTCGCTCAGGGACAGTCGCTCACTTACGTGGAACAGGCGCAATCGCAGCAGACCGGAAGCGGCTTCCTTTGGGACACGGCAGGCCACATCGTCACGAACGAGCATGTCGTGCGCGGAGCAGACGTGGTCAGGGTTAGG
This sequence comes from Allobosea eneae, assembly GCF_042657265.1. NCBI lineage: Bacteria > Pseudomonadati > Pseudomonadota > Alphaproteobacteria > Hyphomicrobiales > Alloboseaceae > Allobosea > Allobosea eneae. The sequence continues at coordinate 35,136 of NZ_JBHSLW010000104.1, forward strand.
CTTGCGGATGGCCGTTTGCGCGAGGGCAGGGTGGTCGGCCGAGCTGGGCAAGTGGATCTTGCCGTGATCAAGATCAATGGCGGCGACTTGCCCGCGCCGCTTCCGGTGGGGACTTCGGCAAGCCTTGCCGTCGGGCAGTTCGTCATGGCGATCGGCAACCCGTTCGGTCTCGACCAAACCCTGACCACCGGCGTCGTCTCTGCGCTGAAGCGTCGCCTGCCGACGGAAAGCGGGCGCGAGATCGCCGACATGATCCAAACCGATGCCGCGATCAACCCTGGCAACTCCGGCGGCCCGCTCATCGACGGTGCCGGCCAGCTCATCGGCGTAGCAACCGCGATCTACTCGCCGTCAGGCGCCTCCGCCGGTATCGGATTTGCCGTCCCCGTCGACACCGTTAGACGCGTCGTCCCGATGCTCATTGCGGACGGACGGATCCCGACGCCTGCGATCGGCGTCGTCGTTGCGCCCGAGGCGACGGCTGCGAGACACGGCATCGATGGGTTGATCGTGTCCTCCGTCCTGCCAAATTCCCCGGCCCAGCGCGCCGGCATCCGGGGCATCGATAGGGTCGAAGGCCTTCTCGGCGACGTCATCGTTTCCATTGACGGCAAGCCTGTCCGGCGGCTTGCCGAACTCACGGAGGCCCTGGAAGCCGCTGGCGTCGGAAAAATCGTCGCTATCGGCATCCTGCGCAGGGAGAACACCATCTCGCTTCGGGTTCGCACCGTCGACGGTGGGTCGTAAGCACCGGTCACTCCGACTCTTCGACGTGTCAGTGCGCGCACGAGGAGGCGAGGCGAACCGCGCCGCCCCGAGTTAGCAGATGGCTTAGGTCTGGATCGAGAGATCGACCGTCAAGCCGCTATCGCGGGAGTTCCGGCAAAGTAGGCTCCTGTCTCGGTCCAAAGGCCGTTTCCGCGATAGCGATGCGAGACGAATCCATGCTCGCTGACCACATAAAGCGATAGCCAGCCGTTGTCGAAAAGCGCCCCGACCTCGGGGTGTCGTTCCAGGATCGAAGCGACGGCCTCGCGCGGCGCTTCGACGATCACTGTCAGCCGCAGCGGTTCGTGGACCAGCGCCTTGCCGTCATGCACGGATTGCCACGGCAATCCGCCGCGCAGTGGTCCGCCCTGGCCTTCCAGGACGCCAACGCCGCCTACGACGTTGTGGATCAGTTTGTCGCCTGCGCCGAAGGCTCGCGGCGACACAACCGATCCATAGTATTGCAGGTTAATCCAGCTGGCGACCACGACCGGGGCTGTCAGGATCAGTTCCAAGGTCGCGAACTGTTCGTCACGGGTCCATTCGTAGCTGTGCAGAAAAACTTGGCCGCCGAGGTCGAGATGACGCGTCCGCTGGCGCGAAGCGGCGACGAAGGCGCGACAGCCGGCAAGGCCCCATTCTGGCCGAACCTGCGCCCAATCGGCCGCCCGCGTTAGGACAGATTCCGAAGATGTCGCGCCCGGCAGCAGTGGCGCACGGGCCACTCGCGCCAAAGCTGCCGCTTCTCCCAGGGTTTTCCGTAGGGTCTCTAGCCCCTCCGCCTTGCCGCGGGCACCGTCGTATTCATCGAATAGCGTGACCTCGTCGCTCACCGTGTCGTGCAACGCGCCGACGAAGCGCGTCGTTTGCGGGATTTCGATGCCCATCTCGCTCACGCGAGCCCGCACCTTCGAGTCGTTGAGCAGCGCGGCGACAAGCCGCGCGTTAACGTCGCCCGCATAACCGCCGCAGGCCCCGCATTGCAGCGATCCTGCGTGGGCGTTGTTGACGACCGAGGCACCATGACCCACGAGCAACACGATCGGCGCGAAATCGTCCGTCAGTGACATAGCGCGCAGGATTGAGATGGCCGCAGCGGCTTTCTCGTCCAAAGAGAGCGCTGTAGACAGCGTTGGAGCAGGTTCCGGATGGGCCGGCCGGTGCTGGCGGGAAAAAGCGTCCTTAACCAGCTTGGCGACGTAAGTAGGGCCACTTGCCTCGACAAAGGCGAACGACGAGACCGCCGCCAGCTTGAAGCGGCCCCAGGCCCGCCGCGTCCGCGATGCTATGCGGTGCTTCTCTTCGGAGGCGGGCCCGTCGCATACGAAGGACGAGAGCGCCGGCTTGAGCAGTACCGGCAGGCGGGCTTCGGTGACGCTCGACCCGAAGCGGCGATGCGCGAGGCCAAGCCCAAAGAAGCCGGCGAAGCCGAGCGTCTCGATCGACGGGTCCAAAGTTTCCAGCACGCGGCGATAGCGCTCGGACCGCACGTCGATGCAGAACACCGCCTGTACGGAAGGTAGGCCGCCAGTGATGCTGCCGCCCTGTATCTGCCTGAGAAGCCTGCGCTGTGAAGCGCGGTCGAAGGCGTCCTGCAGGACGCAGTCGACGATCGTGTCGCGGCTCGGTGTCGTTGGTGCGGCGTAAGCCGTACGAGTCTGCTCCCACGCGGTCCCTATGGGCTTGGCGAAGGCCGCGAGGACGCCAGCCTCGCAGGTGAGGGCGATTGCGAGAAGATCGACGACCGTCACGTCTTTCGCTCCGTCGAGCTCGGCCTGCCACTGGCGGTAGCGGGCAAGCTGCGCCCATCCGCCGAGATCGTATAGACGACCGAGGAAGTAAGTTTCCGCTTCGGCCGACCCGATGCCAAGGGCATGGCAGGCGTAGCGGATGGCCTCATGCGCCGAACCAGGAGAGCGCGCCACGTGCGCGCCGAAGCCGGTCAGGCCAGCGATCTCGGGCGACAGGTCTCGGCTCGCAAAACTGCGCCAGGAGGCGAAAGCGCCAGCGGCAGTCGAAGCGGGCCACATCGCCTGTCCTTCGTCGAAGAAGCCTCCGGCCCAAGCACCGACCCGATCGGAAATCAGCGCCGGCCAGTCGATCCCGGTCGCTGCGGCGGCAAGCTGCGCCACACATGGTAATGAGCTTATTGGATCGCAGCTATGCGTGAGCGCCGAGATCACCTCTGAAGCTGAAAGATCTTGCGGTGCCTCGGTGGAGTAAGCCAACGCCGTGGCCACGTCGGCCGGCAAGATCTCGCCAGCCAGGAATTTCGCATGATAGAACGCGCGTTGCATCGTCAGCTGGATGCCGGCGGCGCGGCCGAGCCGGGTGGCGGCCGTCGCCATGCTCTCATGCGCGTGGCCGAGATAGGGGTTGACCGCCACGGAGGCCGCAAGCGGCCATAGCGGCGCGATCAGGCGTGTCGTCCGATCGGCAACAACGAGAAGGTCACAGATATCCGGATTTTTGGCGTGCATCGGGAACTCCATCGGGTAGCGGTCAGGTTCAGGCGGCAGACTTCGACCTGTAGCGGCCGACGATGCGATCGAAGATCGCGTTGACGTAGAAGCCGTTGGCGAGGTGGACGCGCAGCCCCGCTACAGCAGGATGGCCGCACCAGAGCGGAAACAGCGCTTGAGCGAAGGCGATGAGCGCGAAGGAGGAGACGGCGAGCACGATCATGACCCAGTCGAGCGTGCTCGGCGGAGGCGCTACCGGCAGCGTCCCACCGGTCAACCAAACCGCGCCGAGTTGGAGCAGAAAATACGAAGCCGAGGCGACGAGCGCGATCGCCGAAGTCCGAACGGTCAGGGCCCGCGGTGCACTGTCGGCGAGCCCCTGCGCGATCAGATAAGCGACGCCGAGGATCAGGATTGCGCCAAGTGCGATCGCCTGAGGCGACTTGCCGGCGAAGCCGACGATCAACCCTAGGAGGGTGTAGATCGCAATTGCGATGGCGAAGGCCTGCGTGACCGCCCGGATCCCCGGTATCGCTACCGGTCCGGGTCTTGCAATCGTAGCGATACGCTCGACGGCGCCGTTGGCCGTGAGGAAGGCATGAGCCTTGTAAAGCGAATGGGCGACGATGTGCAGTAGCGCGAGTGGAAAGAGCGCAAGACCGCATTGCAGCATCATGAAGCCCATCTGCGCTACGGTAGACCAGGCCAGCGAGTTTTTGACCGCCGACTGGGTCAGCATGACCGCGCCGGCGAAGAGAGCCGTGAACCCGCCGACCATGACCAACGTCGCGAGCGCGCCCGGTGTCGTCATCAGCACGTCGGCAAAGCGGACGAGCAGGAAGCCGCCAGCGTTGACTACGCCGGCATGGAGCACGGCGGAGACCGGCGTCGGCGTTTCCATGACTTCGACAAGCCAGCCATGGCTTGGAAACTGCGCGGATTTGAGTAGCGCCGCGAGCACCAGGAAGGCCGCGGCCCAATGGGTCGGTGCAGGCGCGGGGACCGAACGCGCGCGTTCGATGATCGTCGCAATGTCGGCGCTGCCATAGGCTTGCGCCATCAAGAGGGCGGCAGCGATAAGGCTTGCATCCCCCATCCGCGCGACGATGAACTTCTTGTATGCTGCAGCCCGGGCAGCGGGCCTTTTCGGATAGAAGAGCAGGAGTCGGTGCAGGGCGAGGCTTGTCGCGATCCAGGCGGCCACCATTAACCACAGATTGCCGGCGACCACCATGGTGAGCACGCTCGCGAGCGTCGCGGCGAGCCAACCGCAGAACTGCGCCTGGCCAGGCTCGCCGACGAGGTAGGTCCGCGAGAAGCGCACCACTACCCAGCCGATGAAAGCGATCAGCACCGCCATGGTGACGCTGACGACATCGAGCCTGGCCGAGAGACCGATGCCTTGCCAGGTGAGGAGGTCCAGCGTCGTCGGCCCCCGCAGCCCAAGCACGATCATGCCGGCCACTGCGGCGGCGAAGGCGATCGCGGCGGCGATCTCGACTAAGCCCGCCCCGGCGGCTGGTCGGTGCCTCTGTGCGGTCAGAACGATCGCTGCCGCCGCCGACAAGGCAACGGGCGACAGGATGAGGGCATCGTTAGGTGTCATGCTCAGGCTCCGCAGCGAATGGGCCAAGCCGCGATAGCATCAGGTCACCATGTTATGAATTTCATTGTTTGAACGATTTTATTCGCTATTATCGAACAATGGAGTTTAACTACAACCATCTCCGCTACTTCCGCACGGTCGCGCGCGAAGGCCATCTCGGTAGGGCCGCGCAGAAGTTGAGCCTGACGCAATCGGCTCTGTCAGTGCAGGTGAGACGGTTGGAAGAACGGCTCGGCCATAAGCTCTTCGAGCGCGCCGGGCGGCGTCTTCACCTCACCGAAGCCGGGCAGATCGCGCTCGACCATGCAGAAATCATCTTCGCAGCCGGCGAGGATATGGTCAGCACGTTACGCGAGAGCGGTCGCGATCGTGCGATCCTGCGGGTCGGCGCGCAGGCGACACTCTCGCGTAATTTTCAGCTCTCGTTTTTGCAGCCGCTACTTGGCCGCCAGGACGTCGAAATCGTATTGCGTTCGGGCGCGCCGACCGATCTCATTCGCGCCCTCTCAACCCATCTGCTCGACGTCGTTCTGACCAACCAGCCCCCGGGTGGAGACGGAGACCGTACTCTGCTGGTCCACAAGCTCGCCGAGCAGCCGGTCAGCCTAGTCGGCCTCCCCAGGCTGATCGGCGCGGGCGGAAAATTCGACGAGCTTCTCGCCCGCTTGCCAGTCGTGCTGCCGATCCTCGGCTCTGGCCTGCGTGACGATCTCGACGCGCTTTTCGACCGGCTGAGCATCAAGCCGCAGGTCGCAGCCGAGGTCGAGGACATGGCGATGATGCGGTTGCTCGTCAGGGAGGGTTTAGGCCTCGCCTGTTTGCCACCAATCGTCATCCGAGACGAACTCGCGCAAGAGCTCCTAATCGAGATCGCTGTGCTTCCCGCGGTGCACGAGCGCTTTTATGCCGTAACACTCGACCGGCGCTTCAAGAACCCTCTGGTCTCCTCGCTGATCTCGGGTGAAGCAGTTTGAGAGAACAGCCTCGCCTGCCGAATGGTAAGCGCTACTTCAACCCCGGCAGCATCCGGCGCAACACGCCGTCCTCGCGGACAAAATAGTGGAACAGCGCAGCGCCGATTTGCGCGCAGATCAGCAACCCGAACAGGATCGCGAGCCGGCCATGGACCGCGAGCACGCGCTTGGCGTTTCTTCGTTCGGCATCGCCGGGGCCGGCAGGTCGAACAGGTTGAACACAGTCGCGACGGAAACAGCGAGACGCCGATCCAGCCGAGCACCGGCACGATCAGCAGCAGGCCATGGAGAGCGCCCAGTGGACGAGGTGGGAGGCCTCCTTCTGCCACCATTCCAGCGTCGGCTCGTCAGGCGGCGCACCGTGCACCAGCCGGTAGATCAGCCAGCTGGCGCTGAGCCAGAGCACAAGGAAGCCGATGAGCTTGTGCGAGGAATAGAGCGCGTCAGTCAGCCCGTCCCAGATAGTATCGCCCCGATAGGTCATGGCGAGCCCGAGCGGAATCATCACGAAGACGGCCGCCAATTCCTTTAGTTCCTCCAAAGATGCAGTTGTCATGGTTGAGCATACCAGCTCACTTTTGGTCCATACGCGCGCCTGCATTGCCAGGCCCGGATAATGAGTCCTCCGGCTGTTATAGCAGTCGAGATAGCGGCCGATAGAGACGCGTGCCTCCGATACGCTGGCACAGGCGCGCAAGTAGACCTGCCCGTATTTCACTGGCTTCCAGAGGCGCTCGACAAGGACGTGGTTGCGTCTAGCGCCCTTGCCGTCCATGCTGATCAGGATGTCGTCTGCGATCAGCAGGCTGGTAAACTCGCGGCTCGTGAAATGCGAGCGCTGGTCGGTTTCGAAGATCTCCGGCTTAACGAAGCGGGCCATAGCGTCCTCGCTTTTTAAAGTCGTTCTCTTGTCAGTTCTTCAAGACAGCATGCGCGAGAAAAATCGAGACGGAAGCTCGCTGCCGCTCAACGTCTATGTCGAGCGTGATCCGCGAAATCGTCATCGCTCAGGCGCGGCGGAGCAGGCCGATAATAAGCAGGCGGCGTGATGATCGAGAGCGCAGACGAACTCCCACTCGCCCGCTTCCGGCAATCCGACGCGGCTGAACCGCTTGCGCCGCCGTTACCCTACGGCAAGTTTCTCGTGGGCTCAGTCCAGGTGGCCCAGCAGCTCGAGAACGTCGCAACGCAGATGAAAACGCTGCTCATGCACGCGCCGGAGCCAGACCTCCAAGGCGCCGATGCCCTTCACACCTCGGTTGTCACTTCCATTGCCTACAGCCCCATTGGCTCCCGCAAGCAGCAGCGTCGACCGCGTACAAATTCAGAGCCGCCGAAAAATTTCTATTGGGCGTGATCTCCGGGCTGACGATCTCCGTATCACCTCCTCATAACCATCGAAAGATTGGACGGGTAGCGTACTGCTCGCCAGCAGGGTTTTCTCGGGGAGGGAGCTTTGGAACGGCCTCTTGTCTTAGTCGCTGAGGATCAGCCCTTGATTTTGCTGGAAGTCGAGGAGGTGCTAGTCGGCGCCGGCTTCGAGGTAGAGACGGCCGCCGACGGCCAGTCAGCGATGTCAGCGATTGCTCGGCATCATAGCCAGTTGCGTGGCCTCGTCACCGACGTACGGCTTGGCCAAGGGCCGAACGGGTGGGATGTAGCGCGACATGCGCGGGAGCTGACTCCAATGGTGGCTGTGGTCTACATGACAGGCGACAGTGACTACGAATGGGTGGCCTATGGCGTGCCGAACAGCCAGTTGATTCATAAGCCTTTCGCGCACGCCCAGCTCATCACTGCGCTAACCAGCTTGTTAAACCAAGCAGAAAACACTGAGGGCTGAGCCGATCAGAATTCTGACAGAAAATAAAATGTTGTCAGCTAAAATATACCAGCCAGCCTACCGTAATGTCCTCGTAATCCCTCGATTCTAGTAGAGGTGTAAAATGCCTGCTAGAGATAAAATGGTAGATCATTTCGCTCGTATCGTCGTTGCTTTTGTGTCTCATAACAGCGTTACTCCGGCTTCGCTTCCATCTCTTATCCAAGATGCGCACTCTGCTCTGCGAAATCTCCGAACAGGCGCTCAGACGCCTGCTTCTGAGGACGCGCACGTTCCGGCCGTGGCGATTAAAAAGTCCATTCATCCTGACTTTCTGATTTGCCTGGAGGATGGTAAGCCGCGTAAATTATTGAAGCGGTATCTGCGCACTGTCCACAACCTGACGCCTGATGCATATCGGGCGAAGTGGGGACTCCCAGCTGATTATCCGATGGTGGCGCCCGCATACGCCGAAATGCGCTCGCAAATGGCCAAGGAAAACGGTCTGGGCAATTTCAGGGACCCTGCCGCGAAACGTCGGCGGCGCAGGATTTGAGCTGCCACTTGGCCGACAGGCGCCGCCAGCGCGAACCAAGAATGCAAAGAGGTGCCTCTCGCCGCCTCGCGGTATCTGGCCAGCGAGCCGTGCAGGCGATAGGCGTAGCGCTAGTAGCCAGCACCGCACAATGAACTTGCGGCGACCAGCCGAGTCAGCTTCAAAGGCAAAAAAGGCGTATTGATACTGTTTCATGGGCCTGGTGCAGTCGGGAGATCTCAGATCCCTTCGACGCCTTACTGCCGTTTGATGCAGGCAAACTAATCGTGCTGCAGCAATGGTGATGGGGTTGGCGCCGTCGACGACGAAGCAAGTGCGGTCAATTTGCGGGAAGCTGTCGGCGCCACGCTTGAACGTGTTCACCTTGGTGCCGTCGACCGTACGGTACGTCCCGATCAGGACCGCTTGCAGCAGGTCCGTGGGAACGATCGACAGCAGGGCCTCGCCCTCCTGTAACTCCTCGGGCGAAGGAAGCTCCTCGCGGATACTGCGGTTCACCCGCTCCGTCATGGCGATCAGAAACTCACGCTCCGTACTCCCCTGAATCGCGATTAGTTGCCCGATCCCGATCCGGGTGAGCAACACCGAGTTCGTCACGTCCACGGCGACCCGGCTCGTGTCCACTGACGCCACACGACCGATCTTATCTGCTGCGGATAATTGGAGTGCCGGTTCGGTCATGGCTCGAGCACCTCAGAAATGAAGGTTCCGAGATCCCACAGGTTCTTGTCCGGGATCTCGTGCAGTGTTCGGTTCCAGAATACACGCGAGCCCTCGGTGCTCCCGACGATGGCGCGCTCGATGGCGATGACGTTCCCATGTTCCCGCGCCAGGGCGATCGCATTTTCAGAGAGTTCGAACGTCAGAAGAAGCGTCGACGTGCCCGATGCGATCCGCGGCGTGAGGTGCGTCTCAAGGTGATCATCGTTAAAGCCGTAGCCGATGATCAGAAAACGGGTCGCCCTGTCGATAGCCCCGTTCGCACGCTCACGGTGACGGTCGAACGGGCTTTCGTAGCCGTTGCGGAACTTGTTTAGTCCCGGCGTGATGATAAGCCGCGGAATATCCAGGTCACCGGCATATCGAACCGGCTTGCCCGCGCGATGATACCAATCGAGACTACCGTGCGGCTTCAGGATGACGGCTCGATCCTGATAGCGGGTTCGCACGATCTTCCCTTGCAGGCTCACCTCACGGCAAAAGCTCATGCTGCTCTCGGTCTCGTTCAGCGCCCCGGCGAATCCTCCGACAAACAAGGTATCGGCGCCCAATCCCGCTTCCTCCGCCGCGATCTCGACCAGCCTGTCGTAGTTCGTCGTAACGACTGGTATCCCGGTCGACGGCTTCAGGAGGTGTTTCAGCAGCCGGGTAAACCGAAGCGTTCGCTTGCCTGTGAACACATCGGCAACCACGCGGCGCTCAGCAGCTGCGATGAAGCTTGCCGAAGACCCCACGATGGCGGACTCTAGCGTGGAGGAAGGCGGCTTCTTTAGGAGCGCGGCTTCGAGGCCGACAGCCGTGATCTCGGCCGCGAGCTCATCCCAAAGCGCAGCATCGGCTCCAGAAACGAGTTTCGGAATCTCCGCGCTCAAATGGGTCGCCAGGGCTCCCATTCCGGGCAAGCCTTCTGCGCAGGAGAGCCCGGAGCCGACGATAGTGACCAGCCCGTCGCCGAACTGGCGTTGAAGCTCGGTCAGGAATGCATCGTAGTCGAGCGCAGCAGGCATCATGAGGCGGTTCGATCGCCTCTACGGCAGGCAAGTACATGATTTTCAGAGTTCTTCGCCACATCGCCCCCAGCGGCGACAACTCTAAGCTGCAAATTGAGCCCTGTGGAGGGGGCCGTGCGGGCTGCCCACAGGCCGGGTCTCCAAACCGGGCAGGCCGAGTTCGCCCCGCCAGTTAGACAGCCTAAAAGCGGACGCTCCCAGAGTCTGAAATGGGCCGATACCGTTGAAAAAGTCGTCCTTGCTGCGGTTATGAAGTCCTGATTCAGTCTTCCCTGGTCGGAGGGCGGCGCGATGATGGGCGAACGGCGGGTGGCGCAGGAGGCGCTGTTCTACGAGTTCAGCCTGGAGCGCCACGTCCCGGCCGACCATTGGGTGCGAGCCATCGATCGGTTCGTCGATCTCTCGGAGATCCGCGCGCATCTTCGTCCGTTCTACAGCGAGATCGGCCGGCCTTCGGTCGATCCGGAGCTGATGATCCGGATGCTGCTGATCGGCTACTGCTTCGGCATCCGCTCCGAGCGCCGCCTGTGCGAGGAGGTTCATCTCAACCTCGCCTATCGCTGGTTCTGTCGGCTCGGGCTCGAGGGCAACGTGCCTGATCACTCGACGTTCTCGAAGAACCGGCATGGCCGCTTCCGCGAGAGCGATCTCCTGCGCGAGCTGTTCGAGACGACCGTCCGGCGCTGCATCGCGGAGGGGCTCGTCGGCGGCGAAGGCTTCGCTGTCGATGCCAGCCTGATCAAGGCCGACGCCAACAAGCAACGCGCGGCGAGCCAGCGAACCGGTCGACTGGGACGATCTCGCCCGGACGCGTCGCTCGGTCCGGGAGTATCTCGACACGCTGGACGAGGCCGCCTGGGGCGCATCCAGCCTTGCATCCCAGGCCGCAGGTCGCGCAACGAGCCCGTCCGGTACGATAAGCGCCGCTATCGGCGCCGCAGCCGCATCGAGATCATGTTCGGCCGCCTCAAAGACTGGCGCCGCGTCGCCACCCGCTACGGTCGCTGCCCTACGGCCTTCTTCTCCGCCATCGCCCTCGCTGCCACCGTCATCTTCTGGCTGTGATCAACGAGTCCTGACTCTAGTGGCGGACATGGCGACCCTTGCGGCAAATCCCGCAAAGGTCGGATCATGGCTATAGATAACAAGTCAGATCATGCCGGCGTATAGTAATCGGCGCTTCTATCGTAGGAATGGTATGCTCTGTTTTAGCAATATCGGCGCCGAATATTCTATACGAGCTAATTTCCGTGCCTGGACGGCCCTTCCTCAGAGTCCGTCCCGGAACTCATGACGCTCGCGCGATGCGGCGGATAAGAACCATGGCGGCGGCTGCGTAGAGGAAGGCCGTCGCGGAGGCGATGGT
>NZ_JBHSLW010000105.1:0-650 GCF_042657265.1 Allobosea eneae
GTGAAGGCCTTGTACATCCAGCACCAGGACGCGACGCGGGCGAGGCCGGAGCGGATGGTCAGGCCACTCTTGGCCTTGTGTCGATGGACGATGAACTTGTGCGGCGAAAGCGGCTCGCGGGTCACGCCCTCGGCCAGGACGACGGTCTCGCCGTCGACCTGATCGAACTCGAACCAGCGCTGCGGGCGATAGTCGAGGCATTTCGGCAGCACGGCCTCGGGCGTCGATTCCCACTCGATCTCGGTGACCGAGAAGCCCTTGCCGATCGCGTCCAGGATGTCGAAGAGCGCCAGCTCGAGCACGCCCTCTTCCAACCATTCGCGCAGGAAATCGGCATGGCGGACATGCTCGGCATCGTCGCTGGCCGCCGCGATCGCGATCGGCAGCTGTCCAACCGAGCGGCGGCGCGTGCCGAGCACGGACAGGTAGTGCGGGTCACGCTCCTCGATGTCCTCGGCGAGCTCGAGCCAGGCGAGCGGGCTGCCGGTCGCCGCGGCGCGATGGATCGCGGCCAGTCGGGTCGGCGTCAGGCCATCGGCTGGGTGGCCGGAGATCGGCGAGCGCACGCCGGTGAGCGTCGGCCCGGCCTTGGGCGGCCCGAAGACATCGTCATAGTCAATCGGGTTGCCATCGGGCCCGAGCAGCTTGGA
>NZ_JBHSLW010000106.1:0-1298 GCF_042657265.1 Allobosea eneae
AGCTGGACGCCCGCAAAAACCTCGCCGAATTGACCGCTTCATGATTCACTCGGCTTGTCTTGATTTGGAGGCAGGTCGATGGAACAGCGGTCGTTGTTCGGGTTGTCGGAGCATCTTGAGAGGATGAGCCAGATCGGCGATCCGCTGGAGACGCTCGAAGCGACGATCGACTTTGAGTATTTCCGTGGCTGGCTCGTCGAGGGCCTTGGCTACGGCGATGGAGCCAAGGGCGGACGCCCGCCCTTCGATCCCGTGTCGATGTTCAAGGCGCTGATCCTTCAGGCGCAGCACAATCTCAGCGATGCGAAGATGGAGTTCATGATCCGGGACCGCCTGTCCTGGATGCGCTTCCTGCGCTTTGATCTTGGCGCTCCGACGCCCGACGAGAACACGATCCGCCATTTCCGCAACAGGCTGACCGAGACCGGTACGCTGCGGCGGGTGATGAAGGCCTTCGACTGGCAGCTTCAGAAGAAGGGCTACATCCCGATGTCGGGCCAGATCGTCGATGCCTCCCTCGTGCCGGCGCCCAAGCAGCGCAACACGGACGCGGAGAAGGAGGCGATCAAGGCTGGTAAGACGGCAAAGGAGATCTGGCCAGACGAACCCAGCAAGGCAGCACAGAAGGACGTCGATGCGCGCTGGACGCTGAAGATCGGCGGCAAGATCCGATATCGGCCCGACGGCAAGCCCTTGCCGCAGATCGCCTTGCCGGTCTTCGGCTACAAGACCCACATCGCGATCGACCGACGCTTCGGCTTCATCCGGGAGAGCGCGGTGACATCGGCGGCGCATGCCGATGGACGGATGCTGCCGCGCCTGGTGACGACGCAGAACACCTCCTCCGAGGTCTGGGCCGACAGCGCCTACCGCTCACAGACGAACGAGAAAAGCCTGGCGGCGAAGATGCTGGTCAGCCGCATCCATCGCCGCAAGCCGCCGGGTCGGCCGATGCCGGCGCATGTCGCGCGCGCCAATGCCGGCAAGTCGGCGATCCGGGCTGCGGTCGAGCACGTCTTCGCCCACCAGAAGAACAGGTTCGGCCTCTTCATCCGCACCATCGGCCTGGCCCGAGCCGAGGCCAAACTCACGCTCGCCAACATCGCCTACAACTTCGACCGCCTGGTCTTCCATGAACGGGCAAAAGCCATGGGGTGAGTCTGACCAGAAGCGGCGAAAAACGCCGGAATCGGCTCAAAATGACGGCCCTCAGGCAGCCTGAGGCCCAGCATCATCCCGAAATCGCGCCGACCCTACCGTACCGCCAGAAATCAACCGGTTCTTGCGGGTGTCCAGCT
>NZ_JBHSLW010000107.1:0-921 GCF_042657265.1 Allobosea eneae
TCTCAAGCCGACTGATCGGCGTGCCTGTATAGACGTCCATACAGACACATTCTCACCCCCAAGCATCAATCCTCAAGACGGCCGCCCTCGTAGGGGTACGCCCGCGTCGCCGAAATGCTCGGTGAAGACGAGGACTGGCTGTGGGACGTGGCCAATGAAATGGACCCGGAGGACGGCGTGGTCTGGGTCTATGGGCCAGGCGATGACAGCGTCATGGCGTTCACAGACTTCGGCATCGAGACGCTCAAAGGCCTCGCCGAAATCTACAAAGCCAATCCTCACCTGCTCACAAGATCGGACGACCCGAAATAGCCGTACTGCGGCCTACGCCGCATGGTTACATCACAAGCGGGTCTACCGCGTCATGAAGGCCCATGGCCTGCTCCTGCAGCGCCATGCCGGCGGCATCGACGCGCGTCGTCACGATGGCCGCATCGCCGTCGATCGATCCAACCTGCGCTGGTGCTCGGACGGCTTCGAACTCGGCTGCGACAATGGCGAGAAGGTTCGCGTCGCCTTCGCACTCGACTGCTGCGACCGCGAGGCGATCAGCTTCGTCGCCACGACCGAGGGCATCAAGGGGGAGGACGTTCGCGACCTCATGACGGTGGCCGTCGAGACCCGCTTCGGACCGGTCAACCGCCTGCCCGGCGTCATCGAATGGCTGACCGACAACGGCTCTGGCTACATCGCCGGCGAGACCAGGCGCTTTGCTCGCGAGATCGGCTTCGAACCGCTGACCACCCCCGTCCAGAGCCCGCAATCCAACGGCATGGCCGAAGCCTTCGTGCGCACCATCAAGCGCGACTACGCCAGGGTCAATCGTAAGCGCTGTCCCGTTGGCACCTTTGCGGGCGCGGTCTGAGCGCCGATGTTTGAAGCCCCTGAGGGCTTCGACACATGACGATTTCAGAGCTTACG
>NZ_JBHSLW010000108.1:0-5349 GCF_042657265.1 Allobosea eneae
ATCTCAAGCCGACTGATCGGCGTGCCTGTATAGACGTCCATACAGACACATTCTCACCCCCAAGCATCAATCCTCAAGACGGCCGCCCTCGTAGGGGTACATTGGTCCGACGACGACAAAGCGCGGATCGTGGCGGAAAGCTACGAGCCTGGAGCCACGGTGAGTGAGGTCGCGCGCCGCCATGCGATGTCACCGCAGCAGTTGTTTGGCTGGCGACGCCTCCTGCGTCGCGCGCCCGAGACGGTGTCGCCACGATCCGCGCCGATGTTCGTGCCGGCCGTGATCGAAGCGGCGGTTGCGGAGCCAAAGCCGGTCCGGCAGTCGGCTAAACGTCGTCGTCGCACGCGCCGTGCCCCCAGTAGGTCGAGCGACGGGATCGAGTTCGAGATCGACGGCGTCGTCGTACGGGTCGGCTCGGGGGCGAGCCCGAAGGCGATCGCCGCAGTGATTGGCGCACTGAAGGGCGGCTCGTGATCGGCCCGACCGGGGCGCTCCGCGTCATGGTGGCGACGAAGCCGGTCGACTTCCGCAAGGGCGCGGAGGGCCTAGCCGCGCTGGTGCGCGAGAGCATGGGCGCCGATCCGTTCTCGGGCGCGGTCTATGTGTTCCGGGCGAGGCGCGCGGAGCGAATCAAACTCGTCTACTTCGACGGGACGGGCGTCTGCCTGTTCTCGAAGCGCTTGGAGGACGGCAAGTTCCAGTGGCCTGCCATCGCCGATGGCGTCGTGCGGCTGACCGGCGCAGCTTCAGGCGTTGCTTGAAGGCCTCGACTGGCGCCGGGTTCATGAACGGCGCGAGACGCGCGTCCCCGTCGCGGCAAGTTGACCGTTCAGCACTGGCAAGCCGCTGTAATCCATGATTGAATCGGCTTTGTGAGCACCTCGCCCGAGCCCTTGACCCGCGACCCTGTCGCCCTCCAGGCGATGTTCGCCGCCGAGCGCGCCGAGAACGAGCGGCTGCGCCAGATCATCAAGGAGCTGCAACGCCATCGCTTCGGGCGTCGGGCCGAGAGTCTGCCGGTCGACCAGCTGTTGCTGGGTCTCGAGGAGGCCGAGCAGATCGACGCCGAGGGCCTCGCCGGCGAGGAAGCGGCTGATCCCGTCAAACGCGCTGACCGGGTCAGGAAGCGCCGCGCCAACCGCGGCTCGCTTCCCGCGCACCTGCCGCGCATCGAGAGGATCGTCGATATCCAGGACCAGACCTGCCCCTGCTGCCGCGGGCAGCTCCATGTCATGGGCGAGGACGTCTCCGAACGTCTCGACATCGTGCCAGCCCAGTTCCGGGTGATCGTGACGTGCCGGCCAAAATACGCCTGCCGGACCTGCGAGGAGGTCATGGTCCAGGCGCCCGCGCCCGCCAGGCTCGTCGAGGGCGGCATCCCGACCGAGGCAACGGTGGCCCATGTTCTGGTCGCCAAATATGCCGATCATCTGCCGTTGTACCGTCAGGCCCAGATCTATGCCCGATAGGGCGTCAACCTGGATCGCTCGACCTTGGCCGACTGGGTCGGCAAGGCAGCCTTCCTGCTACGGCCTGTCCATGCGCGGCTGTTCGAACGCCTGAAGGCATCGACAAAACTCTTCGCCGACGAGACCACGGCGCCGGTGCTCGATCCGGGCCGCGGCCGGACCCAGACCGGCCAGCTCTTCGCCTATGCCCGCGACGAACGACCTTGGTGCGGCGTCGATCCGCCCGGCGTCGTCTATCTCTACGCGCCCGACCGCAAGGCTGAGCAGGCGGTCCGCCATCTTCAGGGTTTCGTTGGTACGCTGCAGGTCGATGGCTTCGCGGGCTACAAGGTCCTGGCCGACCGCAACGCAGTGAGCCTGGCGTT
This sequence comes from Allobosea eneae, assembly GCF_042657265.1. NCBI lineage: Bacteria > Pseudomonadati > Pseudomonadota > Alphaproteobacteria > Hyphomicrobiales > Alloboseaceae > Allobosea > Allobosea eneae. Next base: position 1,835 of record NZ_JBHSLW010000108.1, read on the forward strand.
CTGCTGGAGCCATGTCCGGCGCAAGTTCTATGATCTCGCGCAGGGTGGCCCTGCGCCGATCGCGACGGAAGCGCTCGCCCGGATCGCAGAGCTTTATCGCATCGAGGGCGAGATCCGCGGCCGCTCAGCCGAGGAGCGTCGCGATATGCGCCAAGCGAGAAGCCGCGCGATCGTCGATGCGCTGGAGCCGTGGCTGAAGGCGAAGCTCGCCCTCCTCAGCCAAAAGAGCAAGCTGGTCGAGGCGATCCGCTACGCCCTCTCGCGCTGGGCGGGCCTGAGCCGCTTCCTCGAAGACGGCCGCGTCGAGATTGACTCCAACGTGGTCGAGCGCGCCATCCGGCCGATCGCGCTCAATCGCAAGAACGCGCTTTTTGCCGGCTCCGACGGCGGCGGTGAGCACTGGGCCGTCATTGCCTCGCTGGTGGAGACCTGCAAGCTCAACGCCATCGACCCGCAAGCCTACTTCACCGACGTCATCGCCCGCATCGTTGCCGGCCATCCCCAGAGCCAGATCGACGAACTCCTGCCGTGGGCCTATGCACCGGCCCCCCTCAAGGCCGTGGCCTGAGAACAGCGCATACGGTCGAGCGGAAGCCCTGCGGCGTTGATCACAGCAGCCTGCGTTTCCAAAAGGCTGGCGAGCGCCTCACGATGGTAGACGTAGAGTGCGCCGCTCTTGATGCAGCATTCCTGTGGGCTGATATGCACGGTCGTGAGGCCGCGGGCGGTTGCTGCGGCGGCGACCGTTTCGGGTGAGAGCTGGACGAAGTCCTTGATCGTATAGAGCGGCAGGTAGCCGACGGGTTTGGACGGACCGACTTCGGTCAGGCTGCGCAATAAGAAGCGTCGCTCGTCCTCGCTTGGCACAGGTCGCTTCGCCGTCACGCGGCCGCCCTCATCTGGACGCGACGCCAGTTCCAGGGGAGCAACTCGCCGAGGCGGCTTTGCGGGGTGTCGGCGATGCGTGTTAAAACATCGGCCAGCCAGGCCTGCGGGTCGATGTCGTTGAGCTTTGCGGTGCCGATCAGGCTGTAGATGACGGCCGCCCGCTCGGCGCCGCGGTCCGATCCGGCGAAGAGCCAGGCTTTGCGGCCGAGAGCCAGCCCTCTCAGGCTTCGTTCCGCGGCATTGTTCGTCAGGCAGATGCGGCCGTCGCCGAGGAAGCGGCGAAGCCATCCCATCGCCGGAGCATGTAGTCCATGGCCTGGGCGACGGGCGCGTGCCGGGAGAGCCTGGTGCGATGCTCGCGCATCAAGGCTTCGAGATCGGCGACGAGCGGAGCGCTGCGGTCCCGGCGGGCGGTGAGGCGCTGCCCTGTCGCGATGCTGTTGATCTCGCACTCGATGTCGAAGATCGCGTCGATACGAGTGACGGCTTCGAAGGCGATCGGCGAGATCGGCGCGGCGTTACGCCCGCGCCGGCGACTCGTGGCGAGCTCGAAGAACTTGCGCCGCGTATGGGCCCAGCACAGGGCCTCGACGACCGGCCCGGGCCAGCGATCGGGCACGAGCAGCCGGTTGTAGCCGGCATAGGCGTCGGCCTGCAGGACGCCGGTAAAACCGCGCAGGTGTTCATCGGGGTGATCGCCAGAGCGGTCTCGCGAGGCCTAAAACAGCCCGGCCGGCGGATCGGCGCCGCCGAAGGGGCGGTCGTCGCGAACATAGACCCAGGCCCGGCCGGTGTCGGTCTTGCCCTTCGCCAGCATCGGCACCGGCGTGTCGTCGCCATGAAGCCGTTCGGCCGCCATGACATGCTGCTCGATCAGGCTATGGAGCGGCCGCAAGGCTGCAGCGCAGGCGCCGACATGGTCGGCCAGCGTCGAGAGCGGCAGATCGATGCCTTCGCGGGCATAGCGCTCGCTCTGCCGGTTCAGCAGCTGGTGCTGGCCATACTTCTCGAACAGCACCATCGCCGGCAGGTTCGGTTCGGCATGGCCACGGGGGAGGACATGGAATGGCGCCGGCGGCTGGGCGATCGTCTCACACTCGCGGCAGGAGAAGCGCTCCCGCACCGTCTGGATCACCTTCCACTGGCGCGGGATCACCTCCAGCGTCTCGGTGATGTCCTCGCCGAGCTTGACCAACTTCAGCGAGCCGCAGCACGGGCAATTCTCCGGTGCGACGACGACAACGCGTTCGCGCTGCAAGTGGTCCGGGAACGGCTGGCGTGTGGGGCGCTTGCGCTGGAAGGCGACAACGTTGGTCGCCCGCGCCGCGGCTTCCGCTGCCAGTTCGTCCTCAGTGGCGTCGGCCTCCAGATCCTCGAGCTGCATCTCCAACTGGTCGAGGAGCCTGGCCTTACGCTCCGAGCGCGTGCCGTAGAGCTCGCGCCTGAGCTTCTCGATCTCCAGCTTTAGCCGCGCGATCAGCGCATCCGTGCTGCTGTTCGCAAGCCCGTTACCGGGCAGTGGCGGCTTCGGCCTCCAGACGCGCCGCGCGCTCCGCCAGGATCATCGTCTGCGCGGCGGCGAGGTCGCTTGGAAGGGCATCGGCGGCGTTCGTCACAAGGCGATGGAATCACTCCATCGCCCACGAGCCAAGCGCAAATGTTTATCCCGTCGCGGTGGGGCGCCAACTCCGCTGCGGCATCCGCGAATCGATGCCTTCGAGCAGATAGCCGAGCTGGGCCGGCGTGATCGTCACGACACTATCCGCTGGCGACGGCCACAGAAAGCGGCCCCTCTCCAGCCGCTTCGAGAAGAGGCACGCACCCTGGCCGTCGTGCCAGATCACTTTGACCAGGTCGCCGCGCCGGCCGCGGAAGACGAAGAGATGGCCGCCATGGGGATCGCGACGGAGAACCTCCTGGACCTGGAGGGCCAGACCGGCGAAGCCCTTCCTCATATCCGTGTGGCCCGTCGCCAGCCAGACCCGAACCCCGCTCGGGACCGGGATCATCGCAGGGCCTCCAGCCCGCGCGCCAACGCCAGCACGGCCGCGATATCGACCGGACCTTCGACGACGATCCGCCGGCCGCACCGAAGCACGATCTCCGTCCTCGGCATCAGAGTGACTGCCTGAGGCGCCGCAATAGGCTCGGCGGTCACAACCGCCGGAACGAAGCTGGGCGAGGCCTCCTCGTTCCGGGCAAGGAAGGCACGCCGCCAGATCAGCAGCAGCGACCGCGAGATGTTGTGCCGCCGAGCCGTCGCCGAGATCTGCCGCGGTCCGCTCAGGCTCTCCAGGGCGATCCGTTCCTTCGCCGCCTCGCTCCAGCGGCGCCGGCGCCCTGTCTCGACAATCTCAAGCCGCTCGAAAGCACTGTTCGTATGCCTGTCCATACGTCCTGTGCTCAACGATCTGCACCACTCTCCGCAAGGCGGCTCTCACCGGACGGATACGATGAAGCGAAAGGTTCACGGAAGAGATGGGGTATTCGGTCCCGATGTAAGCGGTGCTCTCGGAGCACCGCTTACGCCTGACCTCGTGCCCGAGCGCGATCAGCTCGCGTGCCCAGTGGTGTGCCGTTGCACAAGCCTCCATGCCGACGAGGCAAAGCGGGAGCTCGCGGAAGTA
>NZ_JBHSLW010000109.1:0-7743 GCF_042657265.1 Allobosea eneae
CATCGCCGACCTCCAAATCAGTCGGCTCTCCATGAATCAGACAATCCGCGTCAGAGGAATCCTCGAACAGACGCATGCGGCAATCCGTCCACACTGCCTAACATCCGGCGCTTCGGCTGGCCCGCGATCGGGCCGCGACTGGGAGGTCAATTCCGATGAAATCGCGTAATCTTACGCTTGCCGCCGCGCTGTTCGGCGTCTCCGTGCTGGCGCTCGGCGCAGCCGAAGCGAGGCCGGTCAAATGGGCCTCCGCCGGCGATGCGCTGACGATCGATCCGCATGGCCAGAACGAAGGCCTGACGACCACGGTCGTCCAGCACATGTATGAGGCCCTGACCGAGCGCGACCATGCGGGAAAGCTGCATCCGCTGCTCGCTTCGTCGTGGAAGGTGCTGCCGGACGATCCGACCACCTGGGAGTTCAAGCTGCAGGAGGGCGTCAAGTTCCATGACGGCTCGCCCTTCACCGCCGACGACGTGGTGTTCTCCTATGAACGCGCCATGCAGCCGACCTCGGACTTCAAGGGTTATCTGACCTCGGTGGAGAAGGTCTCGAAGGTCGACGACCTCACGGTCCGCATCAAGACCAAGGGTCCGAACCCGTTGTTGGTCAACAACACCTCGTCCATCCGCATCCTGAACAAGGCTTGGGCGGAGAAGAACAACGCCACCAAGGCGCAGGATTTCAAGAACAAGGAAGAGAACTACGCCGTCCGCAATGCCAACGGCACGGGCCCCTTCGTCCTGGTCACGCGTGAAGCCGACGTGAAGACGGTGATGAAGCGCAACGAGAATTACTGGGCCAAGGCGAAGGTGCCGCTCGAGATCACCGAGCTGACCTATGTGCCGATCAAGCAGGATGCGACCCGCATCGCGGCGCTGCTCTCCGGCGAGGTCGATCTCGTCCAGGACGTGCCGGTGCAGGACATCGCCCGGCTGAAGGGCCAGCCCAAGGTCCGCGTCACCACCGGCCCCGAGAACCGCACCATCTTCTTCGGCATGGACGTCGCGTCCAAGGACCTGAAGGGCGACAATGTCGAGGGCAAGAATCCCTTCGCCGACAAGCGCGTCCGCCAGGCGATGAACATGGCGCTCAACCGCCAGGCGATCCAGCGCGTCGTGATGCGCGGCGAGTCGATCCCGACCGGCGTCATCCTGCCGCCCTTCGCCAATGGCTGGACCAAGGAGCTCGACGCCGCGCCGGCGACCGACGTCGCCAAGGCCAAGGCGCTGCTCGCCGAGGCCGGCTACCCCAACGGCTTCTCGGTAACGCTGCATTGCCCGAACGATCGCTACATCAACGATGAGGGCATCTGCCAGGCAGCGGTCGGCATGTTCGGCCAGATCGGCGTCAAGGTGAACCTGGTCTCGCAGTCGAAGTCGATCCACTTCAACCTGATCCAGAAGAACCCGCCGGAGACCGAGTTCTACCTCGTCGGCTGGGGCGTCCCGACCTTCGACAGCGACTATGTCTTCTCCTACATGTATCACAGCCGCACCGGCTCGCAGGGCAGCTGGAACGCGACCGGCTATGCCGACAAGGATGTCGACGCGCAAATCCAGTCGCTCTCCAAGGAGATCGACATCGCCAAGCGCGACGCCACGATCGCCCAGATCTGGGCGAAGCTGAAGGACGAGACGGTCTATCTGCCGATCCACCACCAGACGCTCAGCTATGGCATGAACTCGACGCTCGACGTGCCCGTCGACGTCCAAAACCAGCCGAAGCTGAAGATGGTCTCGTTCAAGGGCTCGTAGAGCCGGCAACCTGTCGCAGGGGCCGCGCCAAGACGGCCCCGCGACTTATCATTCGTATAAGGGGTTCAAGACGCGATGCTCGCCTATATCCTGCGCTCGCTGATGCAGGGGCTGGTGGTGATGCTCGCCGTCGCCTTCATCGCCTTCTCGATGTTCCGGTTCGTCGGCGATCCCGTCGTCAACATGCTCGGCCAGGAAGCGACGCTCCAGGACCGCGCCGAACTGACTGAACGGCTGGGCCTCAATGATCCGGTGCCGCTACAATTCGCGCGTTTCGTCGCCGATGCGGCGCGCGGCGATTTCGGCATTTCCTATCGCCAGGGCCGCAAGGTCTCCGCGCTGATCCTTGAGCGCCTGCCCGCGACCGTCGAGCTCGCCGTGCTCTCGGCGATTTTCGCCTTCGTCACCGGCATCGCCTTCGGCGTTTACGCCGCGATCCGCCGCGACAGCTGGATCGCCAATCTCGTCATGTCGGTCTCCCTGATCGGTGTTTCCCTGCCGACTTTCCTGATCGGAATCGGGCTGATCTACATCTTCGCCGTTGAGCTGCGCTGGCTGCCGTCGTTCGGGCGCGGCGACACCGTCCAGATCGGCTGGTGGTCGACCGGGCTGCTGACGGTGAGCGGCCTAAAGTCACTGGTCATGCCGGTGCTGACCCTCGGCTTCCTGCAGCTCACTCTGGTGATGCGCCTCGTCCGCTCCGAGATGCTGGAGGTGATGCGCGCCGATTTCATCCGCTTCGCCCGAGCTCGCGGCATTCCCGAGCGCAAGATCGAGTTCCGCCATGCCCTACGCAACACCATGATCCCGGTGATCACCATCGCCGGTGTGCAATTGGGCGGCGTCATCGCCTTCGCCATCGTCACCGAGACGGTGTTCCAGTGGCCAGGGCTCGGCGCGCTCTTCGTCAATGCGGTGCAGTTCGTCGACGTTCCCGTGATGTCGGCCTATCTGCTCTTCGTCGCCTTCGTCTTCGTGCTGACCTCTTTGCTGGTCGACATCGTCTACGTCGCGCTCGATCCGCGCCTGCGCGGCGGTGTCATGGTTCCGGCGAAGTGAGGTGGCAATGACGAGCGATTCCATTGTCATTCCGGGGCTTCGCATAGCGAAGAACCCGGAACCCACGACCGGGCGAGCCGTCTTGTTTTTGCCGATGACGTGGGAAATTCGGCTGGTTAGATATCACGCGGTCGTGGGTTCCGGGTTCGGCCCTGCGGGCCGCCCCGGAATGACGGAGGGCAGCGCATGACGACGCTTTCCGCACCTCCCAAAGGTCCGAGTCGCTTCGCCCGCTTCTGGGATTCCGACCTCGTCTATTCCTTCCGCTCCTCGCCGATCACGGTGATGGCGAGCATCATGGCGCTGCTGCTCGTGCTGGCCGCCGTCTTCGCGCCGCTGATCGCGCCCTACGACCCGTTCGACCCGTCCTCGCTCGACCTCTCAGACGGCTTCTCGCGGCCCATGCAGCCCAACGAGATCACCGGCAAGGTGTTCTGGCTGGGGTCGGACGGCCAGGGCCGCGACATCTTCTCGGCCATCCTCTACGGCTCGCGCGTCTCGTTGATCGTCGGCGCCGCCTCGGTGCTGTTTTCGCTCGTGCTCGGCGTCGGCCTCGGCCTCGTCGCCGGCTATGTCGGCGGTCGCACCGAGGCGCTGATCATGCGCGTCGCCGACATCCAGCTCTCCTTCCCGGCGATCCTGGTGGCGCTGCTCGTCTTCGGCGTGGCGCGGGGGTTGATCCCGCCGGCGGCGCAGGAGCAGATGACGCTGCTCGTCCTCGTCATCGCCATCGGCCTGTCGAACTGGGCGCAATATGCCCGCACCGTGCGCGGCTCGACCCTTGTCGAGAAGAACAAGGTCTATGTCGACGCCGCCCGCCTGATCGGACTCAAGGCCTGGCCGGTGATGCTCAAGCACGTCCTGCCCAATGTCGCCGGACCCGTGCTGGTCATCGCCACGATCAACCTCGCGCTGGCGGTGATCGAGGAGGCGACGCTCTCCTTCCTCGGCGTCGGCATGCCGCCGACCCAGCCCTCGCTCGGCACACTGATCCGCTTCGGCCAGCAGTACCTGTTCTCCGGCGAGTGGTGGATCCTGCTATTCCCCTCGCTCGTGCTGATCCTGTTCGCGCTCTCGATCAACCTGTTCGGCGACTGGTTGCGCGATGCGCTCAATCCGAAACTGAGGTGACGATGAAACGCCGCCTGCCTTCCTTCGCGTTCCCGGAGCTGCGATGACCCAACCAGTCCTCTCCGTCCAGGACCTCACCGTCGAGTTCGTCACACGCCGCGGCACATTGCGCGCGCTCGACAAGGTTTCCTTCGACATCGCCCGCGGCGAGGTGCTGGGCGTCGTCGGTGAATCCGGCGCCGGCAAGTCGGTCACCGGCTCGGCGATCATCGGACTGATCGATCCGCCCGGCCGCATCGCAGACGGCAAGGTCGTGCTCTCCGGCGAGCGCGTCGACCATCTCCCGCCCGAGCAGATGCGCCGCGTCCGCGGCAAGCGCATCGGCATGATCTTCCAGGACCCGCTGACCAGCCTCAACCCGCTCTACCGGGTTGGCGAGCAATTGATCGAGACGATACAGACCCATACTGATCTCAACGCGGCCGATGCGCGCAAGCGCGCCATCGCCTTGCTCGACGAGGTCGGCATTCCGGCGCCCGAACGGCGCATCGACGGCTATCCGCATGAATTCTCCGGCGGCATGCGCCAGCGCGTCGTCATCGCGCTCGCGCTCTGCGCCGAGCCGGAGTTCATCATCGCCGACGAGCCGACGACGGCGCTCGACGTGTCCGTGCAAGCGCAGATCATCGCCCTGATCAAGCGGCTCTGCAAGGAGCGCGGGACGTCGGTGATGCTGGTGACCCACGATATGGGTGTGATCGCCGAGACCGCCGACCGCGTCGCCGTGATGTATGCCGGCCGCGTTGCCGAGATCGGTCCGGTACGCGAGGTCATCAAGCAGCCGCTCCACCCCTATACGCAAGGGCTGATGGGCGCGATCCCCTCGATCACGGGTGACGCTGCGCGGTTGGTGCAGATCCCCGGTTCGATGCCGCGGCTCTCCAACATCCCGAAGGGCTGCGCTTTCAATCCGCGCTGCGCCAAGGTCTTCGCCCGCTGCCATGTCGAGCGGCCGGAACTCATCGATGTCGGCGGCCACAAGGTCGCCTGCCATCTCTACGACCAGGCGAAGGTGCCGAGCGGCAAGACGGAGATCGCGGCGTGAGCGACAAAGCCTTCGTCCAGGTCCGTGACCTCAAGCGCGTCTTCGACGTCTCCAAGCCTTGGCTCAACCGGGTGCTGGAGCGCCAGGACAAGCAGTTCCTCAAGGCCGTCGACGGCGTCTCCTTCGACATTCGCAAGGGCGAGACCTTCGCGCTCGTCGGCGAGTCCGGTTCGGGCAAATCGACGGTTGCGCGTATGGTGGTCGGACTGCTGCACCCGTCCGGCGGCACGGTCTCGATCGACGGCGTCTCGATGTCCGATCAGGCCGCTTCCGCCGAGCGCCAGCGCCTGCGCCGGCGCATCCAGATGATCTTCCAGGATCCTTACGCCTCGCTCAATCCGCGCTGGCGCGTCGGGCGGATCATCGCCGAGCCGATCCGTGCTTTCGACATCATCCAGGGCGATGCGCCGATCGAGGCGCGCGTCGGCGAACTGCTCTCGCTGGTCGGCCTGCATCCCGACGACGGCAAGAAGTTCCCCCACGAATTCTCCGGCGGCCAGCGCCAGCGCATCGCGATTGCCCGCGCGCTCGCCTCCAATGCCGAGTTCATCGTCTGCGACGAGCCGACCTCGGCGCTCGACGTCTCCGTGCAGGCGCAGATCCTCAATCTGATGCGCGACCTGCAGGAGAAGTTCGGGCTGACCTATCTCTTCATCAGCCACAATCTCGCGGTCGTCCGGCATATGGCGACCCGCATCGGCGTGATGTATCTCGGCCGCCTCGTCGAGGTTTCCGATGGAAAGCAGCTCTTCGCCGCACCGCGCCACCCCTATACGAGGATGCTGCTCGACGCGGTGCCCGACCTCGCCATGATCGGCAAGGCGCACGAGGGTGTGAAGGGCGAAATCCCGAACCCGATCAACCCGCCTTCGGGCTGCACCTTCCATCCGCGCTGTCCGCTGGTCTTCGACCGCTGCCGGATCGAGAACCCGCCGGTGATCGACGGCGTCGCCTGCCATGCGGTGAATGCGGGCCGCGAGGCGGCGTAGGCGCTCGGACACACCGTCTTTCCGGGGCGCCGCGCAGCGGCGAGCCCGGAACCCATGAGCAACACCTTTTTCGTCATGGTCGGCCTTGTGCCGACCATCCACGTCTTTGCTGGTCGAAGGCCGTTTCCGAGACTTGTATGCGCGCCACAAGGGCGAGCATGTCGATCTGCGCAGCGTCGTGCTCGTGGCTTCTGCGACCAGGTCTATCGGCCTGTCCCGGAATGACGGCCGCTGCTGCCTACTCTGCGGCCGGCACGCTCGGCGCCTTCGGCCGCCGGCCCAGTGGCGCCACCGGTCGCTCGGTGCGGTACTGCCCGCGGGCGATGGCGGTGAAGAGCAGGGCGACGGCGGTCAATGTCATCAGCCACCAGGTCTGGAACGAGGCGAAGCCAAGCGCCGCCAGCGCAAAGGCGGTGACATAGGCTGCGACGCCCCCGGCCGCGAGGGCGCCCGGCATGCGGCCGGCGGCGCTGACCGCGAAATAGAGGCAGAGCGCTGCCGTCGTCGCGCCGACCAAGCCGAGCTCATACCATGTCTCGAACAGGATTGTGGTGGGCACCTCCAGCGGCAGCGCCCCGGTGGTGCGCCCGCGTAGCACCGTGTCGAGCCCGTGGCCGGTGACGAGTTGCAACGGGCGGATCGAGATGATGTCGGCCCAGATGTCGAGCCCGGTGCCGACCGTGCTGAACACCGCCGGCGAGAGCCGGAAGAACGGCAGCAGCAGGAAGGGCAGAAGCGGGGCCAGCAGCATCAGCCCGGCCATGATCCCGCCCATCAGCCGGGCGCCGACGATGCGATTGGCGCTGACCGCGCCGAAGGCGATCGCGCCGCACAGCATCGCCATCGCCTCTCCGTCCTCGATGCGCGACAATGCGAGCAGGCCGACGGCGAGCGCCAGCCCCAGCGCCGTCAGCCCGCGTTCGCGCGACAGGAGCCAGGCGAGCGCCGGCCATGACATGATCAGCACGACGCTGATCCCGCGCTCAACGCTGCCGGCAGCGTTGGCCGTGCGCGAGTCGACCGGGCCGAGCGCCTCGGTCAGGAGCAGGCCGAGTGCGAAGATCGCGGCGGTGCCGGCACCCAGCGCGGCGAGGTTGAGGTTCGAGGCGCGCATGCGCTCCGGCAGCGCCGCCGCGCCGGCAAAGCCGAGCGCTACGGCGAGGAAGAGATTGGCCGCCTTCTCGGTGGCCGAGCCGGTATAGGGGCTCCAGATCAGCGAGAGCACGGCCCATCCGACCAGCGCCCAGAGGGTGAGCCCGGCGCGGCTGAAGATCGAGGCCCTGACATTGCCGGCGAACCAGCGCGGCGCCTCGATCAGCGCGGCGATCACCAGCAGCACCACGCCGATCGGCACCAGGACCACGGCGGCGCGGCGCGAGACCAATGAGGCCAGCGGCAGAGCGAGTGCCAGCGTCGCGAAGCCGAGGCGGCGCAGGAGCAGCGCGGCGTCGGTCGCGGGATCGAGGGGCGTCTGGGCGTTCGGGCGGATCATGGGCAAGCGGGCACTCGGCAGGCAGCGCCCGGCCGGGATGCCGGGAACAGCCCATTTCACAGTAGCGCCGGCTTCAGCGTTCGACTGTAGGTGCGCTGCAACACTGCGCCGGCATTATCGCCTAGGCTGAACACCGAAAGTTCACTGGCTGCGCCAGCCGTTCCGTGGGATGAGCGACTGTCTTGTTGGTCAAGCGGTTTGTTCGCGCCATGGTTGTCTGTCCCGGATGACGGCGTTGAGGATTGTGACGAGCTTTCGGGCTGTCGCGAT
>NZ_JBHSLW010000110.1:0-1487 GCF_042657265.1 Allobosea eneae
ACCATCGCCTCCGCGACGGCCTTCCTCTACGCAGCCGCCGCCATGGTTCTTATCCGCCGCATCGCGCGAGCGTCATGAGTTCCGGGACGGACTCTAAGGATACCTCGCAGATGCGCCTTGCCCTGTCCGCCGTATTCCTCGCACTCGCTTTTTCTCCGGCACCGGCCTCAGAGGCAGATGTCATGGCCGTAAAGGCGGTGCTTTCTGCGTACAAAAGTGCCGTCGAGAACTTGGACGCCTCTGGAGCCGTTCAACTGTTTGCGGAAGACTCGACCGTGTTCGAGAACGGCACATCCGAGGGCACCTTCAGTCACTATCTCGGCCATCACCTCGGGCCGGAGCTACGTGAAGTTCGCGCTTTCCGCTACTCGGACCATTCGGTTATCGTAAAGGTAGAGGGCGCCATGGCGGTTGCATCTGAGACTTACCGCTTCCGTATCGAGCCCAAACACGGCGAGCCGATAGAGCGGCAGGGTGTTGCCACAAGCGCGCTTCGTAAGGAGGGCGGGCGTGGAAGATTCTGCAGTATCATAACTCCTCACGCCGGCCGCGTGGATCCTGACCCGGGTGTTCTGGTGCAATATAATTTACTCGGCGCTTCTCTATAATGGATCAGCCCAGTCATAGAGAGCTGGCTCGGTTTGTCTGAACATTTTGGGGGCTGTCGCTAAGTGGATTTCGGCCTTGGTTATGCCGCAACCGGGATTGGCTGCAGCGTGTTGAAGTAGGCCTGATCGGGCGTCTGCCGTCCCAGGCTCTGGTGAGGCCTCCGGCCGTTGTAGAAGACCAGATACCGGCCGATCGAAGCGCGCGCGTCGGACACGCTGGCGTAGGCGCGCAGGTAGACCTCCTCGTATTTGACGGATTTCCAGATGCGCTCGACGAAGACGTTGTCGCGCCAGGCGCCCTTGCCGTCCATGCTGATCTGGATGCCCGCGCCGATCAGCAGGGCGGTGAACTCGCGGCTGGTGAACTGCGAGCCCTGATCCGTATTGAAGATATCCGGCTTGCCGAAGCGCGCCATCGCCTCCTCGACGGCCTCGACGCAGAAGGCGACGTCCATGGTGATCGAGAGCCGCCAGGCCAGAACCTTGCGGCTGAACCAGTCGACGACGGCCGTCAGATAGACGAAGCCCCGCGCCATGGGGATGTAGGTTATGTCCATCGCCCAGACCTGGTTGGGACGCGTCACCGGCAGCTTGCGCAAGAGATAGGGGAAGTTCTTGTGCCCCGGCGTCGGCTTCGAGGTGTTCGGTCGGCGATAGAGCGCCTCGATCCCCATGCGCTTCATCAGCGTGGCGACGTGAAGACGCCCGGCCCTATGGCCATCGGCCCCGAGAAGCCCCTGCAACATGCGGCTGCCAGCGAAGGGATATTCCAGATGCAGCGTACGCACACGAGGAGGGCCGCATGACTGAAGCCTTCGCGCGAGGGCCGCTGGCGCGATGATGGGGCGCGTGAAGGTCAGGCGGCCTTCTGATCTGCGG
>NZ_JBHSLW010000111.1:0-604 GCF_042657265.1 Allobosea eneae
TAGGCAGTGTGGACGGATTGCCGCATGCGTCTGTTCGAGGATTCCTCTGACGCGGATTGTCTGATTCATGGAGAGCCGACTGATTTGGAGGTCGGCGATGTCCACGAGGATGGCGGATGCGGATTGGTCGGTGGCGCTGGAGGTCTTTCGGGCCTCGCTGCCGCGCCGGGGCGACAAGGGTCGCGACGACCGGCTCTTCCTCGAAGCGCTGCACTATTTCTCGGTCCACAACATTACCTGGCGGACGCTGCCGGAGCGGTTCGGCAAGTGGAACAGCGTCTGGAAGCGCTTCGACCGGTTGAGCAAGGCCGGCGTGTTCGAGACCTTCTTCGATCACCTCGCTTCGCTGTCGTCCTCGGCTCATCTCGTGCAGATGTTCGACTCGACCATCGTGCGCGCCCATGTCTCGGCTGCTGGCGCCAAAGGGGGCAGGACGGCCAGGCGCTCGGCCGCTCTCGCGGCGGCTTCTCCACCAAGATCCACCTGAAGACCGATTTCGACGGCCATCCCATCGCATTCGACCTCACCGGCGGCGAAAAGGGCGATGCGCCGCATTTCCCGATCCTGCTCGGGCTCGGCCCGGATCTCGATCCGCGGGCCGCTG
>NZ_JBHSLW010000112.1:0-1657 GCF_042657265.1 Allobosea eneae
TTGGGTCTGACGCAATCCCGCTGACATTTGAGATCATTGCGCGCCGATCAGACGCGCCTGGAGAAGATCGATCTTTCCGCGGCCGTACATCTGGCGTTTGACGAGCTTGAGACGGGTGATCTGGCCTTCTGTCTGACCGTTTGACCAAGTCGAGAGGATTGCTGCTCGCACAGCGGCCTCGTCTCGTCGGACGCCATTGGCCAAGGAGGCGACCAGGCTTTGGGAGGCTCGTTCGATCCAAGATGACAAGGGCTCGGCCCGCTTCATCCTAATCATGGCATGGAAGTCGGCGATGATCTCGCGGGCCTCGACCAATGCCGGCACGCCGTCCTCGATCGCCGCGATCGTAACAGTTTCAGCCTTTGTGAGATTGTCGCGACCGGTGGTCATCAACCGCGCGATGGTCCGGGCCGACGGGACACGCGCGAGGCTGCTTGCGTCCGCTTTCTCCGCGCGGCGGCGGCGTGTCGCCCATTCCGAGATCACCCTGAGGCTTCCCCGGAAGCCTTTCGTCCTCATCGTGCGCCAGAGAGCGGCTGCGTTCCGAGCTCCCGCGTCCCATTGCGCATCGAGCCAGGGCAGATGCGCATCCAACGAACTCTGGCGAGGTCGGAAGACGTCGCTGCGCTCGCCGCGGACGATCCGCCTGACGGTCTGGCGGTGATGGCCGGTGCGCTTGACGATCTGCTTGATCGGCACGCCCTCCCGCCAGAGGGCGAGGACCGCCGCGTTGATCTCTTCCCGCCGCAGATATCCATCGTATTGCAGCTTCTCCGCCGCCGTCAGGAGCGCAGGATTGACGACGGTGGCACCGATGGCGCTACGGATCTGGCGCATCGACTTGCGCACGGCGTCGAGGAAAGCGCGGCTGGCATTCTCCATCAGGTGCCAGCGGTCGGCAACCTGGACGGCCTGCGGCAGGGCCCGCGCCACCGCCTCTCCATAGCCACCGCCACGGTCACGAGCGACTGTATGGACCAGCCGCTGATGGCGGAGCCAAGCTTCCGATGTTGCTGGCTCCCGGTCGCAAAGAAGCGCGACCGGCCGACGCCTTTCCAAGTCGCAGACGATCGTGCCGTAGCGGTGATTGCGCCGCCAGGCGAAGTCATCGATGCCGATCACGCGCAGCGGCTCGCTCGGCACCCTGGCACGCTGCCGGACCACGCGCAGCAACGTGTCGTTGCTGACCGGCAGCATCATCCTGGCGGCAAAACTTGCTCCGGGCCTGCCACCCAAGGCGAGGCCGAGATGCTGGACGATATGATCGAGACGATCGGTCCGACGCGCTCGCGGCGCGAGGACGCGGTCACCAAAGCGCTCCGCGAAGATCTGGCGGCCGCACAGGACGGCATCGCAGCGAAATCGCCGAACGAGGACCTGGAGCTCGACGCGTCGGCCGCTGAGCGGCAGATCCTTTGCACGCCGGAAATACCGGCTTTGGATCCGTTGCGAGAACGCCCCGCAGTCAGGACACGGACAGGCGCTGACGGCGGACCGGGTTCGGACAACAACGCGATCGCCTTCGATCGTGATCCCGTCGACCATCAAACCTGCGGGAACCAGGCTGGCTGGCCGAAATCGCTGCTTCATCGCGCTGATTCCTTCTGGAAACCAGCATCAAAACAGCCCCGACCTGCAGCAGATTTGAGTCAGACCC
>NZ_JBHSLW010000113.1:0-730 GCF_042657265.1 Allobosea eneae
GCCGGCGGCGCTGGCGGCGGCGGGCGGCCGCCGATGAGCTCGACCGCCTTGCCGTCCTTGCGCGGCTTGGCCGGATCCGAGAAGCCGAGGCGGTCCCGCAGCTCGCTCGCCTCAACCGTCAGGCCTTGCGGCCCGAGCTTGTCGATGGCGTTGACGACATCGTTCAACGGCACTTCATCGGGCCGGCCGATATTGAGGCGCGGATACGTCGCTTGCGGCCCGAAGTTCAGAGCGATGATGAGCTGGACGAGCTGCTTGGTCAGCGAGGCCGAGAGCAGCTTGGCATCGGCGCGCTCCAGATCCTCCTGGACGAGGCGATGCTCCTGGGCGACCGCGTGGCCGCCCGAGACCGCGTCCGTCGTCGTGGTCTGGCCGAGCACGAGCTTCGAGATCTGGCGATCGTGCCAATCGGCCCGGCGCTCATAGAGCTGGCCTGGCGCGCCCGTGCCCTTCTCGACCGAGACGAAGTCGATCGACATCTCCGCCGGGATGATGGCGGCGCAATCCCCGGCGATGTTGGCGACGGCACGCCACAGCACCTCCTTGTCGGCATCGGAGGCGGCCCGGTCGAATTTGCCGACGCGGGTCGGCATGCCGTAGTTCTGGGTGAAGATTGCCCAGTCCTTCGCTGTGAAGGCCTTGTACATCCAGCACCAGGACGCGACGCGGGCGAGGCCGGAGCGGATGGTCAGGCCACTCTTGGCCTTGTGTCGATGGACGATGAACTTGT
>NZ_JBHSLW010000114.1:0-4967 GCF_042657265.1 Allobosea eneae
GCCACCATCGCCTCCGCGACGGCCTTCCTCTACGCAGCCGCCGCCATGGTTCTTATCCGCCGCATCGCGCGAGCGTCATGAGTTCCGGGACGGACTCTAACACGACGCCGGGCGCTGGTCAGCTCCCGAACCTGTCGCGCCAGGCCGGCTTGGCGCTCGGAAAGGGCAGGGCGGTCGCATTGTAGACGGCCCGCGCCACGGCGCGCGCCAGCACGTCGGCGGCAGTGGCGCAGAGCTCGGTCAGGGCGAACGCGTCGGACGGGGCGCCGCTATGGCCGGTCGCGGCGGCGAAGACGACGTCGCCGTCGAGCGGGGCGTGGACCGGCCGCAGCGACCGGGCGAGCCCGTCATGGGCGCAGAGCGCCATGCGCTTGGCCTGCGCCTTGGTCAGCACCGCATCGGTCGCGACCAAAGCGATGGTGGTGTTGGCGCCGGGGCCGCCCTTGAAGCGCAGGCCGAGGTCTTCCGAAGGGATCGTCGCCGGCCAGCCGCGGCCGCCGAACTCGGCGCCTTGCTCGTAAGGCGCCGCCCAGAAATGCGGGCTGTCGCCGATCGTCGCCGTGCCGACGGCGTTGACCGCCACCAGCGCGCCGACGACCTGGCCGGTCGCGGCCCTCGCGCTGGCCGAGCCGAGCCCGCCCTTGAGATTGGCTGTGGTCGCGCCGAAGCCGGCGCCGACGCTGCCGAGCGTGAACTCGGCCGCAGCGGCGGCGCTCGCAGTCTCGGCGAGGGCGCGATAGGGCGCCTCGCCCTCGCCGCGGGCGAAGGGCTTGTCGCCGCCATTGGCGAGGTCGAACAGGATCGCCTGCGGCACGATCGGCACGCGATAGCCGGCGATCGGGAAGCCGCGTCCTTGCCGCGCCAGCCAGCTCAGCGCGCCATCGGCGGCGGAGAGGCCCCAGATCGAGCCGCCGGAGAGGACGATGCCGTCGACATGCTCGACCGTCATGCCAGGCTCCAGCAGCGCGGTGTCGCGCGTGCCGGGCGCGCCGCCGAGGACGGCGACAGAGGCGATGCTCGGCCGCTCGAACAGGGCGACAGTGACGCCGGTCGCGGCAGCAGAATCCTCGGCATTGCCTACGAGGACGCCACGAACATCGGTGATGAGATTGCGCATGGCTGAAGTTCTTCGTCGCGTCGGTTGATCCTCGACAGCATGGTGCGCCGATTCGGCTGGGCGCTGGAACTTCCCGCTCGTCGGCGCGTCGTGCCGACATTACGATCTTGTCATCCGCGCGCCATGGCCGGGTCAGGCCGGCTGCGGCACCTTGGCGACATCGCGACCCGGCTTCGAGACCCGCCAGCGAACCGTATTCGACCTGAACAGACGGAGAGCTTTTCATGAAACGTATCGCCCTCATCGCCGCTTCCAGCGCCGCGGCCGTCGCGGCGACGCTGGCCATGGCCCAGCCGCAGCCGATTCCGCCGGCGCCGGGCAGCACGCCGCCGGCGCAGCAGCAGAGCGAGCCGCGTGGCGACCGGGCCGAGCGCGGCGACCGCGCCGACCGGCGTGAGGAATGGCGCCAGCGCCGGGCCGAGCGCGCCGCGGCCCGGATGAACGAGCGTCTCGCCCAGCTGCGCACCGATCTCAAGCTGAAGCCCGAGCAGGTGCCGGCCTTCGAGAGGCTGGAAGCGCTGATCAAGCGCAATGCCGAGCAGCGCCAGGAGCGCTTTGCCAAGATGCGCGAGCAGCGCGAGACCTTCCGCGACGCCGACATCATGGAGCGGCTCGACATGATGGCGAACCGCCAGGGCGAGCGCGCGGCCCGCAGCAGGGAGATGGCGGATACCGTACGCCCGCTCTGGTCGACGCTGTCGGACGAGCAGAAGACCGTGGCGCGCCGGGCCGTGCGCCAGGCGATGTCGGAAGGGCGCGAGCGCATGCGCGAGATGCGGGGGCGCTGGCAGGAATGGCATGGCCGCGGCGACGATCGCCACGATGATGACCGCGGTCCGCGCCGCTGGCGCGATCGTGGCCATGACGACGACGATGATCGTGGCTGATTGTCAGGATACCGTAAGTGAGAAGGGCGGTCTGTCAGGGCCGCCCTTTTTCGTTCGACCCCTCGCAAGACGTCATCTCTGAGGGGCAGCGTCAGCTGCCGTCTCGAGGGACGCTCCAGCTGGCTCCTGAACCTCCTGGAGCATCCTTCGAGACGCAGCCTGCGGCTGCTCCTCGGGATGAGGGCTCGGCGAGAATACTCAGGCTCGTCAGGTGCCGACCGCGTCCTTGACGCATTTTGCCGTGAAGCTGGTCTTGGCGGCTCCGGACAGCTTCTTGTCGGCCGCCTGCTTGTCGCAGGCTGCACCGGCGTCCTTCTCGCATTTGGTGACGAAGCTGGTCTTGGCCGCGCCGGCGAGCTTCTTCTCGGTCGCCTGGGCATTGCAGCTCGGGCTCTGGGCGAAAGCGGCACTTGAGAGGCCGACGGCGAGGGTAGCGAGGATGAGCGTCTTCATGGTGCGATGATCCCTATGGCGGGACGCCGACGCTAGCCTGAGTCGCGACCCGGCGTCATGGCGCTCGCCATGCCCCGACCGCTCTGCCCTCGTCGCGCCGATTTCCTGTGTCGGAACAGGCAGTTGCCGCGCCCGGTTGCGAGGGCGATTCAGCGCCTGCCGCCCTGGCGGACGCTCTGTTTGCCTTCATTGAACCGTCACATCCCGCCCGCTATAGGCGGCGACGTCGTGACGGTCGGAGCCGTGCCGTTACCGGGAGGCAGGCTCATGCGCTTCATCCAGACTTTTGAACTCTATCCCTTCCTCGATTCTGTCGTCAGCCTGCTGGCGGCCTTCGTGCTCGGCGCGCTGATCGGGGCCGAGCGGCAATACCGGCAGCGCACTGCGGGCCTGCGCACCACGGTCCTGGTCGCGGTCGGCGCCGCCGCCTTTGTCGATCTCGCCATGCGCATCGCCGGGGCAGACGGCGCGATCCGCGTGATCGCCTATGTCGTCTCAGGCATCGGCTTCCTGGGCGCCGGTGTGATCATGAAGGAGGGGATGAACGTCCGTGGTCTCAACACGGCGGCGACGCTCTGGTGCGCGGCGGCGGTCGGCGCCTGCACCGGCGCCGACATGGTGGCGGAGGGCGCGCTGGTGACCGTCTTCGTCATCGCCGGCAACACCTTGCTGCGACCGCTGGTCAACGCGATCAACCGCAGCCCGATCAACGAGAAGGCCTCGGAGGCGACCTATGAGGTCGTCGTCACCACCGATCCGGAGGCGCTGCCCTCCGTGCGCGAGGCGGTGGTCGAGTTGCTCGAACAGGCGAATTACCCGGTCGGCGACGTCAAGACGGTCGAGCGCGGCGAGGAGGCGATCGAGATCGTCGCGACGCTGATCAGCACGGCTGTCGAGCGCAAGGAGCTCGACGCCGTGGTCGAGCGCATCGAGCGCGTGGCCGGCGTGACCCATGCGACCTGGGAGAGCAGCACCAGCGATTGAGCGTCACAGCCATGCCGGTAAGCCCGCTTCGTGACAGACGCGTCGCGCGGGGCAACAGGCGTGGCAGTGTCACGGCGATGCCGAGTTCGGCCCTGAGCGCAAAAGCGTTGGCGCCGTTTGCGTGCGGGCCGATCATGCAGGTGGCAATAACGGTTCTGACTATGGGAAAATCTGCAAACCTCCAGCAATAATGCGCATTATTGCTTCTCGCAGGATGCCTATTTTATTTCAGAATTATTAACATTTCTTCGTCTTCTTGGGAACTGGCTGGAATAACAACGGCTTATCAAGGTCGCCCTATCGGGTGGGCGACTTTCGGGTTTCATTGAGCGTGACGCCGCCTTGGGGGACGACTTTGAACGTGGTTCTAATCGCGGCGACGATGCCGGGAGAAATGTGTGGCGTCACCGACTATACGGTTAGACTGGCCGCAGCGCTCAGAGGGATCGGCATTGATGCGGTCGTGGAATTCTTTGACCGGTGGTCATTCGCGAATTTCATGAAGCTCAAGCATCGGTACCGGAAAAACCCGAATGCCATTTTCCACGTGCAGTATCCCACACTCCGTCTCGGCCTCTCGGTAGCCCCGGGGTTTGCCCCGCTGCTCGTTGGCAATTCATTCGTCACATTGCACGAATTCGGGACATTCAATGTCGTGCGCAAAGCAGCATTCATTCCGTCGAGCATTCTTTCCAAGAGGATCATTTTTTCGAACAACGAGGAGAAGGCGCGGTTTCAACGCTATTTCCCTCACTCGCATGGCCGTCTGACGGTCATGCCCATCGGCAACAACATTCCGCAATTGTCACCGCGCGGCGCCCGCGTCGGGCCCGAGCGGCTCGTCTATTTCGGGCAGATATCTCGAAACAAGGGGGTCGAGTTTTTCCTGGATACGGTGGCACAACTCCGCTCCGCTGGCGCATCGATCGATGTCGATATGATCGGAGCGATGGTCGATAGTGATCGGGATTTCGTGGATCTGGTCAGGAGCCGCTCCGAGCGTGACAAAATCGGGCTACGGCTCAGTTTGCCCGCGGACGAGGTCTCTGCGACCCTGAACGATGCCACGATCGCATTGTTGCCATTTCCGGATGGCGTCTCGAACAAGCGTGGTTCGGCGCTGGCCAGCCTTGAACACGGCGCCACGGTCCTGACAACGCATTCGGAGCTCACACCCGAATGGTTGACGAAAGTCACGCATCCCGTCTCTTCGCCGGACAATGCAGCCGATCTCATCGGCCGGATCATGGCTGGCACCGCGGAGCGTGTCCTCGCACCGGAAACACTGGCGCGCGAGTTGCGGCTTCGCGACTGGGCTGAAATCGCCCGTTCGCATGTGAAGCTTTACAATGCCAAGCTTGGCGACCCGATCGCGACGGGCGGCGCGGTCCTAGACGCCTCAAGCCCCGGAACAAAAAGGTGAGGGTGTGACCTGAGACCCTTTTCTCCTCCGGTCTGAGGGAGAGTCCTGGGTTTCGTTTCTGGCCTCATGCGGCCTGTTTTTCCAGCGTGGATTTGAGGGCGAA
>NZ_JBHSLW010000115.1:0-3279 GCF_042657265.1 Allobosea eneae
CCCGAAAGGGGTCAGCCTATCCAGTGGCCGACTTTTACGCCGCCCGCGCCGGCACAAACGCCGGCGCTCCACTGGATGGTTTTCTCACCGCCGTGCACACATCGAGCATGTCGCCAACAACGCGCTGAATCGCGGCCTTATCCGTCATCATCGGCAGCAGAAACCGAGACCTAGGATCGCAAAGAAGTTCCTCGGGAAAGAGCTGGGCCGGTAGATCAACGATGACCGGACCGAGTTCGGTATGCCGACCGGCAAGATCCTTGATTTCGCTCCCGATCGAGGATGCATCGGCAAGGACAAGCCGAGCCGTCTCAAAGGGGGCCTCTTCGTCCGCCCGCAACGCCGGTGGCTCCCCGGAGGCCAACACCTGGATCAGCAGAGGCTCCAATCCCATCTCGAAGAATCCGCAGGCGAGCAACAGACTGGCCGTTGTCCGTCCGATGCCCTGCCCGGAACCTGCACAAACAAAGACTTCCATACCTTGCCTTCCAATTCAGGGGCCTTGGCGATTCGCCGCACCCTATCGAAGCGCAGTAGGTCCGTCCATAATGTTTGTCCAAAAATGGCCATATAGGGCCTATTCAGGACACATGAGTCCTATATCGGACAAGTGTTGACAAGCTGGATTCCGGGACCCGCGCGTGCGATGCCATGGGCATGGTCCCTGGCGCTAACGTATTGAAAGCGGCAAGAATTGCGCTCGGATTGAGCCCAGACGAACTGGCCAAGCAAGCAGGCATCAGCCGACGGACTCTCGGGCGGGTCGAAACCCATCCTCGCTCCGACCGCTATCTGAAGGGCGCCGCAATGGTTCAGCAGGCGCTAGAAGATCGGGGCGTGGAGTTCCTGAGAGCTCTAGCCACCAAAGGGGAAGGCTTTCGGTTACCATTGGTCATTACTGGCGCAGCCTCTGACTCCGCCCCGAAGTGACCCGCACCTGGACGTTGGCGGCAGGAGCCCATCATTCACATGACCGTAATCCGCGCGCCGCGAACGTCTGCATTAATATCCATCCACGTTCAGCCGCCACTGCTTTCAGTGCAGACGGGATTGGGGCCTCGTCGACTTCCAAGCTGAACGCCTTTTTCCGTATTTCAAGTTCCTGACGATCGTCGCCTTCCTGTTGCTCGCGATCCTGCCCCGCACCCAGTTGGTAAGCTTGCTGGACCGAACCGCTGGCTGGCGATCGCGGGTTGGCTTCGGGTTGGAAATCGCCGCAGCACTGGCCATCGTCACCCTTGGAGCCTGGCCGCTGCTGCGGTAAACCGCTCGGGCGAGCTCCTTGCAGAGCGGCGCGCTAAGGGTTCGGATTTCACCCCCGCAACCGCTGCGGCAATGCCCGCCAGGGAAGAGTCTATGCGCAGCCCCGATGGCGTCACGTCCTTCGAACCGCGATTACGCCAGAACCAGCCAAGCCAGTCGGCCTCGCAAGCAGGATGATTCGAGGTCAATGGCGGCAACCGAAATCTAAATTGAGCGGCTAGGGCTGCCGCTCAAGCCATGCCGTCACAATTTCCGGTTCAACACCTGCCACTTCAATTAGCCTATCGGGATCAAGGATCCGAAGCCGACGATAATGGAACTCGACGATGCGTTCCTTCCGCAGCCCGCTGAGGACCCGATTGACGTGAACCGACGTCAGCCCCGTCGCGTCGCCGATCTGCTCCTGCGTGAGCGGGAGCGGCATTTCCTCAATGCGATTGCCCGGCCATTGAGCGCGGTAGCGGGCAAATAGCTCCAATATGAGGTGGGCGACCCGCTCTCGCGCGGACCGGCGCCCGATGCTCGTCAGGTGATCAAACGCCAGGCTGCAATCGCGGGCCAGCGAGCGCGCCAGACGCATGGTCAGCTCCGGCTCATCGCGGGACAGTGTCGCAAGCATCGAGGTCGGGATCACGGACGCCACCACGTCGGTCAGCGCCAGCGCCCCGAACGTTGCCCGCGACCGATTTGATGGCAAGACGCCCAGTATGGCGCCGGGCAATGCGAACTGGACGATCTGGCGCCTGCCATCCTCAAGCTGGGTATAGAGAGCCACCCAGCCATCGATCAGGTTGAAGATGGCGTTGCCCGTCGACCCAACGCTGAAGAGGTCGCGGCCCGCTTCGATTTTTCGATCGCCCGATCGGTAGCGCGGCAACAACCGATACCCCTCGGTTGACGAAGGTGCATCGGCAGCGGGCCGCGGTGCACCGTCAGCGCCCGTCAGGCTACGGCGCGGACGTCTGCTCAAGTCGTGAACCGACGCACTCGCCCCGTCGGCCAGTTCACGCAATGCCAATTCACGAAAGGTCGGCCCATTCCGCTCGCACTTGATATTTTCCCAATCGTTGCGAGGGAGCGACCGGGCCATCTCCTCAGAAATAGACGCTCGATCCAAATTCATATTGCACCTCCCGGGCGCACCTGGCCCGTTGCGGCGGCTGCCTTGGCAGCCCATCAGCATTCTGGATGAAATCCCGAGCTCGCCGGCTCAGCGCGTCCGACACCCTCGGTCGGCACGACACGGCTCACGATCGTGTGCTGGCCGACCTATGTCGGCAGGGGACGCATCGAAGGCGAGCGCAGCGGCCTAATAGAGATAGGCTTTGGGGACGGGCGGATCGCGACCGACAATAACCGAGTGTACGTGATCTTCGCGAGAAACCACGATTACCGCAGACGTGAGCGACGCTCGAATGATGTCACAGCGATATGGATGCTGAGATACCTGACATTGCGCGCAGACTGTCCGGCAGCAAGCGTGCCGGGGCAGACAACCGTCTTCGCCCGCGGACGTCACGATGACGGTCGAATGTATCGCCGGACTGGCCTGCTCTCGTGCCGCACGGTTCTCGTGCGCCCACGATGCTTCCCCCAGCCACAGTAGGGAAACCATGCAGACGACAACCAATGCAATGAACCTGAACATCCGCACCATAGCCGTCGAAAGTTCGTTTGCGCTGAACGTCAGCCGCGGATCCGGGGGTCGAGTGATCCAGATACGCGATGCGTGCAAGCCCGCGTATCCATTCCACTACGACAGGATGCCGTTTGCTTTGATCGAGGTCAAAAGCGCTGCTTACACGTGGCCACGTCGAAATCGCTGCCCGGATGCGCGATTGATCGAAATTAAGGTGTCGCGCAGAAAGCTGTGCTGATCTCTTGCGGTGTAGAAGATTTCTCGCGCGGGCCAAGATGGCTGCAGATTCCGACGCGACCGGCCGGGTAATCCAATAATTAACCGGCCACTGTTCCGAGAATTAACCGGTCGGGATTCCGAGAATTATCCGGCCAGGG
>NZ_JBHSLW010000116.1:0-5029 GCF_042657265.1 Allobosea eneae
ATCGCCGACCTCCAAATCAGTCGGCTCTCCATGAATCAGACAATCCGCGTCAGAGGAATCCTCGAACAGACGCATGCGGCAATCCGTCCACACTGCCTAGGTCAAAAGGCTTGGCGTTAAGCTTTCGTTTACCCAAAATTCCTTGCGCCGAATCGAATCCGTAGCCAAGGTGTCGATAATTTCGCTGCGATGGCGAATTTATCGACACTATGGGTATTGGCGCGAATGAGCGTTCCAAAGACAAAAGAAGAATCTGAACCGTCCTTCGCCGACGTGATCCTGCAGCAGTCGAACGAGATCTCTCGGCGGCTAGAAATGCTGCGCATTGAGAAATTTCCGCCAAACGCCCAGAAGTCGCTTCGCCGGTTCTCAATGGCCGAGGTCGCAGACTTCATTGGTGTCTCGCAGAGCTATCTCAAGAAGCTGCACCTTTCCGGGAAAGGCGTTGAACCTATCGTTACGCCTACTGGACGGCGCTACTACACGGGAGAGCAGGTCAACGAGCTGCGCGAGTTGCTCGATCGCTCTCCTCGGCGCAAAGCAGGCGAGAAGCTGCAAATCATCGCGGTCGTGAACTTCAAGGGCGGCAGTGGAAAGACGACTACGGCTGTCCACCTGTCTCAGCACCTCGCTCTCAAGGGCTATCGGGTACTCGCCGTCGATCTCGATCCCCAGGCCTCGCTAACCGCGCTTTTCGGGATTCAGCCGGAGATCGACCAAAATCTCTCCTTCTATGAATCCTTGCGCTACGACAGCGAGCGCAAGCCGCTAACAGAGGTCATTCAGAAAACGAACTTCCCTGCCCTCGACATTGTGCCGGCGAACTTGGAGCTCCAGGAATACGAGTACGAAACGCCGATCGCGATGCGGGCAAAGGATCCGACTGCTGGCCGCACGTTCTTTACGCGTGTGGGGGCGGCGCTGGAAGAAGTCGATGATCAGTACGACGTCGTGGTGGTCGATTGCCCCCCACAACTCGGGTACCTCACCCTAACTGCTTTAGCTGCTGCGACGTCGGTTCTCATCACTGTACACCCGCAAATGCTCGATATCATGTCCATGGGTCAGTTCCTGCTCATGCTCGGCGATATTCTGAAGAGCATCGAGAACGCCGGTGCCAAAGTGTCGCTCGACTGGTTTCGTTATCTCGTCACGCGCTTTGAGCCCGGGGACGTACCCCAGCAGGAGATGGTGGGGCTCATGCAACTCATGTTTGCCCGACAGATGCTGAAGAACCCTATGGTCAAGTCCACGGCAATCTCCGACGCGGGCCTCACCAAACAATCCCTCTACGAGGTCGAACGCTCGGCGTTCACGCCGGCGACCTATGACCGAGCCCGGGAATCTCTCGACGCTGTTAATTCCGAAGTGATTTCTCTCATCGAAACAAGCTGGGGAAGGGCACGCTGATGACGGAATTGTCAGCCGTACAGATCGAGCTTTTCTCATTGAAACTCAGAACCTTAAATGCATTTCGGAGATGCCAATATGGCGCGCCGTGATATTTTCCGGGCAATCAAGGAAGTCGATACAAGCCAATCGGATAGGGCGGCCGCACCTGGCTACGCCTCCCGCGGGGCCAGCAAGAATATGTTGGCCTCGATCAACGAGCTCGCGGCAAAGGCCGCGCAGGCCGAGGCGCCGATCGACGGTGAGGTCGTTCAAGAGATCGATCCGGATCGAATCGAAGATTCTTTTGTCTCCGATCGCCTGACGCAAGAAGATGTCGCGTTCGAAGAGCTCGTAAACGGCATCAGAGAGCGAGGGCAGGACACGCCGATTCTCGTTCGCCCGCATCCGAACGACAGCGGGCGCTACCAAACGGTGTTTGGACATCGGCGGCTGCGAGCAGCGCGGCAGCTTGGCCGAAAGGTCAAAGCGGTTGTCCGGAATGTCTCTGACGAAGAGCATGTTATCGCGCAGGGCCAAGAAAACTCCGCCCGCGAGAATCTTACTTTTATTGAGCGTGCGCTTTTCGCTCAGCGTCTGATCGGGCGCGGCCATGACCGCGGGACAGTCCAAACTGCCCTGTCGGTCGACGCTCCAATGCTGACGAGAATGCTCTCGGTGTCGGGGCGCATTGAAGAGGATCTACTCCTGCTCATTGGCCCGGCCAACTCGATTGGTCGTGACCGCTGGCTGGAATTTGCGCAGCTTTACGAGAAGCCTTCAAATCGTTCGACGGTCTCGCAGGTCTGCCAAACTACGGTTTTTTTGGCGGCGACCTCCGAAGTGCGATTTGAGATGCTCCTCGGAGAATTGAAGAAGGCGGACAAGCCGCGGCGCGCCAGCCCAGATAAACCGGCGAAAGCTAAATGGCAGCCGGCTGACAAAGCCTTAGCGGCCGAATTGGTCGACACCGGGAAGACATTTTCTGTCGCGTTCAAGTCGAAGGATTCCGCCCGTTTCGGGCGATTCCTCGCTGAACGTCTCGACGCCCTCTATGGAGAGTTTCTTCAGCAGGAGAAAACGCAGGTGTAACCCGCAAAAGAAAAAGGCCCCCGAAACGAATTCCGGAAGCCCTTCTCTCGTGTAAGCAGCCTGAGAATCACACTTCCGCGAATCGCTGTCAAGAGTCGCGTCGAACGCAGTGTCGTTTTGGCGAGCCGGATTCTTTTGCCTAACAAAAGGTAAAGGAACGTGTTCTCGCACATTACAACGACGCCCTTTGGGCGGCGGCCGATGACGCTCGGCCAGATTTCAAAACAGATGGCGGCAAAGGCGGCGAAGCCTGATGCCGTCGTGCACAAATGGCAGGTCTTCCAGGACATCCGCGTGGCCCGGGAACTTCTCGGTGCGACGGATCGTTCGCTCGCGATCCTCAACGCGCTGCTGACGTTCCATCCGGAAACCGCACTCACCGGCGACGCCGAGCTCGTCGTTTGGCCTTCGAATGAGCAGCTCATGGCTCGCGCGAACGGCATGCCGGCGACGACGCTGAGGCGGCACATCGCGGTGCTGGTCGACTGCGGTCTGATCGTTCGGCGCGACAGCCCCAATGGCAAGCGCTTCGCGCGCAAGGGGAGGGGCGGGGAGATCGAACAGGCCTATGGCTTCGACCTCTCGCCGATCGTCGCTCGCGCCGAAGAGATCAAGGACCTGGCTGAGGCCGTCCACGTCGAGAAGAAGGCTTTTCGTGTCGCGAAGGAGCGGCTCACGCTGCTGCGGCGAGACATCGTCAAGATGATCGACGCCGGCATCGAGGAGCGGGTTCCGGGCAACTGGGGCCGAGTTCAGCAGACCTATCAGGCCATCATCGGCCGGTTGCCGCGCGCGGCCCCCAGGCAGCTGGTGGAGGCCATTTGCCTCGATCTGCAGGATCTCTGCACGCAGATCCGTGACGTGCTGGAATCATTCGCCAAAGCTCAGAATCCGGGTGCCAATGAGTCCCATTCTGGTCGCCACATACAGAATTCAAAACCAGACCCTCTATCTGAATCTGAACACGGCTTTTCAAAGAGTGATGAAGCGGCCGCCATCGTCGCGGAAACCGACAACGTCCGGAGCCTGCCGAAGCGGGAACTGCCTTTGGGGATTGTGCTCGATGCCTGCCCGAACTTGCGGGATCTGGCGCAGGGCGGCGAAATCCGACACTGGCGCGATTTCCTGGCTGCAGCCGAACTGGCCCGGCCGTCGCTCGGGATCAGCCCGAGCGCCTGGCGAGAAGCGCGCGAGGTCATGGGTGAGCAGCACGCCGCGATCACGCTGGCGGCGATGTATCAGCGCGCCGGACAGATCAACAACGCCGGTGGTTATCTGCGCAGCCTGACCGACCGGGCGAAGGAGGAGAAATTCTCGACCTGGCCGATGGTCATGGCGTTGCTGCGAGCTCGGCTCGATGCACAGAAGGCGGGGGCGGTCGAAGAGGGGTCGGCTGAGGACGGCGCATCGGTTGAGAAACCCCGTATCCAGGCCTCGGCGTCGCTGCTGAAAAGCTTGCAGAAGCCGAGGCCGTGATGGAGCTGGGCTTATCCTTTGGCAGCGGCCTCGGTCGTGTTGCCGTCTCCGGCGATCAATCCGGAGCGGCGGGCGCGATCGATCAGGTTCTTCACCGAGGAAGGCGACCATTTCGAGCCGCCTCGCGGGGTCCGCTCGTGCAGCCGTTCGAGCTGGGTTGCGATCTCGCGCAGCGTCAGGTCGGGGTTCGAAACATGGATGCCGGCCACCAGCGTGACCAGGCGATCCTCCGGGAGACGCGGCGGCGACTTCCGCAAGACCGCCCGGTCGGCCATGTGCTCGCTGACCAGCCATTTGACGGCGCGGCGCAAGCGCTCAGGTGTCCAGTCGAAGCCGCGCTGTCTCAACACGCGGGTTATGTCGTCCCAGCTATGGTCCGGCCGCATGCGCCTGACCGTCGGCAGCCATTGGCTCGCCGTTGCCTGAATGCGATCGCCATAGGCGGCCTTTTGGGCCGCGGTCATCTTCGCCAGCATCTCGGGCCGGCGTTCGCGAATGCCGGGATTGCCCGCAAGCCGGCCTTTGGCCTTTGCGGCCTTGATGCCGGCCTTGGTCCGCTCGGAGATCAGGGCGCGTTCGAGCTGCGCCACGGCGCCGAGGACCTGCAGAGAGAACATGCCCTGCGGCGTCGTCGTGTCGATTGGATCGCGCAGCGAGCGAAAATGCGCCCCCTTCTCCGTCAGATCCTCGATCACGTCGAGCAGATGACTGACGGAGCGGGCGAGGCGGTCGAGCCGGACGACAATGAGCGTGTCGCCGGCGCCGATCTCCCGCAGCAGTTTCGCCAGGGCCGGGCGGGCGCGCGAGGCGCCAGAACCATGCTCCTGGACGATGAGATCGCAGCCGGCCGAGCGCAGCTCGATCTCCTGCGCTTCCGTTGCCTGCTCGTCGGTTGAGACGCGCGCATAGCCGATCAGGCGGCCCTGTGGTCGACGAGAAGCTCGGTTTTGGGTGTCGCGAGCCATTTGGAGCGCCTGAGAGCCCGTCCCGAAAGGGTTGAGCGACTGGGGCACTCGTGATTCCAAGGGGTTGTTCAGGCCATCTTGGAGCGAGCGATGTGGACCCCAGCCAC
>NZ_JBHSLW010000117.1:0-1133 GCF_042657265.1 Allobosea eneae
TGTAGCGCGAACTTTCAAATGGCAATGAACGAACAATCAAATGGCAACAGATTGAATCTCTGCCAAAGGCGTCTGGTCGGGTCGGTCGGCTGAGTTCGCGGGGGCTGACCGGCAGGTGAATGCCGTGCCCAGTCAGACCGACGGCCAGACCGGCTGGACCACCAGCACGGCCGCCTCATCCGGCGCGCCGGCGATCGCCTGCTTGGCGGCGAGCCTCGCGCTTTCGATCGCCGCGCCGATCTGTTCCCAAGCGGCATCCATGCCGACGACGACATTTGCCACTGACACGATGTCCGGGCCGTCGATGCCGATCGAAGCCGCGAGCAGTGGATAGTCGGCCAACTGCGGATCGGCCGCGGCAAGCGCGGCGCGCGCCTGTTCGACCTTGCGGGTGTACGTCATCGCCTGGCCGGCGCCGCCCGTGATCCAGCGCAATCGCTGCCGTTCGGCCTCGTCGTCGATCTCGGCCTTGCGCACCTCCTTCACGGCGGCGAGGACGATCTCGGCCGGAACGCCGGCCGAGACGAGTTGCTCTGATGAGGCGGCGAAAAATCTGAGGCCGGCATGGGTCAGGGTGATCGGCATGTCAGCCTCACGAGCTCGTCACGTTGGATGAAAAATACCAGACGCTGTTGGGACTGGCTCCCGCAGCCAGAGGCGATCCGCCGAGCTGCGTCGTGTAGATTTTGCCGGTGGTGTCACCGTCGACGGCGACCCCACTGAACGAGATCGACAGCCGGTTGAGGATGGAGGCGAACCAGACTGTGTTGACGCCGGCGGGCGGTGACTGCAGAACCCCGCCGACGATATCCATGCTCGCCAGGCCGTCGGCGATGAACTGAGCCGAGTTCACCTGCGTCCCGCCCGTCACGATACCCCGATTGTAAATGATCGAGTTCGATTGCCAGCTCGATCCGGCGTTGAGAACGAAAGCCGAGGTGTTGTTCGGATAGTTCTGGGTGTCGCGCGTCGCCGGGTCCTGCAGGTTGGCGGCGAGCGGGTTGGGTTCGAAATAAATCGTCCGGTTCTGGAGCGCAGCACCGGCGTTATCGCGACCCTGGATCACGACGCGACGGCCGCGCAACGCGGTGATCTGGTCGTGTGAATAATCCGAGATCAGCGAGATGTAGCTG
>NZ_JBHSLW010000118.1:0-1383 GCF_042657265.1 Allobosea eneae
GAGTGCCTTCTGTAATCGGGGCTTGGGCGTCAAGCACGAACCGTGGTGCGCCGGCATGGGGTCACGCTTCTGTCCGCGGTCGCTGTGCGCCGCACGATGGGTTCCGAAGGTGAGACGGACCAAGCTAAACGGCGGGCTTTATAGCTAGCATTGCAGCCCAGGCATTCGTGCGGCCTTCGTCTCATCCCCCGTCCCTGCCGGGACTTCAGTCAGGCTGGCTCGACGCCTCGCCTCGATCTTGGAGAATGGGAGTTCAAACCTCCTTGGCGGTCCAGCGGAAGGGCGAGCCATCTCGCCACATTCGGTGCATGATCACGGCCAGCTTGCGGGCCACCGCCACCTTTGCCTTCTTCAGGGAACTCCGCCTGGCGATCGAGACGCCCCAGTGCTTCAAGGCCGTCCATTGGGTCGAGCGACTGAGCATCACGTTGGCGGCGGCAAACAGGGCGCTGCGCGTAAGCCGGTCGCCGTTTTTGGCGATCCGTCCTCTTCGATCAACCTCGCCGGACTGATGCTGCCTTGGTGCCAGGCCGAGATGGGCGCCGACATCGCTCGACCGGCGGAATCGATCCGGTCGGTCGATCGCGGTCTTGAAGGCGAGAGCCGTCACAGGCCCAACCCCCGGAATCCCCATGAAGCGTACGCACAGCTCGTCATTCTTCGTGACCCTGAGCAGTTCGCCGTGAAGGGCCGCCAACTGCTTCATGAGCGTCTCGCGCGCTGTCAGGAGGGCCTCCATGCAGAGCTTGAGTCGCGGGCGATCCGTCACCAGATCGCGTATGCGCCCGGCGAAGCCGGAACTCGAGACTTGGCCGACCTTCAAGCCGAACGGGCGAAGCAACCCGCGGATCTCGTTCTCATGGTCGCGCAGCTTGTTGACGAAGAACTCGCGGCTACCAAGCAGCGTCCGCAGTTCCTGGCTCTCGACCGACTTCACATGCACCGACTTGAACCAGCCTGACCTGACAAGCTGGGCGAGCGAGCGCGCATCATTGCGGTCGGTCTTGTTCATGCTCATGGCCGTGATCGCCGCCTTCGCATGCCGGGTCTCGATGCAGACCGCGGGTAAGCCGGCATCGCGCAATCCGAAATAGAGCCATTGCGACAGCGGACCAGCCTCCAGGCCGACGCGCTCAAAGCAACCCGGAAGTTCGCCGAGGCAGCAGGTCAACGCTTCCGGATCGGAAGCCACTTTCGTCTCCAGGACGATGCGGCCGTCCGCATCGACCACACAGATGCTGGTCATCTCCAGCGAAACATCGAGACCGGCGTAGAGCATGGACATGGGGCGCTCCTCTCCAAAAACCGGCAGCATGAGCGCCAACCCTGGCCGAGCCCAGGCCCCGATTACCCCATCTCAACGACACGCTGTTCTCGACGCTC
>NZ_JBHSLW010000119.1:0-6793 GCF_042657265.1 Allobosea eneae
CATCGGGGATCTCTCGGTTCAGGGTTTGCGTTCCCAACCCAAACCTAACCGGCAATCGCCGATGACCACCCTCAGCTACACCACGCCATGGGACACGACCCATTTTCACATTTTGGGAGACAAGAGGTGCTCTTCGTACCTACCTTTTGTAGGCCCGGAAGGGCATCGTCGCATGAAGCCAATTGACAGCTAGGTTTTTGATCATATTATTAGCCCATGGAACCGTGCGGTTGGCGAGGATTTGCGGGCTGACAATCTGCATTCCTAGCTGCTCGATGAGCGATGTCGCTTGTTGAGGAAGATCGCGGCGGGGCGGCTCGGACGTAGAAGCGCCAGGAGTCTAGCGCATGCGTACCGGCGACTCGCAGGGCATATAGCCACGCCTGCGTTTGAGGGCTCCGAGTGCTTCACGAAGCGATGAAGCGCCCCCGCATCGGAGCGATCGTCGCGTCATGTCGTCCCTTACCGAACAGACCAAATCCGTCAAAGAGTTTCCCCGCAAGGCAATCCGATCGCAGGAGCTCGCCGACCTTCTCTGCATCTCGCTGGCAGCGCTGAGCTCACAGCGCCGGCGCCGGACGGGCCCCCCTGTAGTGCTGCGCGAGGGGTGTCACCCTTACTATTCCCGTGACGAGGTGCTCGCGTGGCTGCTGGCACAAGAGCAGCGAAATGCCCAGCGGTCTGCCTCCAAAATCACTCCCGACCCTTCACTCGATTGCGCTGAGCAGTGACGAGCTGACGGCCAATTCGGGCCATCACCTTTGCTGCTTCGACTTCATTTGCACGTCGCAGTGTGCCCTCAGCAGCGAAAGCATCCGACGATCGGCCTCCGTTCCAAGATTGGATATGGCGACGTTGTCTGACACTGCCTGTCTGAGCAAGAGACGCTAGGCCGGCGTACACCTCGCCGCCCAGCACGCGCTGCAGGACATCTTGACCAATCGGGGTCGGACGCCCCGCAAGAACATCCAGCGCCATCGCGGCGAGTGCGCGGTGGGTCTTCGGGACTACGGCGAAATCGAAGGCAGTCTGGCGCTCCTCACGCTGTGAGGACGCAGCCGGAGGGGGCTCCGCCGCCCCACCCTCGGCCGGTTGGGAATATTGAGGTCCATGCCGAGCATTTGCATGCATGCCTACCAGTCGGTCCCTTCCTCGAGACAGATCAGCGGGACGGTGACGTTGGGCGACCAGTGCCTGGGCTTCGGCACGGCGAGCTTGACCGTACCCGCGCAGCGCACCTGTCGCTACGATACCTGCCCCGAGCGCAACCGTCAGGCCCGCGCCCGTCAGAAGAACACCCGTTGCCGCCATTGCGAATGCGACCCGGCGCGCAGGGCGCGACTGCAGCAAGCGGGCTGCCTTGAATGCGCGGTTGATCCTGAGTTGGCGCACGCGTGCCTCCTCTCGGCGCATTGCCTGCGCCTCACGGCGCTGCGCTGCCTGTGATGAACGGCGGGAAGAGATTTCCTCATCGGCAGGCTTCCGCGATCGCCACATGCGGGAAAAGATGTCATTGAACTCGCCGTCGATCGCGGCCTCTAACCGACCACGATCAATCTCGCGGATCAGGGCGCGGTCAGCCTGTTTCAATGTCCTGGCCGCCCCCTCGACGCGGGCTTGCGAGATAAGCGGGGCATCGCGGCGCAGATCTTCCACTACGGACGGCTCCAGAGCCACGCGGCCGTCGGAGGCGATGGTGATGGAGCCAAGAAGAGGCAACGCCATACCACTCCCGTCATGGACGGCCATGAGGGTTGCCTTCCTGGTGCCGATCGCGACGGAGAGGCCATATCGGGCGAGAGCCTGGCGGAGCGAGCCGAAGCGTATGGCCTCGCCGACGGCAGAGAGAAGCCGGCCACGAAATTCGCCCAAGGGCAGCTTTGCGCGGGCCGCCTGTTGGCGATCCGCCTCAGCGTTTCGATCACGCCTACGGACGGGCTGATGGCCTTCCAGGATCTCAGCTTCGCGGATTTTGCCTCGGGCTCGCAGATCGGCCGCATTCCGCTGGATGCGGGGACCAGGGGTTATCTTTTCACCGAACTGAATCTCGAGGCGGCGGCTGACCAACTCGTCACGAGCATAGTTGTCCTTGGAGCTGAGGACACGTCCCGTAGCAGGATCAACGGCGCTGAAGAGGAGGTGAAAATGCGGCGGCCTGTCTCCTTTGTCATGCTCGATCAGCCGCATGGGATGATTTCGGGCAATGCCGTTTTCGCGCCTGATGCATGCGATGGCGCGTAAAAGCTGCCTTCGGTCGAGAGGGCGCGAGGGGGAGAGCTTGAAATGCGCCAACGTGATTTTCGCCCGGGAATGGGCGGCGGTCAGAGCTGATGAAAAAGCAAGGAACTGGCGTAGGTCGCCCGGGCAACCGCGGTCGAGATCTCGGTGCTCGACGACCCGCCTGTTATTCGACGTGCTCAGCAGGTGATCTGCACGCCTAGGATCGTCTTTCACATAGCGAGACCGGCCGATCACGACTGGCCCCGCCCGAGCACGGCCATGATGGCAGTGATGGCGGTATGCAGGTCGAGCCTGATACGCTCAAGCTCGTCATGTCGCCACGGTAGCGGCTTGCCTTGGTTCAGATGCGCGGCAATCTGGTTGACATTGTTGCCGACCATGCCGAGTTGACCTAGGCCTTGCCGCAGCAATTCGGCATTGGCGACCCGGCGTCGGACCGTGGCGGCCCGGGCCATGAGGCCGATCTCCCGCTCGATGATGCGCCGCGCCATCTGGCCGGGTGTCAGGCCCATCGCGGCAGCGATCGCCACCAATTTGTCCGCCTCTTCCCTCGCGATGCGGAACACAAAGGGGCGGCTCTTCTCGTACTTCTTGGCTTGCTTTTGGTCTGTCATCGACAGGCCTTCCGTGCGTTAGCGCGGACAACCCGCTTTAGCGGCGGGGGTCCACGGGGGCAGAGCCCCTTGGCCAGCAGACATGTGAAGCGCTCGCGCTGTAAACATGTCGTCACTGGCATACTGTAGCTTATCTTACATCGAGTAAAATTGGCTGATATTATAGCTGAAATATAGCGGTGACTTTACCAGCAATAAAAGCCGATCCATAACTCGCAACGATACGGGTAATGTTTCTCTGACGCGTTTGACGATTTTGCCGCGCTCGCGCTGAACGCCCTGTATGCCGACTTAATTCAAGTGCGCCCAAGAAATCATGCTGCCAGTATAGGCGCATGGAGGGTAGCACATTGACCGACAAGCGAACTGCCAGTTTGGCCTGCCTTGCGCCGAAGGCTGGGGCGCAGTCACTGAAAAGCGAGTTCTTCGCAATCATGCCTGCGATCGAGGCGGCGCTCAAGCGCGGCGTCACGTGGAAGGCCATTCTGGCGGACCTCGAAGCCAACGGCTTCGCGATAAGCCCAGAAACTGCCACGAACTATGCTGCGCAGTACAGGCGTCGATACAGGCAGACCGGCGTGCCGGGCAAACCAGGCCGTCCTCGCAAGACTGACGTGGCGGCTGCCCACGTCGTCCAGAGGAGGACCGTGCCGGTTCTCATCACCGACGGTGGCCGGCCTGCGACGCGCAGCGTGGCGAACCTCAAGCGCCCTGCTGATCTCGCCTGACCCAGGCGCGACAAAAACCAACGCCACACTTCAATCCGGAGAATCCAATGGTCATCAGCACTACGAAGCCGACTTCTCGCCCCAAGAAGGACGTTCTTGCGGCGAAGGGGGGCGCTGGCAAGAGCACCCTCTTCAACCTGCTGAGCAGCACTGCCGCCTTCAATAAGGGGAAGTGCGCGATCAGCCTCTTCGACATCGCCCCTGCAAACTCCACCCTGTGGCGCTACCGCAAAAGGCAGGAGAGGCGCCGGCTCTGGGGCCGCCGCCGGAACGCGGGCATCCCGCGTGCCTGAGCGCGTTCGGCGTCAGACCTCTTACTCCATCCCAACGTGGCGTTGACCACCGCGAGCGCTCCCGGGCGCTGCACGACGGCGACGCCAATCTCATCTCAGAAAGGTATCTTGTCATGACCACGAACAAGGCCGCGTCCAGCGGTAAGAAGTACATCTTCGCCGCGGCTGGCGGCGGTGGGAAGAGCACGCTCGCGATGCTGATGACGAGCACGGCCATCTTCAAGAAGCTCGAGATCGACATCTTCGACGTCGAGCCTGCCAACCCGACGCTGCGGCGCTACTTCAAGACGATGCCGCCCGAGAACGCTTTGGAGGACGACCGGCCCGAGGCCGTGGTGCCGTTTCTCGAGAACCGGGTGTTTGCCAGCAACCGCCCGGCGTTCGTGGATTTGGGCGCGAACATGGAGGGCCATGTCCTTCGGTGGATCAATGACCGGGGCGCGGCCGTCGCAGAGGACATCCGGTTCATCGTGCCCGTTTCGAAGCGCGACGGAATCACCGCCGCTGGGCGCATCGCCCTTAACTGCGGGGCTGCGTCGGTCCTCTTGGTGCACAATGAGGCGGGTGGGCTCGATGCCGAGGCCGCCATTGCCGACCCGGCGTTCGCCAGGCTCGCCGAGGAAGTCGTCCACTTCGCCCGGCTGCCCCAGCTCGGCACGACTATGGCGGATGTCCATCGGACGAGTACGCCGCCCCATCTGATGCTCGCCGGCAAGAACCGGTTCGAGGCCCAGGGCGCCCTGACGATGATCAGGGCGGTTGAGGAGACCTTCTCCGATCACCCGGACTTCAGGCCCTGGTGAGGTCCGCGTGGCGCGCTTTACCGAAAAGCTGAGGAAGAGTGCCGGCGTGCGAGACGCTGATCCTGTCGCGCCCGTCTTCGACGCAGTCGACCTTGTGGCGGATCGGGTTGATCAAGCGATCGGCGCGTTACAAGACGAAGCCACGCGGCGGCGGCGCCGCGATCTCGTGCGCGGCATCGGTCTCGCCGGAGCTGCGGTGGCTCTAATTGGCGGCCTGGCTTTTGGTGGGGCGGCCATCGCGGTCCGTTCGGCGGAGGAGAAAAGCGCCGAGCGGCTCCGACTCCTCGATGACGAACGCGCACGCAGTTTCGACGCTCGCGTCGAGACGCGTGCCGCCGCGGTCGCCTTCGACGTCGTTACGCAGGCCAACAGTCGCGCCGCTGCGGCCGAAGCCCTGTTGGAGGTTGCGCGGGGCAGAGTGGCCGCGTTAGCCGGCGGCACCGATCCGGGACTGCGTGACCTACTCAAGGCGTCTGCGACGGCGAAGCGCGACGACATCGCGATCTTGCTTCGGCTCATGAGCCACCAAGACCCCAACGTCCGCAAGACCTGCGACGCCCTGTCGACCGTCTCGCCGGCGATGGTCGGCCGGCTGCTCGAATACTTCACGGCCAATAAGGGCCAACCCCGACCTTAGAAGGAGGCAACATCATGGACTTCGACAACGAACTCGACCGGGACCGCGACTTCGACGAGATGTGGTTCCACCACTCAAGCCAGCTCATCACCATGCGAAACATCTCGCCCAAGCGGGCTGCCGCCACGTCCTTGGCCCTCCTGCGACGGGTCTTTGGGGAGGACAAGGGCTTCGAGAGCTGGCTCATTCGGAAAGGCATTCCTGTTTCCGTGCCGGAGTAGACATTGAGGCTGCAACTGGAAACCCCGCGTGATGACATCACGCGGGGTTCGTCATGCCGACGGCAGGCCGTGGATGCGTCAGGCGAGTACGCCCATGGAAATGACGGGCCACTCCGGCAACTGCCGGGCGGCAAGGTGCTGTTCCCGGACGACGTTGGCGAGGCGCTCGGCCAGCTCCGACCGGTGTTTGTAATGCAGCCTGAAGAGTACCCGGCCCAGGTAGGCGCCAGGATTCTCGAGGATTCGCGCACGATCAGACGCGAACTTTAGAACCCGCCAAGGCCGCAACGGCCCCTCAGGCGAAGGGAGGACGTCGAATGATGCCGTGAGCTGGAACCCGGCAGGGCGGCGGTCCAACTCGTCGAAGAGAAGCGCTAAAATGATGTTGACGAGGCTCAGGTCGATCTCGCCGCCTACGGGAGTCCGCGCGGAGATACAGGCCGACACGCGAGTCTGCCCCGTGTAGAGGTGCGCGCTGTAAATGGTCCACTCGACAGAGACAGGTTGGCCGCTCTGAATTGCGGCATTGATCTGCGGATCGATAAGGAGCAGGGGCTTCAGCAGCGACATGATGTTGCGCGCCGTGCTACGACTCGCAGCGTCAGTGGACATCTCCGAGCCGGCCGACGGGCGCTGCGTCCGATCGACGTACTGCGCAGTGAGCGAGTGCGGCTTGCGGTCCTCGCCATCATCGGAGAGCCTCTTCGCCATGCGGTCTGCCGTGTCGAAGATGGGGTGACGCAGGGTGTAGCGCACGGGCCAGACTTGGGACGCAGCGTTCTGGAGAGCCAGAAGCGCGTCGTTGTCGTCGGCTGAGTAACCGCTCCATTGGAGCCACCCCGGCCGCTCGGCGCCGTCCATCATAGACGCGACCCAGAGCTGCCGAGGGCGGGGGTACTCTCCTGGTTCCTCGATTTGCTGAACCTTCGGCGCCATCATTTTCAACCTCCATGCCCTGTCGCCCCATGCGCCGTTCGTGGCAGGAGAGCGAGAATCATTGCACAGAACATATCATGAACATAAAGATCGGTGCGGCCGATAATCATCGGCGCCACACAGATCATCAGCGTATAGTTAACGCAGGGTATTTTTGATTCTGTCAGATTTACTCCAACACTCCTAGGCAGCAGACCTTATAGCGCAAGTAGAGGCAATGCGCTGAGAGTCCGTCCCGGAACTCATGACGCTCGCGCGATGCGGCGGATAAGAACCATGGCGGCGGCTGCGTAGAGGAAGGCCGTCGCGGAGGCGATGGT
>NZ_JBHSLW010000120.1:0-850 GCF_042657265.1 Allobosea eneae
TGATCTGCCCCCGCCGAGTGAACCGATTGGTTTGTTAGTGTATTAAGCCCATCGCCGCCATATCCGGACGGAGGTGGAGCGAAGCGGAACCGGAGGCCGGATATGGCGGTGTCGCCGTTTCCGGTGCCGGCGGTCGGTAACCCAAGCTGCTGTGAGGGCGAACGGTATTGTAATGCCGCCGCCATGCCTCGATCAGCACCTTGGCCTCAGCGAGGCTGTAGAAGATCTCGCCGTTGAGCAGTTCGTCGCGAAGCGATCCATTGAAGCTTTCGTTATAGCCATTCTCCCATGGTGATCCCGGCGTGATGTAGAGCGTCGTCACGCCGATCTGCCCCAGCCATTTCTGGACGGCGGTCGCGATAAATTCGCTTCCGTTGTCGGACCGTATATGTGCCGGAGGACCGCGAGAAATGAACAGGTCAGCCAGCGCCGCCAGCACATCCTCGTGTTTGAGCTGCCGGGCAACGATGAGTGCCAGGCACTCCCTGCTGGCCTCATCGATGATGGTCAGGATCCGGAACTTGCGGCCATCGTGCGTGCGCCCTTCGACGAAGTCGTAGGCCCACACATGCCCGGGATACTCAGGCCGTAGGCGGATACATGATCCGTCGTTGAGCCACAGGCGTCCCCGTTTGGGCTGGCGCAGCGGGACTTTCAATCCTTCGCGTCGCCATATCCGCTCGACCCGTTTGTGGTTCACCGTCCACCCCGCATGGCACAGCAACGCCGTCACCCGGCGGTAGCCATAGCGACCATATTGCTTCGCCAACGCGATGATGTCCTCCGTGAGCGCCTGTTCGTCATCCGCCCCACGCGGCACCTTGCGCTGTGTCGATCGATGCTGCCCTAG
>NZ_JBHSLW010000121.1:0-1435 GCF_042657265.1 Allobosea eneae
CTAGCACTACTTTGGCAGATTTTTAGGAATGAGCCAGCAGCGACAATACGGACACGCGTCGGAGGCGGCCGTTCGAGCATGGTTATGATGGCTGCCCGGATCGCTGGCAGGGTCGGCTGCGGTGGCGGACCGTGGATTCTTTTTTTCCCGCTTCGCCTTGTTGAGGCGGTGGGACTGGAGGAAGGCGTAGGCGATCATCGTCATAAGCGCGTGTCGGTGCAGCCCCTTCCATGATCGTCCCTCGAAGTGGTCGAGACCAAGCTCTTCCTTCAACTGCTGATGCGCCTGCTCACAGATCCAGCGTGCCTTGATCGCGCCGGCCAGGCGCGTGAGCGATGTGTCGGCCGGCAGGTTCGAGAGATAGTATTTGCGGTCCCCATTCGAGCGATGTTCTCCGATCAGCCAGACCTCCTCGCCCGGGAGATGCTGGGCGCCCATGGCGCCGATCCGCTGTGGCGGACCGTCGGCGACACGCACGCGCCTTGCGGCAAAGCGGGCCTTCAGGCGCCCCTTCGTCCCGCGCCGCCAGCTCAGCATCCGCCAGGGCGCTTCTTCCAGCATCGCCTGCGCGCTGACCGACGCCGTGTCCGGGACATGGCGCTTTCGCGGGCGACCGCGCCCGGCGACGGGGAAGATCATCGCCACGTCGACGGGATAGACCTTCTGCTTGAAGGGAATGCCGACTGCCCAGACAAGTCCTCGCTCGCTCAGACCCTGTCGGAACGACGAGGAGAGGCCATAGCCGGCATCGGCCAGCACGCAGCCAAAACGCGCCCCGGCGGCACGGACGCGATCGATCTCGGCGAGCGCGATCTCCGGCTTGGTCCGATAAACCCCGTGATCCTCCGGCACGCCAGCGCGGGAGAGCCGCCCGGGATCGCTCGTCCAGCTCTCGGGCAAGAACAGCCGCAACCCCACCATGACCGGAACTTCGCCGCAAGCCAGCGTCAGCGACACCAGGGTCTGGCAGTTGGCGTTCTTGCCGAGCGCCGAGGCATATTGCGGCGCGACGCCGACGGAGCGCTCGCCCTTCTTCGGCAGAGCCGTGTCGTCGACGATCAGCCAGGCCTCAGCGCCCCCAACCATCCTGTCGGCCTCCGTGAGCAAGGCCTTCTCAAGCGGTGCCGCGTCCCAAGTCCCGCTGGCGATGAAGTGGTGAAGCTGATCGTAGCCGACGTCACCGTCGCGCGCAGCCATCGGCTGGATGCTCTTGCGTTCACCTGCGCCGATCAGCCCTGCCACATAAGCCGGACACATCCGTGCCCGCACCTTGTGCCCAAGAGCAGCGAGAAACGGTGCGAGCCAACGCTCAAGATCA
The DNA here is from genome assembly GCF_042657265.1 of Allobosea eneae. Lineage (NCBI taxonomy): Bacteria > Pseudomonadati > Pseudomonadota > Alphaproteobacteria > Hyphomicrobiales > Alloboseaceae > Allobosea > Allobosea eneae. Next base: position 1,319 of record NZ_JBHSLW010000121.1, read on the forward strand.
GACTTCCAGCTCTCGTCCATGGCCGGCCCTCCAGAAGCCGGCCACCCATGAATCACGCAAACCGCTCCGCGGGAATCCCGAAAATGCAGCCCGTGTTAGAAATCTGCCAAAGTAGTG
>NZ_JBHSLW010000122.1:0-1131 GCF_042657265.1 Allobosea eneae
GCCCTGGCCGGATAATTCTCGGAATCCCGACCGGTTAATTCTCGGAACAGTGGCCGGTTAATTATTGGATTACCCGGCCGGTCGCGTCGGAATCTGCAGATCGCTCGACCTTGGCCGACTGGGTCGGCAAGGCAGCCTTCCTGCTGCGGCCGGTACATGAGCGCTTGTTCGAGCGGCTGAAGGCGTCGACCAAGCTCTTCGCAGACGAGACCACGGCCCCTGTGCTCGATCCGGGCCGCGGCCGGACCAAGACCGGCCAACTCTTCGCCTACGCTCGCGACGAACGGCCCTGGGGCGGCGCCGATCCGCCGGGCGTGGTCTATCTCTATGCACCCGACCGCAAGGCGGAGCAGCCGATCCGGCATCTTCAAGGCTTCGCCGGCGTGCTGCAGGTGGACGGTTACGCCGGCTACAAGGCGCTGGCTGGCAGGAATGCCGTGAGCCTGGCCTTTTGCTGGAGCCACGCCCGGCGCAAGTTCTACGAACTGGCCGAGGCCGGCCCGGCGCCAATCGCTTCGGAAGCGCTCGCGAGCATCGCAGAACTCTACCGCATCGAGGGCGATATCCGCGGGCGCTCTGCCGAGGAACGACGCGACGCCCGCCAGGCCAGAAGCCGCCCCATCGTCGAGGCGCTGGAGCCGTGGCTGCGCGCCAAGCTTCTTCTCGTCAGCCAGAAGAGCAAGCTTGCCGAGGCGATCCGCTATGCTCTCTCGCGCTGGCAGGGCCTCTCTTGCTTCCTCGACGATGGCCGTATCGAGATCGACTCCAACGTGGTCGAGCGCGCCATCAGACCAATCGCCCTGAACCGCAAGAATGCACTGTTCGCGGGCAGCGACGGCGGCGCCGAGCATTGGGCCGTCATCGCCTCCCTCGTGGAGACCTGCAAGCTCAACGCCGTCGACCCGCAAGCCTATCTCGGCGACGTCATCGCCCGCATCGTCGCCGGCCATCCCCAGAGCCAGATCGATGAGCTCCTGCCGTGGGCCTACGCACCGGCCCCGCTCAAGGCCGTGGCCTGAGAACAGCGCATACATCCCATCGCATTCGACCTCACCGGCGGCGAAAAGGGCGATGCGCCGCATTTCCCGATCCTGCTCGGGCTCGGCCCGGATCTCGATCCGCGGGCCGCTG
>NZ_JBHSLW010000123.1:0-3333 GCF_042657265.1 Allobosea eneae
AAGCGTAAGCTCTGAAATCGTCATGTGTCGAAGCCCTCAGGGGCTTCAAACATCGGCGCTCAGACCGCGCCCGCAAAGGTGCCAACGGGACAGCGCTTACTTAACGATGTGTCCCGAAATGGGAGCATTTCCTAATGAGGCCCTCGACTCTCACGCGGATTCGGCCCATCAACCGGCGGAACAACACAGCCGCAGAACGCGGCGCATGCTAGGAGCCGTACACGTATGCCCGACCAGAAGACCAAGACCGGCGAAAACGTCGACAAAGTCCTCTCGGCCGTGACCCTGCTATCAGCGCATCCCCAAGTCGCACTTCACAAAATCACGGCCTGTCCTAATGGCTACGTCGCTTTCAGCCTCGTTCCGGCTGATGTCGATGCAGCAGGCAAGATCCATCCGTCTGACCCGTCCATCGTGACCGTTATGGATTCCGATCCCGCGAGGGCAATGTCGCGCGCGATCGAGAAGACCCTTCAGCAGATCGAACACACGAATGCACCCCTGGGTGGCATCCTCGAGCTTGCCTATCGCTAGCCAAACAACCGAAGTCTAAGCGACCATTCAGCGGCCGTCCTTCCTGGGGCGGCCGTTTTCGTTTTTGGGCTCCTTCTTCGGTGCCCAGCACTCGGGATCCTCCCTCATATTAAAAGCTGGTCCGAGTCATTCCTCCTCCATGCTATAATTCTCCAAATAGCGGAATTTTTATCAGGTATTTTTCTGTCCAATCCCGAAGGATATTTATTATGCTCGTCGCTCAGCCGCGGGAAAATAACGTCGTTTCCTTTGGCGGCGAAGCCGAGGATTATGGCGTTGAAGACATCGCCATTGTTCTGGAGATGCTGTCGACCACGCTCTATCCGGATAAGCCCAAGGCCGTCTCCCGCGAGATCCTCTGTAATGCCCTCGATGCGCATGTCGACGCCGGCCGCGGGCATATCCCGGTCGATGTCATCATCACCGATCAGCAGATTGAATTTCGCGACTACGGGCTGGGCATCGCACGCCAATCGATCGGGCCCGTGTTCTGCACCTTCGCCGGTTCGACAAAGAAGGCAAAAGAGAACCAGATCGGCGGCCACGGTGTCGGAGCAAAGTCACCTTTCAGCGTGACCGATCATTTCACCGTGATCACGCGCCATGAGGGAACGCTATCGACGTTCTCAATGTACACGACCGACAAAGTGCCTCAGCATCGATATGTGGGCGGCAGGCCGTGCAATGACGAAGGGCTCAGCGTCATTATTCCGCTGAAAAACCCCGAGCTCGGCAAGACGATGCGGTATCACATCCTTCGCGTCGCTGAAGACGCCGCGATGAAGGTTCGCAGGTAAGCGGTATCCCGATCGCACCTTCTTCGTGGAGGCCTGAGCGGGCAGTGTGACGGTCCTGATTTGGAGGATCGTTTTGTGTCCAGGCTTGACCATAGACTTGAGCCGGAGGGCGAGGTCCGGCGCTTCGAGGTGATCAACGGCGCGATAGGCCGGCGTCGCTGGAGCGGCGATGAGCGGGCGCGGATCCTGGAGGAGACGCTGGTGCCAGGCGCGGTGGTGTCGGCGGTTGCCCGCCGCCATGGCCTGACGCCACAGCAATTGGACACTTCGAACTACCGGCATTTCGTAGACCGTAGGGCCGCGATTTGAGTTCTGCACGGCCTGACATGTGGCTGCGGCTTCGGCATCGGTCGTCTGGGATGGTGCGGGGCACCGATTTTCGGCGTAGCGGCAGCGATGTCGGCCGCTTTCGCCGTCATGCGGGCGCAGTTCGCCCCTGTTGCCAGACGAAGCGGGTGAGGTTGTAGGCGAGGTTGGCCATGCCGATCTTCGTTCTCGCCCGCGCCATTCCGATTGTGCGCACGAACAGTCCCATGCGGGACTTCTGCTGCGCGAAGACGTGCTCAACGAAGGCGCGGATCTTGGAGCGGCGACCATTGGCGCGCGACGTCGCCTCGCTCATCGGCCGACCCTTCGGCTTCTTGTGGTGGATGTCGGAGACGTAGCCGTTCTTCTCCAGCCACGCCTCATTCTTCTTCGATCGATATGCAGTGTCAGCCCACACCGTCGAACCGGTGTTGCCGCGGTCGAGCACATTGCGAAGCTGCGCCCCGTCATAGGCTGACGCGCTCGTGACATTCCAACCGCGGATGAAGCCGTGCCGGCGATCGATAGAGGCGTGGTTCTTGTAGCCGAAGGCGGGAATGGCGATGTCGCGCTGCTGGACCTTTCCGTCCTCAGCCACTTTGGCCTTTGAGAACTTCACGGTCCAGCGCGCATCGCGATCCTTCTGGCGCAGCTTGGCAGGCTTCCCCTTCCATGCGTCCGGGACCTTGCCCGCCTTGATGTCCGCCTTCTCTGCGTCGGTGTTGCGTTGCTTTGGCGCCGCAACGATCGTCGCGTCCACGATCTGGCCGCCCATCGCGAGATAGCCGGCCTTGGTGAGGTGCTTGTCGAAACGGGCGAACAGGTTCTCGATCGCCTTCGCCTGCGTGAGGTGCTCGCGGAACAGCCAGATCGTCTTGGCGTCCGGCACGCGGTCCCCGAGCCCCAGCCCGAGGAAGCGCATGAACGACAGTCGATCTGGATCTGGAACTCGGCCTGGTCGTCCGACAGGCCGTAGAGCGCCTGCAGGACCATGATCCTGAACATCATCACCGGGTCGTAGGGCGGGCGACCACCCTTGGCGCCGTCGGACCGCTTCAGTGCCTTGGCCAGTGGCTTGCGGAAAACCTCCCACGGCACCAGCGCGTTCAGCTTCTCCAGCGGATCGCCGGCCTCGCTCAGCCGCACATAACGCTCGTCAATGTCCCAGAACCCAACCTGTCCCCGCATCTGCAGCCTCCCGCAAATCACCGGAAGATTGAATCATGAAACGGGCGAGATGGGGAGGTTCTTCGAGGTCTCCAATTGTTCACCTGGCGGCGCGAGGCGCGCAAAGCGGCGGAGGTGCTGCCTGCCTTCGTGCCGGCTGTGATTGCGCAGCCTGTGGCCGTAGTGTCGGAGGTGGGCGCATCATCACGATCCTCGCGACCCAGGCGACGCGCGCAGAGACGCCGCGCGGCTGCGATCGAAATCGACGTCGCTGGCGTCAAGGTGACGATCGAAAATGGCGCCACGCGTGCCACGATCGAGGCAGTGATCGGTGCGCTGAAGGGCGGCTCGTGATCGGCCCGACCGGCGCCGTCCGCGTCATGATCGCAACGAAGCCGGTCGACTTCCGCAAGGGCGCGGAGGGCTTGGCCGTAAGCGGTGTTCTCAGGCCACGGCCTTGAGCGGCTGAGGCGCATAGGCCCATGGCAGCAGATCGTCGATCTGGCTCTGCGGATGGCCGTCGACGATG
>NZ_JBHSLW010000124.1:0-1680 GCF_042657265.1 Allobosea eneae
TCCGACACGGTCGCGACCGCGGAACTTCGTCTTGTCCTGCCCGGCAACCGTCTTGATCCAGCCGAACGCCTCCTCGATGCGCTTCCTGATGCGCTGGCTGAAGAAGATGGCGCGGGCGAGCGCGTTGCGGGCCTCGCCCTTGTTGAGGATGCTGCCGGTGCGGCGCCGCTGGTCGGGATCGTCGAACCAGTCGAGCATGAACAGTGTGCGCTCGATCCGTCCAATCTCGCGCAGGGCGCGGGCGACCGGGTTCTGACGCGGGAAACCCGCCAGCTTGCGCAGCATGACCGAGGCGCTGACGGTGCCGGCACGGATCGAGGCGGCAAGGCGCAGGGTTTCGTCCCAGTTCTCCTCGATCGCGCGGAGGTTGACCGGCCCGGCGACGAGCGGGCGCAGCGTCGGCCACGGGTCGAGCGGCGACAGGCCATACAGCCGGCGCTCGTTGAGGTCGCGGATGCGCGGTGCGAAGCGGAAGCCGAGCAGGTGGCACAAACCGAAGACGTGATCGACCGCGCCGGCGGTATCCGTCGCATGTTCGCGGATCACCAGTTCGCTCTCATGGTCGAGCAGGCCGTCGAGGACATGCGCGGCTTCGCCGGCATTGGCGGCGATGACCTTGGTATGGAACGGCGTAAAGCGGTCGGTGACGTGGGTGTAGAACAGCACGCCGGGTTCGGTGCCGTAGCGGGCGTTGCGATCGGCGCGGGCCTCGCCCTGACCACCGGCGCGGAAGAACTGGCCGTCCGACGACGATGTGTCGCCCGGTCCCCAAACCGCCGCGAGGGGATGCGCGGTGTGGCAATCGACGATCGCCGCCAGCGCCGACAGGTAGGTTTCGTCGCGCACATGCCATTCCGCCGTCCAGCGCAGGCGAGGCAACGTCAGCCCGCGCGAACTTTCGGCCATGCGGCCCAGGCCGAGATTGGTCGCATCGGCGAGGATCGCACCCATCAGCGCGGATTGGTCGGAGGCGGAGGCGCCGCTGCGCGCATGGACGAAGCGGTCGGCGAAACCCGACCATGCGGCGACCTCGACCAGCAGGTCGGTGATGCGGACGCGCGGCAGCATCGCGTAGAGCCTGGCCTTCAGTGCATCGGCATCGTCGGAGGGAGAGCGCCGGATCGGCGAGATCAGCAACTGCCCGCGCTCGATTGTCACGTCGACCAGCTCGCCCGCCGCGGCTGCGCGTTCCACCTCCGTCATGCGCCGGACCAGTAGGGTACGGCGCTCCTCATACCATTCGGGGAAGTCGGTCGGCACGGCCAGGCGCAGATCGCCGGTCGCGCGCATCGCCTCAAAAGTGGGCACGGGCAGCTGATAGTCGTCGAGCGTGCGATAGGCGCGGCTGCCGTCCACCCAGATGCTGCCCGACCCGAGCCGCTCGCGCAGATGGACGATCAACGGTCGAAGCCCCTTCCGCCCTCACATTGACCACCGAGCCGCGCGCCAATGTCGAACGCTATGACGCTCTGCGCCGGGCCGATGAGGTGCGCCATGCGTCATAATCCTGCGAGCGGGGCCATCGTCATCATGCTGCGCAGCCTCAAGATGCACGGCATGGCCCAGTGATCTGCCCCCCGCTGAGCGGCCCAGAGACTATGATAGTCTGGACCACGAAAGGGACGATGAATGCCGAGCAAGAAGCACAAGCCGGAAGAGATTATCGGCAAGCTGCGTGAA
>NZ_JBHSLW010000125.1:0-7927 GCF_042657265.1 Allobosea eneae
AACCAGGCTGGCTGGCCGAAATCGCTGCTTCATCGCGCTGATTCCTTCTGGAAACCAGCATCAAAACAGCCCCGACCTGCAGCAGATTTGAGTCAGACCCCAATATTGCCCCCCGATCGGCGTCCAATCTTGGGTCTGACTCAGTTTCGCTGCACGTTGGGGCTGTTCTGACGCTGGTTTCCAGAAGGAATCAGCATGATGAAGCAGCGATTTCGGCCAGCCAGCCTGGTTCCTTCAGGATTGATGGTCGACGAGATCGCGATCGAAGGCGATCGTGTTGTTGTCCGAGCTCGGGCGGCCGTCAGCGCCGGTCCATGTCCTGATTGTGGGGCGATCTCGCGACGGATCCAGAGCCGGTATTTCCGGCGAGCAAAGGACCTGCCGCTCAGCGGCCGACGCGTCGAACTCCAGATCCTCGTCCGGCGCTTCAGGTGCGATGCCGTTCTATGCGGCCGCCAGATCTTCGCGGAGCGCTTTGGTGATAGTGTCCTTGCTCCGCGAGCACGCCGGACCGATCGTCTCGATCATATCGTCCAGCATCTCGGGCTCGCGTTGGGCGGCCGGCCTGGAGCGAGTTTTGCCGCCAGGATGATGCTGCCGGTCAGCAACGATACGCTGCTGCGCGTGGTCCGGCAGCGTGCCCGGGTACCGAGCGAGCCGTTGCGCGTGATCGGCATTGATGACTTCGCGTGGCGGCGCAATCACCGCTACGGCACCATCGTCTGCGACCTCGAACGCCGCCGGCCGGTCGTCCTGCTTCCCGACCGGGAGCCGGCGACATCGGAAGCCTGGCTCCGGCATCAGTCCGCTGTCCACACAGTCGCCCGTGACCGCGGCGGGGGCTACGGAGAGGCGGTGGCGCGAGCACTGCCGCAGGCCGTCCAGGTTGCCGACCGATGGCACCTGATGGAGAATGCCAGCCGCGCTTTCCTCGACGCCGTGCGCAAGTCAATGCGTCAGATCCGCGGCGCCATCGGCGCCACCGTGATCAATCCCGCTTTGCTGACGGCAGCCGAGAAGCTGCAATATGACGGATATTTGCGGCGCGAGGAGACAAACGCATCGGTCCTTGCCCTCTGGCAGGAGGGCGTGCCGATCAAACAGATCGTCAGGCGCACGGGCCATCACCGCCAGACCGTCAGGCGGATCGTCCGTGGCGAGCGCAGCGACGTCTTCCGACCTCGCCAGAGTTCTCTGGAAGCGCATCTACCCTGGTTGGATGCGCAATGGGACGCCGGCGCCCGCAATGCATCCGCCCTCTGGCGCACAATGCGAAGGAACGGCTTCCGGGGAAGCCTCAGGGTTGTCTCCGAATGGGCAACTCGCCGCCGGCGCGCTGAGAAAGCGGACGCAAGCAGCCTCGCTCGCCTCCCATCGGCCCGGACCATCGCGAGGTTAATGACCACTGGTCGCGACAATCTCTCGAAGGCCGAAACTGTTACGATCGCCGCGATCGAGAACGGCGTCCCGTCCTTGTTCGAGGCTCGCGAGATCGTCGCCGACTTCCATGCCATGATCAGAGCGAGGCAGGCCGAGCCTTTGGCTTCCTGGATCGAGCGCGCCTCCCAAAGCCTGGTCGCCTCATTGTCGAATGGCGTCCGACGAGAGGAGGCCGCTGTGCGAGCAGCTATTCTCTCGACTTGGTCAAACGGTCAAACCGAGGGCCAGATCACCCGTCTCAAGCTCGTTAAGCGCCAAATGTACGGCCGCGGAAAGATCGATCTTCTCCAGGCGCGTCTGATTGGCGCGACATGAGCCCCAAACGTCAGCGAGATTGCGTCAGACCCAAACTTGCACGCCGAAACACATCCTTCTCGTCTGCCTCTGATTTCTTGTTCTTGAACCAGCCGAACATTCCGTCCCCCACTTCCGGGAGCACGATAGTTGGCCAGGCCGCACTATCTTAAGCGGCCCAGGGCCCTATTTCCGCAAACTGCTCGGAAGTCTGCCCCTGCTCAAGGCGTCCCCAATTCTAAGGTCGATTGTGTTCGTCGAGCAGTAACAGGCTCAGCGAGGCGAGTTCTGGTCCCTCGCATCCGCTGTTACATCGCCCTGCCCTTTCGCCAGCTCGTCGCGAAGTGCTCGCTCAATGATGAGCTCGATCTCGACAACGCGCATGCCGCGATCATGGGCGAGCCGCCAGACCAGGTTGGAGATGGCCGGGTTTTTTGGGCCGTATTCTGGCCAGTCGTAGAGTTCGTGGCTGTCGGGGTGATGGGCCATGAGCTATTCAACGGCACGATCGGACGCGATGCAAACCGGCAGGCATTCCACATCAGCGCGAGTTATTACCACTTCTGCGAAAGTGGTAATAACAAGACCAATTCAAAATCGAGCCGGGCCCCGCGGCCGCCACTTGCGAGGGTTGCGATCGCGCTCTTTTGCTCGGTGGGCGAATTCCCTCCAGAAGCGGGCGGCGCGTCGGCGCTCTGCTTGCTCCCAATGACTCACCGTCGCCGTGACCCTCTGCAGTACCCGGGCCGGCGGCATCTGCGCACTTTGGTGCGCGAGCCGAACAAAATCATCCCGGTTGAATCTGAGCAGGACGGTTTCGCCATCATTGGTAGTGGGGAGCAGGCACCACAGCGGCGCGACAATCGATTTCGTCTCGTCGGCCAAACCAGGAGCTCCCTCGAAATCAAAAAAGACTGGAGCCCGGCATGACAGCCAGGTTGCCGGAAATGCTTCCCTGGAATTGGGAACTAGATAAATTCCTTGGTCGACGCGTCGGAACAATTGGCCGGCTGCGGCGAAGCGCGGCAAAGCTGTTTTCAGCCTGGTGCACGCGACCACCCATATCAGATTGCTATAGAAGGCTTCCCGCGCCGCGCGCTCCTCGGCCCGCATATGTGAATATTGGAACTCGATCGTCAGGCCATTTGGAGTGTGGACGTCGGCGATGTGCTTCTCGCCGGATGGTCCGTACCTAATGACCTCCTGCCAGACGGCGGGGAACTGGTCCTGCCATCGAACATGCCATTCCGTCCGCGGTTCCCACCAGTGATCACAATCTCGGTCGCCCCTGTGAGCCCAATGATGAACCCTGATCGGGCCGCATTTCGGAATTACGGCAACTTCGCAGGATGGGCAGACGCCGACCAGACCGGGTGATGCGAGTCTTCGATCGCCGCCAACATGGGCAAAGCGCATAGCTGTCTCCATACGACATCAGTCGCGCGCGAGCGCGAGTTTGTTGCTGTTTTCGAATGGTGGACTGGCAGCGCTACGCGGCTGGCGCCGGGGCTGTTCTCGTTCTCTTCGACGTTCGGATTGGTCCGCCGTCGGTTAGCTCGGCAGATGCCGGCACCTTCTTTCCGGGTGCGAGACCATAGCAGCGTGCGCCGGCGTCTCCGTCAAGTGCTAGCGCCGAGCGCCACGGATGTTCCAAGCCGGTAGGATGTGGCTGATCAATCCGGCCTCAAGACCGGCCGCCATGTTGACGGGCATGCTGTGCCACTCGGCTGGCTTCGGGATTGCCACCAGCACGTCAACAGCGCTGCCGGCACGGAGCGCCTCCAGGATCAGGCCCTTCACGCGCTGGCTCGTTCGCATCGCCTCGTTGCCGCGCCGGTAATGCCCCAAGCGCGTATGCAACGTGGTGAGCGTGACGCCGATATAGCTGACCACGTCGTCGACCACGAATGCATAGACTCCGGGCTCCTTGGGTGCAGGGCCGCTCAGCTCGAAACCATCATCAGCAGCAACCAGGCGCCATTCGCCGATGCGGCGGAATCCGCCGGACTTGATCAGATATTCGGCCCGAGTCGGCTGGAGTCCTTGCTCGCCAACATCGGTCTCGACCTCGACTTCTACGGGCTCGCGGTCGAGCACGACGTCCCGTGTGCGCCCGAGGCTGATGCCGGAGCGCTCGAGCACATGCCTGGCATGCTGGTACTTGATACCGAGCAGCTCGGCGATCTCGGTCCTGAGATAGCCTGCCAACGCGAGCGCACGGATCTTGTCCGCTTTCGATTTCATGCCTTCCAAGGCGGGAAGCACGGTCTTGCGATCGTAGTTCATAGCGGGACCGTAGCGGGAGCACGCATGTTGGGAAACGGGGTGCGAGGTGGCATCCGCTGGGCAATTTGCCCGGCCCTGTCACCCGGTCTCTTGATGCTGTCCAAAAACGAGCGATTTCGGACACTATCCCCCGCTGCTGTTCATAAATTAGCTTGCGCGATTTCCGGTCATGTCCGGTTCTCGCCCTACCCTTTTCGGACTAAAATCCATGTCTCGCGCTTTCGCATATGTCCGGGTCTCCACCAACGGGCAGACCACCGAAAACCAAATTCAGGAAATTGAGGCGGCCGGCTTTCGGGTCGAGCCACACCGGGTAATTTCCGAGACCATTTCGGGGAGCGTGGCAATTTCCGCCCGTCCAGGCTTTACCCGCCTGCTGGATCGACTGGAGCGAGGCGATATCCTGATCGTCACGAAGATGGATCGGCTCGGTCGAAATGCGATCGACGTCAGCTCCACGGTGCACAAGCTCGAGGAGTTGGGCGTCCGCGTTCACTGCCTGGCCCTCGGAGGCGTCGACCTCGCGAGCCCGGCCGGGAAGATGACCATGAACGTCATCAATGCCGTCGCGCAATTCGAACGAGATCTTCTCATCGAGCGGACAAACGCCGGCCTGCGCCGCGCGAAGTCGGAGGGAAGGAAGCTCGGAAGGCCGACCGCCCTCTCCTCCTCTCAGCGCACCGAGATCAAATCGGCCCTAGACGATGGCCAGAAGGTCGCGCCGTTGGCCAAGCGCTTCGATGTCAGTCGGCAGACCATCATGCGGATTCGCGATGAGGTGCACGAGGTCAAGGTGAGAGCCCTACAGCAGGCTCTCATTGTCGGGGAGCAGTCCGCCAATTCTCGCTAGGGCGTCCGCGCCGCGAGTGCCTCCCGTCGACGAGGAACCACGTGGCGATCACCCGGAACTCAGGCGGGGCGGCTCTGGGAGCGATATCTCCGCATCAGTGAAGAGGTTTGGAAACAGCCTTTCGCGATAGTCGAGTGGAAACGCAATGCGGACCGGCGTTTTTGGCGACGGAGACCTTAAAAATCCAGCCTTGAGCAAGTCGGCCATGGTGTTGCGGGCGGTTCTCTCCGATGTTTTCAGCGCAAGGTGCGCGTCACCCCTATCCAGGGAGCCGTGCTTTAGGATGACACCTATCAGATCCGGCGCACGCTTATCGTCGAGGACATCGCGCACCAGCATCCGGAAGCGGGTTTCAAGCCGCTCGATGTCAAACATGAAGGCGGAAAATCGAATCTGGTCGAGTACGACCGAGAGGAACCATTCGCAATAATCCTTCAGCGCAGCGGCCGACAGATTTCCTCTACCATCGAGATCGCCGCGGCGCGGGCTGTCTGCGTGGTCCATCATCCTCTTGTATTCGCCGCGATCTCTTAGTCCTCGCGCCAACCCCCGAGAAATGGACCAGAGGCCAAAGCCCCCGATTCCCGCACGCTGTGCCATGGCATGCGACATCAGGCGGCTGACGCGACCGTTTCCGTCGGGAAATGGATGGATGTAGTTCAGGCGGTGGTGAGCGGAGGCAATGGCGATGATCCTGGTGCTGGGCCAGTTCTCGGCTGCGCCAAATCGCTTTGCGAAGTGCTCCATGAATGGCTGGACCTGGGACGAAGAGGGTGGAAGATGTCTCCCCACCTCGACGTCGTCGGCAGCCTTCTGACGAAACTCCCCCGGAACGATTTCCGCCAGAATCCCGTCCGGCCGCTTAATGAACCTAAACTCTTCGGGCATCTCGTCGTAGAATGCGCGATGCGACCAGCGTAGGAAATCTACGGACGTTGGGCTTGATAGGGTCCCTTTTAGGTGCATTTCGTCGATCTCGCGTTGCACCATCACGTGGGCCTTGGCCTCAAGTGCAAGCGGGCGAGTCTCCGGCTCCAGCTCGGCGCCGGCAAGGGCACGCTCGATGTCTTTCGGCCGGGTGTTGTGCCCTTCAATCAGATTCGAGTAGTAGGAATTCATCATGCGAACGAGGTCGGCGAGCTCGGCTGCGGACTCGGGATGAAGCCCTCGGCCAAGATTTCCCGCTTCCCTTTGAATCTCGATGGATAGGTCCGCGAGAACCTGTGGGATCTGATCTTCGAAGAAGACAGGCTCAATGCGGCTGGGAGTTTCGATCATTTTTGCCGGATCCGCTCGGGAAGAATATTGTTTGAAACAATACCCTTACGGCGCAGAAGGGCAATCATTTGCCGATCTTGGTTGCCGATGTTTGCTTCCGATCGTGGCGCCTGTCGCGCTGCCCTGTGCGTTGTCTGCCGCCCCGGGATTGCGTGCATAACAGAAAAGGAACATAAAGAGAACAAACTTGACGACGGCTGGGGCGACCAGGGAGCTAAACCATGCCAGAAGTCCAGATTGCAGGCGGCCAGGGATTGCCACCGGAGCCCGGCCCCGGACAGCTGTCCGTGAATTGCTCGACGTGGTCCATCTTCGACGAGGGCGACGCTTTCGGTCGCCAGTGGATCATTCGCGGGCTGCGAGGTGCTAACGACATCATCACGGTCGAAATCCACGTCAGCGCCGAGAGCATCGTCACGATGGTTGTGGAGCCAGGGGTTGAGGCTGGCGCCGTTGTCAACGGCGGTCGGATTCCAGGCCAGCGTGGCGGAGTAAAAGCAGGCCACTGGCGTTGGGGAGCGGCGGATATGGCGAGGGCCCCGATCGGGGCCCTCGCCATATCGCGCTGCCGGGATTGCTCAGGCGATGATCTCGCCGGTTTCGGGATCGGCTTCGTCGGCGGTGGCCTGGTTTTGCTCCGCCGCGGCGGTGGCGCGGCGACGGCCGGCGGATTGCCTGAGGCGGTAGCTGTCGCCGTTCATGGCCAGGATGCTGACGTGGTGGGTCAGCCGGTCGAGAAGCGCACCGGTCAGCCGCTCCGACCCCAGGACCGAGGTCCAGTCCTCGAAGGGCAGGTTCGAGGTGACGATGGTCGAGCCACGCTCGTAGCGCTGCGAGAAGACCTCGAACAGAAGCTCGGCGCCGGTCGGCGACAGCGGCACATAGCCGAGCTCGTCAACGATCAGCAGCTTGACCGCCTGCAACTCGCGCTGGAGCCTGAGCAGGCGCTTCTCGTCGCGGGCCTCGAGGAGCTGGCTGACCAGCGAAGCCGCCGTGGTGAAGGCGACGGAGAAGCCCTTCTGGCAAGCGGCCAGCCCGAGCGCGAGAGCGACATGGGTCTTGCCCGTGCCACTGTTGCCGAGCGCGATGATGTTCTCCCGGCGCAGGATGTAGCCGCAGCGCGCCAGTTCCAGCACGAGCATCTTGTTGAGGCTCGGGATCGCCGTGAAGTCGAAGGTGTCGAAGCTCTTCACCGCCGGGAACCGCGCCGCCCGGATCCGCCGCTCGACCATGCGCCGTTCCCGGTCGATCAGTTCGAGTTCGACCAGCCGCAGCAGGTAGCGGGGATGATCGACGCCGTCCCGGGCGCATTCCCGCGCGACCTTGTCGTATTCGCGCAGGACCGTCGGCAGCTTCAGATGCTTGAGGTGATGGGCCAGCAGCACCTGCGGCGTTCCCGCGGTGGTGCCCGCCGGCATCACCTCCTTCGCCGGGCCCGTCATGCCGCCGCTCCAGGCAGGAGAACGGCATAATCGGCGGCCGAGGTCGTCTTCACTGCCGTCTTCGGCAGGTGCGGATAGGCCGCCAGGTTGAGACGGGCCGGGCGCCGCTCCAGACGCGCCAGGGCGATCAGCTTCACTGCATCGAAGCCGATCGCACCCAGTCGGATGGCCTCGCCCACGGCAAAGCTCACGACCTCGCGCGGAAGGGCCTCCATCAGCCGCAGCACCTGGATGAACGTAAGCGCGTAGCTGGAACCGTTCAGTTCTTGAAGTTCCAAGGCATGAGCTGGTCGATCTGAGAGATGGGCCAGCGATTGGCGATGCGTTCGAGGGTCTG
>NZ_JBHSLW010000126.1:0-1010 GCF_042657265.1 Allobosea eneae
GCTGGTGGCCGGTCATTAATCGGAATGGTGGCCGGAGAATTATCGGAATCCCGGCCGGTCAATTATCGGAATGATGGCCGGTCGGAATCGGAATCCGCACAACAGGCCGTAGACCTCGGCCTTGTTCTGGTAGGCGACCGCTGCGATCGGCGCCGGCAGGGTGAAGACGAGATGATAGTAGGGCACGGGCAGGAGATCGGCCTGGTGCTGCGCGAGCCAGTCCTTCGCCGCTGCGCCCTGGCAGCGCGGGCAGTGCCGGTTGCGGCAGGAGTTGTAGGCGATCGTCGGGTGATCGCAGTCGCTGCAGCGCATGACATGGCCGCCGAGCGCAGCCGTCCGGCAGGCCCGGATCGCTCCCATCACCTTGAGCTGGCCGCGGCTGAGCCGATGGCGCGCGAGATAGGCCTCGCCATGCCGGTTCAGGATGTCCGCGACCTCCAGAGCAGGCCGCGCCATGATCGGCGCAGGACCGCTATGGCGGTGGAGGTGGCGCCAGCAGCGCGAGCGGGCTCGTCACCTCGCGCAGGGTCTTGAGCGCGACGCGGGTGTAGACGGCGGTGGTGTCGAGCTTCCTGTGGCCGAGCAGGACCTGGATCACCCGGATATCGGTCTTCCGCTCCAGCAGATGCGTGGCGAAGCTGTGCCGCAGCGTGTGCATCGACACCCGCTTGTCGAGCTTGGCGGCCTCGGCCGCAGCATGGCAGGCCCGGTTGAGCTGGCGCGTCGTGATCGGCTGGCCCGGCTGCTGGCCGGGGAAGAGCCAGCCACGCGGGCGCTTTACCTGCCACCATTGCCGCAGGAGGTCGAGGAGGTCGGGCGCCAGCATGACATAGCGGTCCTTGCGGCCCTTGCCCTGCTCGACCCGGATTAGCATGCGCGCGCTGTCGATGTCGGCGACCTTGAGGTTGGCGATCACGACCTCCTCGACGAAGCCCTTCGCCACCACGTCCTGGAAGCCATAGGCCGTCGGCACCGAGTAGTCGTTCGACCGATAGCGGACCAGCGCCGTC
>NZ_JBHSLW010000127.1:0-5391 GCF_042657265.1 Allobosea eneae
AGATCGGCGAGCGCACGCCGGTGAGCGTCGGCCCGGCCTTGGGCGGCCCGAAGACATCGTCATAGTCAATCGGGTTGCCATCGGGCCCGAGCAGCTTGGAAGGGCGCGCCATCAGAACATCCTCCCGCGAAGCCTCGGCAGCATCCCGCCGCCGCCCGGCTCATCATCAGCGCCGAATCCGCGCGGGCCATCTGCCGTGGCCGGGCCGGACGACGTGACGGCCTGATAGCTGTAGGGGACGAACGGCATGCGCGTGGCCGAGTAGGCCAGCACGATCGCGATGCCGGCATCGCCGTGGCGCGTGCCGCCGGCGGCCGCAGTGACGCGAAGGGCCGGCAGGCTCGCGACGCCCTTGATCACCTTGAAGGCGCGCAGGTCGGCCGAGATCTCGGCGTCGCGCGGCACGCTGATCGCATCGTCCTCGAAGGCCGCCTTCACCGGCGGCATCTCGACCCGGTACCACTCGGTGGAGAACTTCACGCCGACCATGCTCGCCCCGAAGCGTTGGGTGCCGGATTCCGCCAGGCTGGCGCCGATGCCGGTGGCGTCAGTGCGGCCACCGATGAAGCGGGGCAGGCCCCGGACGATCGCGTCGCGGATTTGCTCCTGCTGCTGGAAGGGCACCTTCGAGAGCTCGACCATGAACGGCACCACGCGGCGCATGGTCCGGGTGATCTGGATCGGGCAAATGACCGAGAGGTCGCGGTAGCGGCCGACGTCGAAGCCGAGGCCCGACTGCAAGGCCGGATCCAGCGTCGAGCGCATGACCGGCTCTAGCTCGGTCTCGATCCAGCGCTGCACCTCGGCCTTGCGAACATGCTCCGGCAGCATGGTGAAGCTGTCGGGGAAGGCGAGACGCAGCACCGGAGCATCGTGCATGCGCGCCTCGATGAGAGGCCCTGGAAGCCATGCGCCGGAGCCCTGGGACGGGATGCAGTAGAGCTCTTCGTCGGCGGCGTCGCGATAGTCCGCGATCAGCTTCTCGCGCCAGTCGGCCTCTTTCTCCGGCGACCATTCGCCATGCTTGTGGGCGTTGACCAGGCACATGCGCTCGAACAGGCCGTCGCGCAGCGCGTCGTCCAGGTCGAAGCGGACCAGGCCGTACCGGACGCGGCCAGCGCGGATATCGGTGATCGTCTGGTTGAACGGGTTGTCAGCGCCGTTATGCGTCGAGATGACCAAGACCTTGCCGCCCCACATCAGGAAGGCCATAGCCGCCTTCAGCAGCTCGCCGAGATTGTCGACGAAGGCCGCTTCGTCGAGGATCGCGAAGCCCTGACGGCCGCGCAGCGAGCGCGGCTTGGACGAGAGCGCGACGATCGAGAAGCCCGAGGCGAAGTCGATCTTCAGCGCCTTGATGCCGTCGTCGGAACCATCGTCGAACAGGGTTTCGCCGATCTCGCTGCAGACATGCTCGAGCATGCGCGCCCAGTTGGCCGCGGCGTCGATGAACTCCTTCGCCATGTCGTGCGAAGTGCCCATGTAAAGCGTGTCCATGCCGCCGTCGCTGCGCGGCGACGCCGAGCGCAGCACGGCGTCGGACGCCGCGCCCCAGGTGGCGCCAGTGCGGCGGGATTTCTCGACGAAGACGACGTCGTACTGCTCACAGGCGATCGCGATGGCGCGCTGGTAGCCGAGCAGCGGCGCAGTCTCGCGCCAGTCGGCCGCCGTCGCGCGGCCCTGTTCCGTACGGATCGAGACCCACTGGTCGCGGCTCGGCCGAGCGCCCACATCGGCCACAGCGGCCGTGAGCGCCATGGCCGCGCCCACGCCGGCGACGATGCCTTTCCGGATCGCCTTACCCGCGGCCTTTATGATATCGGAATCAGCCATCGCGCTGGCCGAAAAGCATGGCCTTGAAGGCCTGTTTCAACTCCGGCGTCAGGGCGCCGGCGCCGCCGTGCTTCGCCACCGCCTGCTCGGCCTGCCTCACTGCCTCGGCCCTGGCCTTCTCCGCCGCGCGCTTTTCGATCGCGACCGTGCGGGCGACATCGTCCTTCGCGGCCTTGCCGAGATGGTCGAGCGCCTTGGCAATCAGCATAACCTGCATCGGCTCGAGCGTGACCGGCTCGCCGTCTTCGCGATCGGCTGACAGCATGTCGAACACGGCCTGGTGCATCAGCTCGATGTTGAGCCTGGTCGCCTTGTCGGGCTCGGCGTCGCCCAGCCGGCGCACGATGACGTCGGCGACTGCCCGGCTCTTGCGCAGGCGCTCCGCGATCGCATCCGCCTTCTGCAGATGACGATGCAGCGCCGAGCGCGAAGGCAACGCCTCGACGTCGAGCTCGCGCAGCTTGGCGATGATCTCGTCGAGGGTGCGGCCCTGGTCGCGCAGGCGGCCGATCCAGTCGCGGACCTCGGGGTCCATCCGGTCGATCGAGCTCGGGCGCTTCGCCATGATCAGAACTTCGGCGAGGGCTGGTCGACGAGCGGATGTGGGCGGCCCTGCGCGACGTCGCGGCCGAGCTTGGTCAGCGTGGCGAAGACGAGGGTCTTGCCGTTGTGCGGTTCCTCCTCGCGCCGGACGAGGCCGTGCTGCGCGAGCATGACGATGTCGGCGGCGATCGTGTCGTCATAGACCGCGTGGCGCATACGGCTCACGGCCTTGGTCAGCATCGAGGCGGACAGCGAGTAATTCGAACCACCCGCCTCGGACAGCAGCCGCAGGATCACGAGGCGGCGGTCCTTCGCGAAGTCTTCGGCCAGCGAGCTCATGGGCTCTTCTCCAGCATGTGCTTCAGGATCAGGCCGAGCGTGTGATCGATCTTCGTCACGGTCTTCTCGACGCCGCGGACGGTCTCGACCGAGGTGGCAACCTCCTTCTCGACGCGGCCGATCCGGTCGCCCAGCGCCTGGTATTCCTGGCGCCCGGGCAGCTGGCGCAGATCGCTCTCGATGCGCGTGACCTGGCGCTCATTGCCGGCAACCCGGTCTGACAGCGCCGCGATCGAGGATTGCAGCACCTTCGTCTGCTCGTCGTGCTGCAGCTTCGTCGGGAACTGGCTGCGCAGATAGAACATGCCGATGCCCGCGGCGGCCGTCAGCGGGACGCTCAGGATCCACCAGATGTCCTTGGCGAAGGCGAAGACGCCCGCCCAGTCGAAGCCGGCCACGTTGAAGCTCCTAGCCGCGGACGCCGGCGGATGCCGCCGGAGCTGGCGGATTGAGAACGATCGCGGGGCTGCGAGCGATCTCGATCTGCGCCGACTTGGCCCGGACCATGTCGAAGAGCAGGCCGTCTGCGGGCTTCAGCGCCTTCAGCGCGTCGGGAACCGATTGGCGGACATAGTCGACGCCGGTCTGCAGGGCGACCGAGCGCGCCTCGTCGGGCTTCAGACCCTTGGCGATCAGCTCG
This sequence comes from Allobosea eneae, assembly GCF_042657265.1. Taxonomy (NCBI): domain Bacteria; kingdom Pseudomonadati; phylum Pseudomonadota; class Alphaproteobacteria; order Hyphomicrobiales; family Alloboseaceae; genus Allobosea; species Allobosea eneae. The sequence goes on from NZ_JBHSLW010000127.1 coordinate 3,356, forward strand.
GCGATCATCGACAAGGCAAGGCCGGCGCCGGTCGTCAGCGCCGAATGCAGCGCCTCGCGGTGACGGGCTTCGAGGCTGACACCGAAGAAGCGGTAGAGGGCGCTGCCGAGCAGGCCGACCACGACGGCCGCGGCGGCCGAGGCGGCATACTGGATCAGCCCGGCGACGCCATCGGCGAGCGGCGCCGGCTCGGCCGCCAGGGCCGGCATGGCCAGGGCGATGAGCGCGAGAACGAAGGCGAACCGCATCGGAAATCCTTTCAGGACGACGGGGCCGGAGCCCAAAGACAAGGCTTGCGCCCCGACGGCGCGATCACCGGCCCCTCGAGCCGGCCGCCACCGCGGCACACATGGAAACGGCCGTCCGGCGATGGTCGGGTTTCGCTGAAGGGGATGACGATGCCGTCATGCAGCCGCCAGCCGGCGGCGGTCTCGACGGGGACGGGCTCTCGCGCATCGGCATCGAGCCCCATCGGCCAGCAGTCCCGGTCGTGGCAGCACTCCCAGGGATAGAAGGAGTGCGCCCGCGCCGGCGCGAAGCGAGCGAGGCAGAACAGCGCGATCGCGAGCACGGCCAGAACGACCACGAGGCGAATCGGCAGCAGCCGATTGGCCTTGCGAACCTTCAGATCGCAGAGCGCGTCGAAGTCGAGGCGGCCCGTCATGCGCCCTCCCGCGGGATCAGCGCCGCCCAGCTCTGCGGCCCGACGATGCCGTCAGCGAGGAGGCCGGCACGCGCCTGGAAGGCCTTGACCGCGAGTTCGGTAGCCGGCCCGAAATCGCCGTCGAGCGTGAGCGGGAAGCCCTGTTGGCGCAGACGCACCTGCAGGATCTCGACCGCGTCGCCATCGGAGCCGCGGCGCAGCACCGGATAGTGCACGGCGTCGACCGCCTGGATGCCGGCTGCGACCAGGCGGGCGACCTCGCGCTTGGCGATACCGAGATAGCGCCTGCGATCGTCGAGACCGTTCGTGCCGCCGTTGATCGCACGGGTGACGCGCAGGAGGTCATCCTCCTCCGCCATCGCTCCGATCTTGCGATCGCGCCAGTACAGGCCGGCAATGCGCAGCGAGACGACCGGATCGGAGGCGAGCTCGGGCTTGCCTTCGAGATCGAGCCCGAGCAGGCCGCCGATGCGGCGATAGTTTGCCCGGCCGGTGAGCTGGAAGATGCCGCGGCCGTGATAGCGCACGCCGTCGCCGGGCTTGACGTTGCCGAGATCAGCGCGGCCGTCATAGCGGGCGAAATAGCTGGGGCCGCCGAGCTCCTCGGTCGTGCTGAAGCCGGCCGATTCATGCGCAGCCTGCGCGAGGAAATGCTCGATCCGGCGCGGCGTGACGATGTCGTAGTCCGGCAGCACGATCGGCAGTGCCGGGCCGAGCGCCGCGATGATCGCGGCCTGCCGAGCCCGCCTGCTGACCGGCACGGCCGGCGCCATGGCTTTCAGGATGTCGACGCCGAGCCGGTCGACGAGCTGCTGCGACATTGAGAGGGAGCCTCCGGCCGGGTCGGAATTCCCGCCGAAGATGCGCGCCGGCTCCGACGCGAGACACGGCCCCGCGCGGGGCCGTCAGCCGGTCTTGTCGAACATATCGAGCTGTGAGGAGGCCTGGCGGGGCTGGCGCCCGCCGGGATGGCCGAACTCGGCGACGGCCCGCTGCACCGTGTTGCGGCTGCAGCCTGCCTTGAGCGCCGCCGCTTCCTGCGACAGGCCCATGGCGAGATAGCAGAGCACCCGCCAAGGTCGCGCGATCGGTACCTTCAGATCCTCGCGGCCATATCTCGCATGCAATGCGGCTGCCGCGTCAACCCCCACGATCTCGGCCAGAACTCCGCTATCGCGGCCGCCGACATAGATCCGCGTGCCGCCGCGCGCCTCGACCAGGCGCAGCGCCGCCTCGGGGCCGATCAGCTCGACCAGGCGCGCGATCTCGTCTGTGGGCGGCGGCAGCGCCGTCATCGCGGGCGCACCTTCGCGCGCTGGTCGAGCACGGTGACCAGGACGCCGTCCTCGACGATGTATCTGAGGCCATCGGC
>NZ_JBHSLW010000128.1:0-7163 GCF_042657265.1 Allobosea eneae
ATCTTCTCCAGGCGCGTCTGATCGGCGCGCAATGATCTCAAATGTCAGCGGGATTGCGTCAGACCCAACATTGCAGGCGATCTCACACCGATGGCGGTGCTCCGCCGGCCGGAGCACCCGAATGAAGCGCCGTGTTGAGAGATTGAGCAGTGCCGGCCGAACGACCGTCCACGCCATGACGACTGGACGGCGATCCGGAGGTGGCCGGGAGCGCCTCGGTGCCCGCCTGGACGCGGGGTCGGGCGGCAGCATCCGAAGATGAGGTCTCGGTCATGGCGGGCGTTGCACCCGTCGAGACGGCCAATGCGGCGTCCCGGAGAGCGTCGCCCTCGCCCGCTTCTCCTGCCGGGCCTGGTGAGCCAGCGGACGCTTGGCTGGCCGCAGGCGCGGCCCCGCCGCCCGTCTGCGACATGCTCACCGCAGCGGCTATCGCCTCCCTGGGCGAGAAGCCGCGAGCGGCTGCTGCTGCGCTCGTCGCGGCCGGACTCTGGGAGCCGCCGGCAGGAGCAGTGGTGCCCGGGAGGGTGCGGCCAGCCGTGGACGGCGCGGCGGAGTTGGCGCCCCTCGAGCCGGCTCCGGCCGGTGCCGCGGCTGGCCCTGCGAAACCGGCCGGGCTGCTCGTCCCACCCGATGACACGCCGGCGGCCGGGACGGACCCGCCGTCGGAACCGGAGCTGGCACTCGCCCCTCGTCCTGCCCCGCCGCTGGAGGGAGACGAGGGCGGACGGCCGCCCCCGCTCCCCGATGTCAGCATCGGCTGCGACGCGCCGGTAGCGCGTGCGCCGGACGAGCCTCCCGGGGCTGCGAGGCGGGCCGCCTGCTGATTGCCCAGGCGGAGCTTCGAGGCCGCGTTGCCCATCACGGAGCCCATCCGGGAGCCTGGAACGCTTGCCGCGCGGTCGAAAGCCGCTCCGGTGACCGCGCCGATCGCCCGGCCCGCCATCTGCCCGATGCTCCCGCCGCCCCGAGCGGCGGCAACGCCCACGGCCGCAGGGCCGGCCACCGCGCCCACCGCAGCGCCAGCGGCGCCGGCGGCGACGCCCAGGAGCGTGGTGTTGCTGCCGACCGACGAGCCCACCACGACCGATTGAAGCATCGAGGGCAGGGCTTTGGTGACGGCGAGCAGCACGATGGCCACACCCACCACGGTATAGATTTCGGTGTTGCTGGTGTTGCTGAAGTTCCTCACCGTTTCCGAGATGATCGACTGACCGATCGAGACGACGAGCCCCATGACCATGAGCTTCAAGCCAACCGATATGGCGTAGGTCAGATACTTAATCGCATAGTCTTTGGTGAAGCCGCTGCCGCCGAAACCAAGCAGGATGATCCCTGCATAGGTCACGATCCACATCTCCACCGTGGTCACGATGACGATCGCGGCAATGAGCGCGAAGCACACAACAACCACGAGCGCCGCGATCAGGAGGGCGACCGACTTGCCGCTGTCCGTCCAGAACGAAACATTGTCGGCGAGCTTCTGAGCGACCTGCACGCCGGCGTTGAAGATGTCGGACGGCTTGAACCCGACGCCGCCCGCGTTTTGGGCGATCTGCCGGAAGCTCTTGATGACCGCATCGACGACCGCGGGGCCCTGGTCGAGGATGAAGTAGAAGATGCCAACGACCAGGATACGTTTGACGACCTCCGAGGCGAAGTTCTGAATCCCCGACCCGGAGAGCGCGAGGAAAATCGCGCTGACGGCGAACTCGATCGCCGCCAGGATCCAGAAGAGGCTGATGGCGGCCGACTTGATGGCGCCCGTACGGCTATCACAAAGCCGAGTATCTCTCGGCGGTGCTCGAGGGCGTTCTGATCGTGCTCGCCGCGCTCTCGATCCTGCGCGAAGCCTACTTCGGGTTCATCAGCCCGAAGCCGCTGGACGCTTCTTTCTCGGGGCTAGCGTTCAACGGACTGGCGAGCCTCATCAACGCGGCTTGGAGCTGGGTGCTCATCCGGGGCGGTCGCAAGAGCCGCTCGACGGCGCTGGAGGCCGATGGGCGTCACCTTCTGACCGACGTCATCACCTCGGCCGGCACGCTCGCCGGCGTCGGCCTGGTGTTCGCGACAGGATGGCAGGTCTTTGACCCCGGCCTGGCCGCCCTGGTGGCTATCAACATCCTTTGGTCCGGCTGGAGGCTTGTGAAGGACTCGGTCGCCGGCCTCATGGACGAGGCCGTCGCGCCGGAGATCCTCACGCGCATCCGTCACGTGATCTCGACCCATGCGGGTGGCGCGATCGAGGCACACGACGTACGGACCCGGCATGCCGGGCGCATGACGTTCATCGATTTCCACCTCGTCGTGCCGAGCACGATGCTGATTGCGGAGGCGCACGAGATCTGTGACCGGCTTGAGGGAGCGCTGAAAGCGGAGATCGAGGACGCCGTGACCACCATCCATGTCGAGCCCGAGAACAAAGCCAAGCATAGTGGCGTACTGGTTCTGTGATGGAAAGAACACGCCGAAAGGCTGGGAGCCGTATGCAAGACGATCAAAGTCGCCCTTCGCAACATCGCCACGAGAGATCTGAGCTCTGCAAAGCGATATGACCGCCAGAACAAGACTCAGCCGGCAAACCTCTCGCCTCCCGGAGCTGTGCGGCCGGCGCGCCCCACGACAAGTCGCCGGGGACCAAGTGGCCTGGACATCGGAGCCCAACCGCGTATGACTTCACCGCCCAAGGCCGAGGCCAATCGCGCCCAGCTGCAATCAGCATCCTATCGCCTGGCTGCGCTCGACCAGGAGTTCCTCCTCGGCGACTCCATGCGCGGCGTGCGCTTTCTCCTGGAATACGCCAAGGCCGAGGAAGCCATGCGGGCCTGGGGCGTGCGCTCCACCATCGTCGTGTTCGGAAGCGCGCGGGTGCGCGAGGACGGCCCAGCGCAGCACGCGGAATGGTACCGGCAGGCCCGAGCCTTCGGGCGGATCGTCTCCGAGCGCGGCGGCGCGCTACACCCGGACGGAGGACTTCGCGACAATGTCATCGTCACGGGCGGCGGTCCCGGGTTGATGGAGGCGGCGAACCGAGGAGCACATGATGCGGGCGCGCCCTCGATCGGGTTCAACATTACACTGCCGCGCGAGCAGGACCCCAACCCGTACTCCACTCCGGAGCTGACCTTCCGCTTCCATTATTTTGCGATGCGCAAGATGCACCTCGCCATGAGGGCCAATGCGCTGGTCGTGTTTCCGGGCGGCTTCGGCACACTCGACGAGTTGTTCGAGATCCTTACCCTCAAGCAGACCGGCAAGGCGGTGCCGATCCCGATTCTCCTGGTCAACGAGGATTACTGGCGCGGGGTGGTCAACTTCGAGCAGCTGCTGAGCATGGGTATGGTTGCGGAAGAGGAGTTGCGAATCTTCGAGTTCGCGAGCAATGCGGAGGCGGCTTGGTCCATCCTCGAGCAGCACAAAGTCACTGTCCCGCCCCCGCCGTCGTTGCCGGAGCAAATCAGCAAGCCGGCCATGTGAGCCCGCCGGGTGCTGAGCCGTAGTTGAACCCAAACGCCTTGGCTCACGCTGCTCGGACCGCCGCTGAAGAGCGGCGCTCCCTCGGGTCGCGGTAGGCGAGCAGGCGCAGCGCGTTGGCAACGACGACAAGGGTCGAACCTTCGTGGAAGAGGACGGCGATCCCGATCTGGAGCCCGAGCACCGTCGCGGGAATCAGGAAGACCACCATGCCGAGACTGAGCCACAGGTTTTGACGGATGATGCCGCTCGTGCGCCGGCTCAGGCCCACCGCGAACGGCAGGTGCTCGAGGTCGTCGGCCATGAGCGCCACGTCCGCCGTCTCGAGCGCCACGTCCGAGCCCGCTGCGCCCATGGCGATCCCGACCGTCGCGTTCGCCATGGCGGGAGCGTCATTTACGCCATCGCCCACCATCGCCACCTTCTGCTGTGCGCGCAGCTTCTTGATCGCCTCGACCTTGTCCTCCGGCATCAGGTCGCCCCAGGCCTCGTCAATGCCGACCTGCCGCGCCACGGCATCCGCGACGCGCTGGTTGTCCCCGGAGATCATGATCATGCGCGAGATGCCGAGCTCGCGCAGCCGCGCGACCACGCGGGTCGCGGGCTCGCGCGGCGTGTCCATCAGCCCGAGCGCGCCAAGGTAGCGCTCGCCGCGCCGGACCACCATCGTGGTGCGCCCCTGCTCTTCAAGGCCCTCGATCGTGGTCTGCACGGCCGGCGGAAGCGGCGGCCCCTCAACCTCGGTGAACAACTCGCTTTTGCCGACGAACACGGGCTCGCCGTCGATCCTCGCCGCCAGGCCACGCCCGGTGATGCTGCGCAAATCCTGCGCGTTCGGGATTCCGACCGCGTTTCCGAGGCGCGCACGCCCGTCGCGGACCACCGCGGCCGCGAGGGGGTGATCGCTCAGACCTTCCACGCTGACCGCAACGATGAGGAGTTCGCGTTCGTCCACGCCCGGCGCTGGGAGCACGTCAGTGACGCGCGGCTTGCCCTCGGTCAGGGTCCCCGTCTTGTCGAAGGCGATGGCGCCGAGCGTGCCAAGGTTTTCGAGCGGGCCGCCCCCCTTGACCAGCACCCCGCCCCGGGCGGCTCGCGCGACACCGGAGAGGACGGCGCTTGGCGTAGCGATCGCGAGCGCGCAGGGGCTGGCGGCGACGAGCACGGCCATGGCTCGGTAAAAGCTGTCGCGGAACGGCTCGTCCACCACCACCCAGGCAAACAGCAGGAGCACCACGAACGCGAGGACGGCGGGAACGAAGGCGCGCTCGAAGCGGTCGGTGAAGCGCTGCGTCGGCGACTTCTGCGCCTCGGCCTCGCTCACCATACGAACGACACGGGCGAGCGTCGTGTCGGCCGCCCGCTTCGTGACCTGAATCTCAAGTGCTCCGCTGCCGTTGATAGTGCCGGCATAAACGCGATGCTCGGCTTCCACCCCGTCTGGCCTGGCGGCAGCGCGCTCGGGGTCATCGACCGGCTGCTTGTCGACGGGCACGCTTTCGCCGGTCACAGGGGCTTGGTCAACGCTGCTTATACCCCGGACGATGAATCCATCGGCCGGAATGCGCGCGTTCGGCTTTACAATAACCGTGTCGCCGATCACGAGGTCTTCGACCGGAACTTCGCGCACCGCCCCATCCCGCCGAACCTCCGCTGTTCGCGGCGCGAGCTCGGCGAGCGCCTCGATGGCGCGGCGCGCCCGCCCCATGGCGTAGTGCTCGAGCGCGTGGCCGAGACTGAACAGGAAGAGCAGCAGCGCGCCTTCGGCCCACTCCCCGAGCGCCGCCGCGCCAGCCGCCGCCACGAGCATGAGCGTATCGATCTCGAACCGGCCGATGCGGAGGGAGTCGACGGCCTCGCGCAGGGTGTAGAAGCCGCCAAAGCCGTAGGCCCCGATATACAACGCGAACGGTAGCCATGCGGGCGCACTGGTCGCGACCGAGATGAGATAGCCGAGGCCGAGCAGTGCCCCACAGATCAGGGCGAAATAGAGCTCGGTATTCTCGCCCAGCACGCCGCCATGGGCGTGGGCATGGGCATGCTCCTCATCGTGGCGATGCTCGCCGGCTGCATGCTCCTTTCGATGTGCGCGCTCGTCATCCTCGTGCTCATCATCCCCGTGCCTGTGTTCACGCCCGGAAGGTTCTCGTCCCTCCACCCGGACCACCTCCCGTGGCCCATCCTCCCGGACTCGCACACGCAATTCGTCAAGCACGCGACGGAGATCCTGCTCGGAGGTCGCTTCGCGGTCGAACTCGATCCGAAGCGGCCCGGCCGCCGACACCTCCGCCTCGACCACGCCCGGCATGCGCTGCAGCCGTTCCGCGATCGTGCGGGCCCGCCGTTGATGCTGAACCCCGTCCACCTCCCACAGAACATGGGCGAAGCGTTCGGTGAGGCGAGCGCCGGCGCTTTGGGCGATCTCCCGCACTCGCGCGAGGCTCAGCACCTCCGGGTCGTAGTGGATGCAGAGCTTGGCGGGCTCTTCGCCGGAAGCTGGGGCGATATGGACTCGTTCCATGCCCTCGCGGTCGGCCAGATCGCTGACGAGACGCCCGACGCACGCGTCGGCTTCGCCCGGTGCCTCCGGAAGAAGAACGGGCAAGTCCAATTGCAAGCGCTGAGCTGCGTTCTTGAGCATGGTTGGGCGGCTTTCAAGCGGTGAAAGAGGGATGTCGGAGCCGGAAGGCGCGATTGCGGCGCGAGCGTTCCTTGAGCTCGCGGTAGCTCGAGCCGTGCGCGGGTCCAATCATCCGCACCATGATAACGGCCGCGATCGCGATCAACATCACCCGAATAACCATCTGGATCTCCAGCGAGATTTGAAAAGCATCATAGCTGGCCTTGGGCTGGCCCGGACCACCGCTCAACTGTGTGGCCTGAGAGTTTTGCTTAGCCGAAGCGGCCGCAGCAACGGTGTCGTCGGTCAACGCGCTGTAGGAAAAAGGCCGGCCCAGCAAGGTGAGCACTAACCTACTCGTATGCCTCACTGGTCACGTCATCATTGGCCATCGTATCAGGTGCAACACATCGAGAACGAAAGCACCTTACTTCGTATTTGGACGGACAACCTCCTTCAAGGGCCCCAGACAGCGCAAGGTCACGAAGGTGACGAGGCTCAAGATTGCAGCGATGTCGTAGAGGCCAAACCCGACCGCGGCCCCGAGCGCACCGGTCGCCCACAGGCTTGCGGCCGTCGCTGTGCCGGACGCTTGTCCCGCATGCTTGAGAATGGCCCCGCCCCCGATGAAGCCGACGCCCGTGATCAGCCCTTCCAGGATTCGAGCCTGAGCGGTCGAGCCCTCGCCCAAGACGCGGATCGCGATCAGCACGAAGCCGCAGCTCGCGACGGCGACGAGCGGAAAGGTCCGGATCCCTGCGCTGCGCTCCTCTCGCTCCCGATCCCACCCAATGGGAAGGGCAAGGCCGTAAGCGATCGCAAGATCGACAAGGTGGGACGCTACCTCCCACCAGCTCAAAGATTCCAGCCTCATAGGGGACTTATAGCGTCGCCGAAGCCTGCTCGATAGTCGCGTTACGGTCGACTGGCCGGCCGGACTCAGCCACAGTAGCAGGTCTCAGCTCGCCTCCAGGCCTTAGAGTCCGTCCCGGAACTCATGACGCTCGCGCGATGCGGCGGATAAGAACCATGGCGGCGGCTGCGTAGAGGAAGGCCGTCGCGGAGGCGATGG
>NZ_JBHSLW010000129.1:0-752 GCF_042657265.1 Allobosea eneae
TCTGCGGGGTCAGAGGACGTGCTTTTCCAGCCCGGCCTTGGTCTCGGCGAATTTCTTGGGATCGAGCCCCATCAGCTCGACGACAGCCTGCTCATCGGCATCGAGAGCACCGGGCTCGGCGGACTTCGGCTGCTTCACCGCGCCGGAATGGATCGAGACGAGCGCGTTGATCTCGGTCTCGACCGCGGCGGCGTCCTTCTGGTGGCGCGTGATGTAGTGGTCGCGCAGCGGCTTGATCGGCTTGCCAGCCGCGATCGCCGCATCGACGAAGGTAACGGCCTTCTCCTTCGCGCCTTCGGTCTGCAGCGTGGTCAACTGCGACTGCAGCGTGATCACCGTCTTGCGCAGCTCGGCGTCGCCGGCGCCGGCGGAATTCAGGTGCAACGTGATCTGCTCGGCGCTGGTCAGGTCGAAGTCGACGCCGGCGGCCTTCAATCCGGCCTTGACCGCCTCGAGCTTCGGATCGGGGACGGCCCGGGCGTTGAGATGGGTTACGAGCTCGTCGCCGGTGGCGCCGGCCTTGAGCCCGCCGGCCTGGGCGACCTTGCCGGCGGCCGCGGCGATCGCAGCATGCGAGCTGACGGTGGTCAGCACCGCATCATCGGCAGCGTCATCAGCCAGCCCGAGCGCCTTTCGCACCTTTGCGAGGAAATCCATGTCGTTCTCCCGGTGGTGGAGCGTGGTCAGGGTCAGGTTCGGGTCATTGACGAGCGAGGCGCGCAGGATCTTCAGGAGCTTGCCGGCCTTGGTGC
>NZ_JBHSLW010000129.1:889-2951 GCF_042657265.1 Allobosea eneae
GGTCCATTCGACCCGACCCCAAAGGCCGTCCGCGCGCGCCTGCATCTCGACGATCCAACCCCGCGCCGGGGCCGGTCGGCCCTCCGGGGCGGCGAGGTCGATCGAGTGATTCTCGTCGAGCGGGAGCTTGCCCGCCGCCATCGAAGCGCGGATCACATCGTCTGCGTTCTCCAGCGTGAAGGGGCCGCGACCGTCGTTTCCACGAAAAGTCCCGGCCGGCGTCAGGTGCACCCATTCGGGAGCGGCACCGGCCGGGATCTGGAAGTGAAGGGAGGAAACGACGGTCTTCATCGCCGCCGAATGTGGCCGGCGGCGACCATACGCGACACGGCCCCGCACGGGGCCGGGACCTACATGGCGATGGGAGGGATCAGCGCGACGCGGTCAGCGCTTGCCGCCGGATGATGGCCCGGAACCGAGCGCGCGGGCAAGGCCGCCCTCGATGACGTCCAGGATCATGACCTGGTCGTCGCTGCTGATGCCGACGAATTCGCGCTTGGGGATTGTGACCGAGCGGGCGTGGACGATGCGGTTGCCGAGGCGGAAGACGAGACGGCCAGCGTTCTTCGGCCTGATCACGGCGCCGCCCTGATGAACGCCGGCATGGATCTTGTTGCTGCCGACCTGCACGTCCGAGCGGCCGGCGCGATAGGTGATCGAGCCCTGCAGGCCCCCGCGCATCGCGCTCTCGCGCAGGATGCCGGCGCCGCGCTTGCCGGCGGCATAGGTTGGATTGAGCGGCGCCCAGGCAGAGCCATCCGGTGCCACCTCGTCGTCGAAGCGATCCTGCGTCGAGGTGACGAGGCCGGTGCCGATCGCGCGCGTGATCGGCGTCGTGTCGGCCATGACGCGCTCAAGTCGACCGAAAGCGGCGCGTGCTTCGTCCCAGTCGAAACTGAAGGTGACAGAGAAGCCGCTCACGTATCGTCGAGCCCAGGCATGGCCGAGCGCGGCGCGTTCATCCAGACCTGGCCGGGATTGTAGTCGAAGCCGATATCGACCCCTTGGGATCCGGTCAGAACCTCGCCGGTCTTGCGGTTCACCTCGCGAATCGGCAGGCGCTCCGGCGCCTGGTCCACGCCGCGGCGACCCTGGCGCTTCAAACCGGCTTCGCTGACCGGCCGAACCCTGCAGCCACAACCCCAGCCATTGGGCGGATAGGCCCAGTCCCAGAACGGATCATCGGCCCGCAACACCGTGCCGTTCCAGGCGAGATGCTGCTTGCGGGGATGGCGGGCGCCGGAATGCACATATTGCCAGTACGGGAAGGCCGCGAGCGTCTCCGGCTCGGTCTGCTGGGCATAGCGGCCAGCCGAATAGGCCATGCTGAGATTGGTCTCGTAGATGACCCGGGCGCGCCAGCCGGGCTTGCCGACATGAGCCCAGCCATGGCGCCGGACGATCTCATCGAAGCGCTGGCGGAACTCCTGCAGCGTCGTCCCGTCTTCGAGCGCCTTTTCAATCTCGCGCCGGAAGTCCTCGACCAATGCGGTGGCCGTCGCGCCGGCGACGGTGAAGGCCTTTGCATTGGCCTTCTGCCAGACATCGGTCCAGCCGGTCGAGGTGACGGTCACCTTCTGGCGGAGATAGTCGATGGCCTCCTGGAACGGCAGGCCGATGGCCCTCATCGTCGTGGTCATGACGCGATACGGCCCCCGACGATGGCGAGGCGTCGACGAACCTCGCGCAGTGACAAGCCGTTCGCGATCGCCCGGTCGACCTCGCAGCGCAGGGTCTCCAGGGCGCCGGTCGGCGCCGCTGCCGCGATCGCAAATGCCCTGGCGCTCGGCTCCCGATTGAGTTCCGACCAGTGTGTCATGACGCGGGCCCGTAGGAAGCCCGCTGGCGGCCGCGAGCCGCGGCCGCGGCCATGCCCCGGAAAATTCCGGAACGGCCGCCCAGCGTTTGAATAGCCGTTTGAACGGACGCGCTGGGCGGCAGGGTCAAGGTGTCAGCTGCGCGGGCCATCGGGACTGCCCGCCAGCTCGTCGAGCAGAGCCGCCCGGCCGGTCAGATGCGAGAGCGCGATCGCGCGACCCATGGCCTCTGCGAGCTGCGCAGG
>NZ_JBHSLW010000130.1:0-851 GCF_042657265.1 Allobosea eneae
CGCAGTGCCGAGGAGCGGCGGGCAGTGCGGCAGGAGAAGAGCAGGCCGCTTCTCGAGGACATGCATGACTGGTTGCTGCGCGAGCGCGAAACCCTCTCGCTTCATCCAGAGCTGCAGATCCTCTTCGGACATTTCCGAAGACGGAAAATGCCGAGAAAGGCCGAAGCCCTTAAACAGGGCGCGCACTTCCGGTGGCGCCTTGGACTCATCCATGGCGTCGCTGAAATCATAAGGCAGCTTGCGCGCACCATCCTGTCCGCGCACCCAAGGCACGGACACCTGGTGCTGCACCTTGTGGCTGCGAATGAAATTGCTCAGCAGCAGCGTCCCGTCCTCGGAAAGCTCGTCACTAGAAAGCTCCAGAAGAGCCTGCTCCATGCTGCTCTGATGACGGGCCGCAATCGCGCCGACGTCAAAGGTCGGCTCTGCCTTCGGCACAGGCTCGGCAACGAGAACGCCGTCATCAACGACAACCTCGACCTCGACCGGCGCGACGATCTCCTGCTGCGCGGCAATCGTCCCGGTCAGTAAAGCGCGACCGATCTCAGCAGCCGCCTTCGGTGCAATCGCGCGCGCCGGCGAAGAGGTCACCGGCGACACCGTTCCGCTACTCAGGCGTGCCTCAACACTGCGCGGCCCGCGCTTCGGATATCGGATGCGGCCGCACTAATCCACCGTTTCCACAGCTGTGGATGACGCCTCCGCAACCAGCTAAGTCATTGCCGCTTCAAATTGAAGCGATCCCCAGTTAGCTAGGCAGTGTGGACGGATTGCCGCATGCGTCTGTTCGAGGATTCCTCTGACGCGGATTGTCTGATTCATGGAGAGCCGACTGATTTGGAGGTCGGCGA
>NZ_JBHSLW010000131.1:0-975 GCF_042657265.1 Allobosea eneae
CCGGCCTCCGGTTCCGCTTCGCTCCACCTCCGTCCGGATATGGCGGCGATGGGCTTAATACACTAACAAACCAATCGGTTCACTCGGCGGGGGCAGATCACAGAGGGGTTCTCCGTGTCGGCCTAATTGGCCGTAAGCCTTTGCTAGAAAGCCGCTTTTTTATGTGTTATTACCATATCTGCAAAAGTGGTAATAACAGACATGGCCCAGATCCTGTTCAACTTCCAAACCCTCTACAGCGAGCTCGCTCAGAGAGCGCTCGATGAGAGCTTTGTGTCGGACTTCGACATAAACGGGCGCTTCATCACAAATGAGGTGAGAGAGCGCCGGTACTGGTATTTTGACGGGCCGGCGATCGGCGGCAAGAAGCAACGCATGTACGTCGGCCCTGCGGACGATCCAGAGATCGCGAAGCGGGTCGAAGAGTTCAAGGAACTGAAGGCGGCGACGAAAGAGCGCCGCCAGCTCGTGAGAACTCTAGTCCGCGAAGCACACCTCCCGGCGCCAGAGAATTTTGCGGGACAGGTCGTCGAGGCACTTGCTAAGGCCGGCTTCTTCCGGCTGCGCGGCGTCCTCGTGGGAACGGTGGCATACCAGTGCTACTCGGCAATGCTCGGCGTCAGATTGGCAAGTTCCGCCATGGTGACGGCGGATGCCGACTTTGCACAGTTCTATTCGATATCCGTGGCGGTCGAAGACGAGATGCCTCCCGTTCTGGATACGCTCAAGGCAGTAGACCGGACGTTTCGGGCGGTGCCGAGCCAGGCGGATTCGCGAGTGTCTACGCAGTTCGTCACGCGGAGCCAATATAAGGTCGAGTTCCTTACTCCTAACCGGGGCTCAGACGATTTCGCGGGGAGGCCTGCGCCCATGCCGGCCTTAGAGTCCGTCCCGGAACTCATGACGCTCGCGCGATGCGGCGGATAAGAACCATGGCGGCGGCTGCGTAGAGGAAGGCCGTCGCGGAGGCGATGG
>NZ_JBHSLW010000132.1:0-1783 GCF_042657265.1 Allobosea eneae
CCACCATCGCCTCCGCGACGGCCTTCCTCTACGCAGCCGCCGCCATGGTTCTTATCCGCCGCATCGCGCGAGCGTCATGAGTTCCGGGACGGACTCTTAGACCCTCAGATCAAACCACGCCGGGAACTCGATTTGGCTAGCGGCTCGTCGTTTCGGTCGGATGGGACGAAAGTCGCGGAAAGTAGCCGGGCACGTCCTGCATGTATCGCGCATAGGCCTCGCCGTGCTCGGCTAGTGCTTCCTGCTCCTCGTGCCGCGCGAGCCGCCAGTACATGAAGGCCAGGACGGGGAACATCGCGACCGTCAGCAGCGTCGGCCATTGCAGCAGGAAGCCGAACATCACGAGGACGAAGCCGACGTATTGCGGATGCCTGATCCGGGCGTAGATGCCAGTGGTGGCGAGCGTGCCGCGTCGCTGAGCCTCGTAGAGCACCCTCCAACCGGCCGCGATCAACATGAAGCCGCCGCCGATGAACAGGAAGCTCAGCAGGTGAAAGGGGCCGAAATGCGGGTTCGCTCGCCAGCCGAAGAGTTCCTCGAGAAGATGCCCTGCGTCGTGGGAGAGCCAGTTGACGTCCGGATATCTGGACTGCAACCAACCGGATAGGAGGTAGATCGTCAGCGGGAAGCCGTACATTTCCGTAAAGAGGGCCAGGATGAAGGCGCTGAAGGCTCCGAATGAGCGCCAGTCGCGCGGTGACTTCGGCTTGAAGAAGCTGAAAGCAAAAAAGATGAAGACTGCGGAGTTCAGAAGAACAAGGGACCAAAGCCCGTAGGCGGGAACGTTGTCGTGCATGGGAGCGCTCCGAGAGCCTGATCAGTGTTCGTGCGGAGGCTGCCGCCAACCTGAGGACGGCTGGATTGATTGGTTGCCGTGGCCTCCATGTCTTCCATGCATGAACACATGAAGCAGCGGGCATGCGAGGAATATTAGCAACGGGAGCCAGCCGAGGAGATGGGCGCGGTGCTCCGCAATCAGATAGAAGGCCGCGACTGCCAGAAACCCGACGAGAGCGATCTTGAACGACGTGGATCGGCGCTTCTGATCCTGGGCGTTGGGGTGGTCTGCACTGTGTTCCATGAGGTCGCGTCCGCTGGAGGCCATCGATGGTAGGAGCTGCCTCTGCGGATCACCGTAGGGTCCCGAATCTGGCGGGCCACGGGAGCCTTCGACTTGCGGTGGCGTGATCCTGGCTCAACAGATGAGGCGAACCGGGACGCAAATCCTTGATCTCGGTTAAGCTGACGCGGCGAAGTGACCCAGCTTTCTGGAAGCCCGGATATGGCGTGCTCGGGCGGGATGTTCGAGTCGATCCTGCGCCCGGCGAAGCCTCAAGCCTTCGGCAGGACGTCAAATTCGCGTGCCAGCAGGGTCACAGGCCGTGAACAGGAGCCTAGCCGGATATCCACCCCGAACGCTGAAAGGCGGTTGCGATCGGCTTCGTCGATGAACCCGCATATGAGCTTAGTGATGCCGGTTGCGAGCACCAGGTCACAGATGGCTTCGCCGGTTCGTTCGCAGTTCGCGCGGAACTCATGTTCCTGTGCTTCGTCAGGGTCGATCAGTAGCACCCCATCGCATTTGGCGAAGAACGGACTGAGCATCGCCTTGCGTC
This sequence comes from Allobosea eneae, assembly GCF_042657265.1. Lineage (NCBI taxonomy): Bacteria > Pseudomonadati > Pseudomonadota > Alphaproteobacteria > Hyphomicrobiales > Alloboseaceae > Allobosea > Allobosea eneae. The sequence goes on from NZ_JBHSLW010000132.1 coordinate 1,617, forward strand.
GTCCCCGCGCGACGAGCACTGCTATCCGGTGCCTTCGATCAATTCGGGGCAGGGCTATTGGTGCCATCTTGCGGATTCCGATTCCGACCGGCCATCATTCCGATAATTGACCGGCCGGGATTCCGATAATTCTCCGGCCACCATTCCGATTAATGACCGGCCACCAG
>NZ_JBHSLW010000133.1:0-853 GCF_042657265.1 Allobosea eneae
CTAGGCTTCGTGGACAAAGGGTAGCCAGAGTTTGACTGCGGCAATGGCGACGAATCCGAGGTAAGATTCCTTGCTCTTGTCGTAGCGTGTGGCGACGCGCCGCCAGTTCTTGAGCTTGCTGAACAGACGCTCGATCAGATTGCGCCACTTGTATTTCTCGGCATCGTGCGGCGCAGGGTTCTTGCGGTTGCGCTTGGCCGGTATGACGGCCTCGATCTCGGCTTTCGCCAACTCCTCGCGAATGGCGTCGGCATCATAGCCCTTGTCCGCCAGCAGCGCTTCGATCTTGTCGGCGACCATCCGCAGCAGCGGCGCGAAGCCCTTGACGTCGTGTGCCTCTCCGCCCGTCAGGACGAAGCCGAGCGGGCGGCCTTTGGCATCGCAGCGGGCATGGAGTTTGGTGGTAAAGCCGCCACGCGATCGACCAAGCGCCTCTGTTTGCTGAGTCCCCTTTTTATGCCGACTGCGCAGTGATGCGCCCGGACGATGGTTGAGTCGATCATGTCGGCGGAGGGGTCTCGCTCGACCATCTCCGCCAGGCTTTCCAGCATGGCGTCGAAAACGCCGACCTCCAGCCAGCGCCGGTAGCGGCGGAAGACGCTGTTCCATTTGCCGTAATCGTCGGGGAGATGCCGCCACTGCGCGCCCGTCCGCGCCAACCACATCATGCCCTCAAAGTAGCGGCGGTTGTCCTGCGCCGGTCGGCAACCGCGCCCGTGCTCGGCCGGCAGCAAAGGCCCAATCAACGCCCATTCCTCGTCCGTCAGACCGATCCGCTCGCCCAAGGCTTCCTCCAAAAAGAAGCCTTGAATCAATCCGCGTGTCTCAGGTCAAGCTTTGTCCACGAGGCCTA
>NZ_JBHSLW010000134.1:0-2515 GCF_042657265.1 Allobosea eneae
GTAAGCGCCAAGGCGATGCCACATGGCGGGTTTGGTTCTGATCTGAGATTCTTCGGCTTGTTTTAGCGAAGGATCTCGTGATGGAAATTTCTGTATCCACGCCTATGCCTGATGACAGAAATTGTCATGTGATCGAGGCGTTGGAGGCTCGCCCCCTGCGCGGGCGCCGGGGTTGGTCCACCGAAGCGAAGGCGCGTCTTGTCGCGGAGACGCTCGTGCCTGGAGCGAATGTTTCGGCGATCGCTCGTCGGGTGGGGATGGCGCCGTCGCAGTTGTTCGGCTGGCGGCGCCAGGCGCTGGCCCGCGGCGAGGTGTCCATCGCCGATGGCGATCAGCCGATGACCTTTACGCGCTTTGAAGCAGTGCGCAGCGCGCCGGTCGAGATCGTGATTGGCGATATCGTGGTTCGCGCCGGCCCCGATGTCGGTGCCGACCATCTGGCCGCGGTTATCCGTGCGGTTCGCGCGGCATGATCCCGTCGGGCGTGGAGGTGTACGTCGCGAGCACGCCGGTGGACTTCCGCAAGGGCCCAGCGTCGCTCATCGGCCTGGTGCGCGATGGTGGCGTCGACCCGTTCAATGGGGCGCTCTACGTCTTCCGTTCCAAAAGAGCCGATCGGGTTAAGATCGTCTGGTGGGACGGCAGCGGGGTCTGCCTTTTTGCGAAAACGCTGGAAAAGGCGCAGTTTTGCTGGCCCCGTGTCGCGCCGGCGCGCGTGCGGCTGAACCATGCGCAACTCCTTGCGCTCGTTGACGGGATGGACTGGAAGAAGGTCCGGCCATCGAGCGTGAAGCGGCCACTATCGGCCGGCTGACGCGGCTGTGGCAAAGTGAATCACGCTGTTGAAACGATTGGGAAAATCGCGCTGTCCGTGCTGAGATGCGGTCGATGTCGCCGACCGTCGCAGAGCTTCCCGACGATGTTGATGCGCTGAAAGCGATGGTCCTGGCTATGGCTGGGCAAGCGGCCTGTCTCGAGGCACGCAATCGCGATCTGGAAGCGCAGGCCCACCATCTTGAGCTGGTCAACAAGGCGGCCGACGAGCGGATTGCGGCGCTGACGGCGATCGTGAAGATGCTGGAGCGTGCCCGTTACGGCCGGCGCTCGGAGCGGCTGGATGGCGCGGTGCTGGACGACGATCAGTATGCCTTCGTGCTCGACGAGATCGAGACGGGGCTTGCGGCGATCCAGGCGGAACTGCAGGCGGCCGACCCGGAACGCCCGAAGCGCGCGCCGCGGCCACGGAAGGGATTTGCGCCGCATCTGGAGCGGATCGAACGGGTGATCGAGCCTGAGATCCCGCCCGGTTGCGAAGGGCTGGAAAAGGTGCTGATCGGCGAGGACGTCTCGGAGCGCCTCGACGTGACGGCGGCGAAGTTCCGGGTGATCGTCACCCGCCGCCCGAAATACGCCTTCCGGGGTCATGATGGCGTGATCCAGGCGCCGGCTCCGGCCCATCTCGTCGAAAGCGGCCTCCCAAGCGAGGCGCTGCTGGCCCAGATCGCCGTCTCCAAATATGCCGATGGCCTGCCGCTCTACCGACAGGAAGCGATCTACGCCCGCGACCAGGTCGAGCTCAGCCGCTCGCTGATGGCGCAATGGATGGGCAAGGTCGGCTTCGAACTCACGCCTCTGGCCGATTACGTCCTGGAGCGCATCAAGCAGGGCGAGCGGGTCTTCGCCGACGAGACCTCGCTGCCGACCCTGGCGCCCGGAACCGGAAAGGTCCGAAAAGCCTGGCTGTGGGCTTATGCGCGCGATGATCGCCCCTTCGGCGGGACGTCGCCACCCATGGTCGCCTATCGCTTCGAAGACAGCCGCGGTGGTGAATGCGTCTCGCGTCATATGAGGGGCTTCACCGGCATCCTTCAGGTCGATGGGTACTCGGCTTATACACAGCTCGCCAAGGCCAAAGCCGGCGCCAATGAGACCATCGCGCTTGCGGGCTGCTGGGCTCATTTACGCCGCCGGTTCTACGAACTGCACATCAACGGCAGCTCTCGGATCGCGACGCAGACCGTCACCACGATGGCCGAGCTCTGGTCCATAGAGGAGGCGGTTCGCTGCCAAAGCGCCGCCGCACGCGCAACTGCCCGCCAGGACCGCTCCGCTGTCATCGTCGCCGAGCTCTTCAGGCTTTGGGAAACGCAGCTTCCACGAATCTCCGGAAAATCGAAACTGGCCGAGGCCATCCGCTACGCCACATCCAGGCGAACGGCCCTTGAGCGCTTCCTCGACGACGGCCGCATCGAAATCGACTCCAACATCGTCGAGCGCGCCATCAGGCCCCAGACCATTGTCAGAAAGAACGCGATCTTCGCCGGCAGCGACGGCGGCGGACGGACTTGGGCAACCATCGCGACCCTGCTCCAGACCTGTCGCATGAACGACGTCGATCCGCTCGCCTGGCTCACCCAGACCCTCGAACGCATCGCCAATCGCTGGCCCATCTCTCAGATCGACCAGCTCATGCCTTGGAACTTCAAGAACTGAACGGTTCCAGCTACGCGCTTAC
>NZ_JBHSLW010000135.1:0-730 GCF_042657265.1 Allobosea eneae
GCCGGCGGCGCTGGCGGCGGCGGGCGGCCGCCGATGAGCTCGACCGCCTTGCCGTCCTTGCGCGGCTTGGCCGGATCCGAGAAGCCGAGGCGGTCCCGCAACTCGCTCGCCTCAACCGTCAGGCCTTGCGGCCCGAGCTTGTCGATGGCGTTGACGACATCGTTCAACGGCACTTCATCGGGCCGGCCGATATTGAGGCGCGGATACTTCGCTTGCGGCCCGAAGTTCAGAGCGATGATGAGCTGGACGAGCTGCTTGGTCAGCGAGGCCGAGAGCAGCTTGGCATCGGCGCGCTCCAGATCCTCCTGGACGAGGCGATGCTCCTGGGCGACCGCGTGGCCGCCCGAGACCGCGTCCGTCGTCGTGGTCTGGCCGAGCACGAGCTTCGAGATCTGGCGATCGTGCCAATCGGCCCGGCGCTCATAGAGCTGGCCTGGCGCGCCCGTGCCCTTCTCGACCGAGACGAAGTCGATCGACATCTCCGCCGGGATGATGGCGGCGCAATCCCCGGCGATGTTGGCGACGGCACGCCACAGCACCTCCTTGTCGGCATCGGAGGCGGCCCGGTCGAATTTGCCGACGCGGGTCGGCATGCCGTAGTTCTGGGTGAAGATCGCCCAGTCCTTCGCCGTGAAGGCCTTGTACATCCAGCACCAGGACGCGACGCGGGCGAGGCCGGAGCGGATGGTCAGGCCACTCTTGGCCTTGTGTCGATGGACGATGAACTTGT
>NZ_JBHSLW010000136.1:0-2143 GCF_042657265.1 Allobosea eneae
CGGCACCGCCGGCCGCCTCGTCGGGCACTTCCACATCCACAACGGCGACGAGTCAGGCTTCGTCTGCGAACGCGTCTGACTTCTTCAACAGCCTGCTAGGTCGACCCGGCGTTCGACCACGCGGCCCGCGATCGGTGCGCGTAACTCGTAGCGCTGCAGCCCGGGCAACGTCGACAGCTCCCCTTCGACGGAGGCGACCTGGCGGAACGGCTTGACCTCGCGCCGGACCCCGGCGACTTCACGATCGCTCACGCCAAGCGCGGTTAGCTTCTGACGAGCCAGATCAACCCGGAGCTGAGCCTCGGCAAAGGTGCTGCGAGCCTTGAGATACTGCTGCTCGGCTGAAATCTTTTTGTCCCAGAGCGACTGCTCGCGCTCGAACAGTGTGCTTTGCAGCTCCTGGTTGACCAGCGACGCGAGCAGCTCGCTCTTTGCATCGGCAACTTCCCGGCTATCGAGAACCGCGATAGTTTCGCCCTTGGCAACCTGGTCGCCTAAGCGCTTGTTGAGCTCCGTAACCGTGCCAACGACCCGCGCAGCAACTCGGCCGACCCGATCGGCGTCCATTGCGATTACGCCCGGCACCGTCAGCCTGCGGGTCAGCGGCCCGCCCGCTGCAGGCGCAACCGTTATCCCGGCGGCGGCGACCCGCTCCGGTGACATTGCAACCACGCCCTCCGGCCCCTCTTTCTCGCCGGAACCGTGTGCGCTGGCAGGTTTGGCGCCATGCCCGTGGCCATCGCTTTCGCGCTTCCCCTCGCCGGCCTGCATCACAGCGTGGGCAGCCTGTGAGATAGCTGGCGGGAGCGGGACGGCATTCAAGGCTGCGCGGACCGCTTGCGAAACGGCCGGCACAAGACTGCCGACGGCAATTCCGATCACGCCGACAAAAACGATGACGACAAGACGCTTGATCATAGCAAGACCCTCACCACGGGCGCACGAAGCTTACCCATCCATGGCTTCGCGCTGATAAAGCAGCGAAGCGTTCAACGCACCAAAGCTCTCGAGTAAGAGCGGGAGCTCATGGGGCTAAACCCCCACAAGCTCGATCAGGCGCTACGAGGTGGCTTGAAGGGTAGGGAGGACAAAGCGCGACTGGGCTGCAAATCGGCTTCACGCGGAAGCGGTGCACCCAATACAAGTCGTCGAATAGGCAATGTCTTAAAGTTCGCACGAGCGACCGAATGCATGCAATGAGCATGCTGGACGAGCTCCTCGTCCAATAAGTCCCCTGTCGGACCAGGCGAGCCGATATCAGTCAAACTCGTGATGGCAGCGCCAGAGGTACCCACGTCCAATCCGGCCGCGAAAGCCGAGACAGGAACAGCAAAAGTCATAACCAAGACAAGAACAAGAGCGCGCACAACCGCTGTCTGCCGGAGGCAGCGTAGCAGCACACCATAGCTTGTCAATTTAAGCATAATATTGCGCTTATTGGGTCAATTAGCGTGCGTCAAGGCTGTAGCGACCTTTGCCAGCCTCGGCCGTACCCGACTTCAATGTCACAGTCGCACGGATTTTGCCGGTAACCGGGAAGTCGATTTTGCCTGCGAGGCGGTTCTCACCCGATGGGCTCATCTCCACTGTTTTCTGCTGGTTGTCAGCGGCAAGCACGACGGCAGTGGCCGAGAACTTGGCCGCATCGACCTTCTTCTCCTGTTTATCGACGATGTAGAGCATCACGTCCGCGCCTTTCACGACCAGCTCAGCCTCGTAGGCACCAATTTGCTGGATCTGACCACCGTTGGCAGCGACGTGTGAGTGGCCACCCTGAGCCATCACTCCGGCTCCGCTCAGCATCAGTGCGGCGGAGGCCGCCACAAAACCACGAGCAACAAACGTCATTAAGCGTCCTCCTATCCCGTTTCGCATCACAATTCCTCTCATTCGACGGCTTATTGACCTACTTCGCGCTCGGCTTGGACGCATACGTCATGATAGCAGATCGACGCGGGCTTTAGAAGCGCGTCCGGCTCACAAGCTCTGTTCTACAAGCTGATGCCACTAGAGGGTCAAGGGGGGCGGGCTAACTTTTACCACCGCTAGCAGGCTGTTGAAAAACCCGCTCGCCGCAGGGCATTCGGCGTGATTCATTGTCTTCGAAGGGGTTCGGAGATCGGTGCATGCGCGGTGACGACAA
>NZ_JBHSLW010000137.1:0-690 GCF_042657265.1 Allobosea eneae
GGGTCTGCGCCGGCTTGAGGAATTCCGGTGCCGAGACTTTGAACCGGGTTGCAACCCAGCTGCGCAGCGCGTCGCGATCAAGCGGGCCGGCGTGGAGCGCCCCCCAGAGCGCATAGAGCTTGCGCAGATCCGCGCGCTGCGCCGGCGGCCGTGCCGAGGCCCTCGGCTTCCAGCCCAAGCGCTTCAGCTCGGCAATGACATCGTCGGCCTTGCGATCGGAGAGATCGCGGGCACTCTCGACCCCGCCTACTCGCCGCAGCAAGCCGCGATAAGCCTCGTCGTCGAGCGCCAGGTCCTTCTTGGCGATGTGGATCTTCGCCAGCATGTCGCGATGGCTCATCAGCTGCATCTCCTGATCGCGACCTGGAGCTCCAGCGCCTTGCGCGTCAGTCGCTTCAAGCGGCCTTCAATGATCGTGGAACGACGTGGTGCGATGCTCGCGATCACCGCCTTCAGCCGCTCGCGCTCCGCCTCGACCTCCGCAAGCTCGCCCTGCGCCAGCAGCGCCATCAGCGGCGCGGCGTCGGACGGGGCGGGACGGGAGGAGAGGAAGCGGGCCATGGGTCAGGCGGCCTCGCTGTCGAATTTGTCGGCTTCGTCGCCCCAGGCGGTCCAGCCCGGCCGGCTACGCCGCGAGAAGATGTCGGCGCGACGCAGCGCCTTCGGCATCATCCGCTCGGCGATGTCATA
>NZ_JBHSLW010000138.1:0-1248 GCF_042657265.1 Allobosea eneae
CGCGAACTCAGCCGACCGACCCGACCAGACGCCTTTGGCAGAGATTCAATCTGTTGCCATTTGATTGTTCGTTCATTGCCATTTGAAAGTTCGCGCTACATGTCTTGATCCCCACCCCCCAAAGCCTAGTTGCTACACCACTTCGGCAAGCTCTCTTGTATCTTTTCCATAAGCCGTTTACGGAGTTCAGTTCCCTTGGCTATTTGATCTGTTGCTCCAAGAATTTGGTATATATTCCACACCTCGTCAGTCGCCTTTTCAATTTCTGGATCATTTATTGTCTTTGCATCCAGTTTCGATACGTCGCCAGCCGACGGTGTCAATTTCTTGGTATGTTTCGCCGTGATCCAATAAAGGATATAGAATCTCAGATTTGATCTATCCCTAGCCCCCATTTCTGCGCGTCCCTTTAGAACTCTATCAATTGATTTTATAATAGTTGCGGCATTTAAGTATAATGATACGGGGTGAGATTCTGAGAATACTTCTGAGTATACAGAATTATCTTTGATCAAGGAAGATGGTCGTGCTCTCGCGCTGTCAGGTCTATTAAGTATCATTGACATAACGGCTTGAGCCATCAAGGGAATGCTTATGATCTTGTCAGCGGGTTTCCCTTCGTTCTTATAGAAGTTTTTTCTTCTATCATAGAAGAGTCCGTGTCCTTTCAGTGTTTGTTCGATATCCCTTTGGACTTTATCTGTGGCTCTTAACGAGGCGGGGGGGACTGCATTTTGACTATTTGTCGCTTTAATGATTTTGTCTCGTATTTCTTCATTCTCAGATGAAACGATCTTGATCATCACGTTTCTGCTGTCATTTTTTTCCGGATTCTCATCAAAGTGCCGCGCGATCTGTGTCGATGTCTGAAGACCATTAACAATCTGCGGGTTCTCGATGGTGGCAGTATCGCCATTCATGGTTGTCCTTGATGATAATATCGTAACTCCATTGTTCATGCACCAAAAGTCGACCGTTTCCTCTGACTCGAGAGTTTTTACTATCTCAGCATTTACTTCTGTATCGCCTTGAAAATCTCGTACATTCGATTCAAATAACTCAGCCTTAACTTTATCAACCGCGGATCCGCCTCTAAGGAATTTATTGTAATCCGATAGCGAGGCCAATATGATCTGTCCATTTACGGCGCTAAGAGCCCGTCCCGAAAGGGTTGAGCGACTGGGGCACTCGTGATTCCAAGGGGTTGTTCAGGCCATCTTGGAGCGAGCGATGTGGACCCCAGCCACT
>NZ_JBHSLW010000139.1:0-75600 GCF_042657265.1 Allobosea eneae
CCAAGCTCACCCACGGGCTTGATGTCCCTCAGGGCTGTCGGTCTTCCGCCTGCCACCGCAACCGCTGGTATAGCAGATGAGGCAAGATGAGAGTTACAAGAGGTATGCAGGCTCTGGCAGCAAGGCGAGGCGCCGACTTACTCCCTCCCCCCCTGTGGGGGAGGGCTGGGGAGGGGGGTATGCCACCCTCCATTCTTCGTCGCTTTGTCAGGCCGGAAAAGCAGGGCGATCAGCCGCACGGCTGGCTACCCCCCTCTCTAACTCTCTCCCACAAGGGGGGAGAGGACCTGTCGCGGCTCCCACAGTTCAGCTTGTCCGGCGGAAACGTCGCATTTCCGGCGAGAGCCCTCTCATGAGCAAGGCACCGCGCGCCATCCGCCTCGATCCCCAGGATGGCTCCTCCGACGACACCATCTTCGGCGGGCGCGGCGATGTCGCGGTCGTGCCCGAGGTCGAGCCGATCGAGCCGGAAGCCGCTCCAGCGCCGCTACCGAGGCGCCGCCGTTTCAGCTGGGGCAGCCTGTTCGTGGCGGCGCTGTCCGGCCTGCTCGCGCTCTCCGTCGCGGTCTGGGCCGAGCAGACGATCCGCTGGCTGCTCGCCCTCAATCCGGCCGTCGGCATTGCGGCGCTGGTCTGCGCCGGCGTCGCCACGTTGGCGTTGCTGATCATGCTGCTGCGGGTGCTGCGCGACATCCTGCGCGAGCGGCGGGTCGAGGCGTTGCGCGAGCGCGCCGTGGCCGCCCTGGCCGAAAGTGATCTCGCCGAGGCACGCAATGTCGCCTCCGATCTCGACAAGCTCTATGCCGGCCGGCCGGAGACCGCGAAGGGCAGGGCGGAGCTGACTGCCCATACGCCGCAATTGCTCGCCGTGCGCGACCTGCTCACCGTTGCCGAGCGCAGCCTGCTGGCGCCGCTCGACGCGCTCGCGCAGGCGCAGGTAGCGCAGGCGGCGCGGCGCGTCTCGCTGGTGACGGCGGTGAGCCCGCGCGCTCTGGTCGACGTGGTCTTCGTGCTCGTAGCCTGCGCCCGGCTGCTGCGGGCGATCGCGACGATCTATGCCGGCCGCCCCGGAACGCTGGGGCTGCTCCGGCTGGCGCGGCAGGTGATCGGCCATCTCGTCGTCACCGGCGGCATCGCGGCAGGCGATGCGGTGATCCAGCAGGTGCTCGGCCAGGGACTGGCGGCGCGGCTGTCGGCCAAGCTCGGCGAGGGCGTGCTCAACGGGTTGTTGACGGCACGGATCGGGCTCGCGGCCATTGCGGTGTGCCGGCCGCTGCCCTTCGTCGAGGAGGCGCCGCCGGGTCTGTCCGATGTCGCCGGCGATCTTTCCGGCTGGGGCGGCAAGGACAGTTGAGCCCGGCAGAATTTGCCGGCAGCGGACGAATCTGCCCGGTCGGAATCGTCAGGAAACCTTTCGAAAACCATCCAAGCTCTTGAAATATCTCAGCCACGGCGCTGGCACAGGCCGTGCAAAACCAGCCTCGGTTCGACATGCCGCCCATGGGGGGCGCTGTCCAGGTCAGCTGACCAGGTGAGGTTGCGATGGGTGTTTTCAGTGCTCTGACGACGGCCGTGACGGGCATGCAGGCCCAGTCCTATGCCCTCGAGAATATCTCCGGCAACATCGCGAACTCGCGCACCGCCGGTTTCAAGCGGGTCGATACCAGCTTCTCGGACCTCGTCCCGGATTCGGCATTGAACCGGCAGATCGCCGGCTCGGTCGCCTCCTATAGCCGCGCCACCAACACCATCCAGGGCGACCTCAACGCAACCCGCATCGACACCAATGCGGCGATCAACGGCGACGGCTTCTTCGTGGTCGACCAGCGCCAGAGCGGTGTCGGCGCCTCGACATTGTTCTCGAACAGCAATCTCTACACCCGCCGCGGCGATTTCGACTTCGACGCCGACGGCTATCTCGTCAACGGCGCCGGCTACTACCTCAAGGGGCAGAAGATCGACCCCGTCACCGGCCAGGTGATCGGCAGTCAGCCTGACGTGCTGCGCATCACCAAGGACCAGTTCCCGGCCAAGGCGACAACGCAGATCGAATACAGCGCCAACATCCCGGCCTATCCGAAGACGAACAGCGCCGTTTCGACGACACCCGGCTCCGAGCTGCTCAACGCCGGCACTGGGTTCACCGGTGCAAATCCTGGTACGACCGCCTCGGGCGGCACCGGCACCGTCGTCGGGAGCGACCTAACCACCTTCCTCAACCGCTCGATCCCCGGCGGCCAGGTCACGGTCTACGACTCCCTCGGCAAGGCGACGAGTGTCGAGCTGCGCTGGGCCAAGGTCTCGAACGCCACAACCACTCCGGCGCCGGGCACCCCCGACACCTGGAACTTGTTCATCGCCGAGAACACCGGTGCGACCGGCGCGGCAGTCGCCTATCGCAACGTCAACGTCGACGTCACCTTCGACAATACCGGCAAGATGACGTTCCCGACCAACGGCAACATTGTGATACCGCCGATGACGATTGGCGGCACTGCGATCTCTCCCGCTGCCGCCCCCATCACCATCGTCACCAACGGCACCAGCCTGACCCAGAACGGCGACACCAGCGGCCAGATCGACGCCCGCAGCATCCGCCAGAACGGCTATACCGCCGGCACGCTCGACCGGGTCTCGATCTCGAACGAAGGCCAGGTGATCGGCACCTTCAGCAACGGCCAGGTCGTGGCGCTGGCGCAGATCGCGGTCGCCCGCTTCAACGCCTCCAACGCGCTGAAACGGCTCGACGGCGGCGCCTTCGAGGAGACGATCGAGTCGGGCGCGCCGATCGTTGGTCTCGGCACCTCGGCGCTGATCGGCGGCAATGTCGAGCAGTCCAACACCGACATCGCCGACGAATTCTCGAAGATGATCGTCACCCAGCAGGCCTATTCGGCCAACACCAAGGTGATCTCGACCGCCCAGGAGATGCTGCGCGACGTCTTCAACATCATCCGCTGAGCCGCTGATCTGACGGCCCAGAAGGGCCAGGCCGAAGGACACGAGCCAAAGACGACAGGAGTTGACGATGGGTCTCAACACCGCGCTCGGCACCGCCATTTCCGGCCTGCACAGCTCGCAGGTCGGCATCGGCGTCGTCTCGCAGAACGTCGCCAATGCCGGCACGCCCGGCTATGTCCGGCGCACGACATCGAGTGTCGATTCGGTCTCCGGCGGCACCGTCGGTGTCAGCAATCCCAACGTCCAGCGGCTGCTCGACCGCATCGTCCAGCACCAGCTGCTGCAAGAGAGCTCCGGCGCCGCCTATACCTCGACCCGCGCCCAGGTCTTCGCCAATCTCGACCAGCTCTATGGCGCGCCGGGCAGCGCGACGGCGCTCGACTCGATGTACAGCAAGTTCACGAGCTCGCTGCAGGCGTTGCAGAACGATCCGTCCTCCTACACCAACCGCACCGCCGTGATCGACGCGGCGAGCCAGCTCGCCAACCGGCTGCGCGGCCTGTCGGACGGCGTCCAGCAGCAGCGCGCCCAGGCCGAGGCCGGCATCGGCACGGCGGTGACGCGCACCAATGAGCTGCTCGAACAGCTCACCGACGTCAATGCGCGCATCGTCAACGCCCAGCAGAGTTCGGGCACGGCGGATCTGCGCGACCAGCGCGACCGGATCATCTCCGAGCTGTCGCAATATGTCGAAATCCGCACCGACGAGCGGCCTAACGGTGCGATCAGCATCACCACCGCAACGGGCACGCAGCTCTTCGACGGCCGCCCGACGGTCAAGTTCGAGTTCGACGCCCGTGCCAATATCGGCCCGCAGTCGAAGTGGAGCAGCGATCCCGCTCAGCGCGGCGTCGGCACGATCATCGCACGCGACCTCTCCGGCAACAGCTCCGACGCCATCGCGAACAACACCTTCCGCTCCGGCGAGATCGGTGCGCTGATCGAGTTGCGCGACAAGACGCTGGTGCAGGCGCAGGCGCAGCTCGACGAGATCGCCGCCCAGCTCTCCAGCGCACTCTCCGACCGCGAGATCGCCGGGACGGCGGTGACCGCCGGCGCCGCGACCGGCTTCGATGTCGACCTTGCCGGCTTGCAGTCCGGCAATTCGGTGACGCTCGACTACAGGGTCACGCCCGGCGGCCAGACGCAGCGCTTCACCTTCGTGCGCGTCGAGTCGGCTGCCTCGCTGCCGCTGCCGGCCTCGGCCCAGGGCGATCCCAACAACCGTGTCATCGGCATCGATTTCTCCGGCGGCCCGGCTTCGGTCGCGGCGCAGATGCAGGCGGCGGTCGGCCCCGGCTTCACCGTCTCCAACACCGGCTCGGTGCTGCGCATCGTCGATGACGGGGCGGGCGGGACGCGCGACGTCGTCGGCCTGACCGCGCGCCCGACCCAGACCTCGCTGACCGGCGGCACGGGCGAACTGCCCTTCTTCGTCGATGGCCGCAACAATGGCGCCTATACCGGCTCCTATGAGGGCGGGGCGCAATCGATCGGCTTCGCCTCGCGCATCGCCGTCAACCCGGACCTGATCGCCGATCGCTCACGGCTCGTCGTCTACAACACCAGCCCGGCGACTCCGCAGGGCGATACGACCCGGCCGAAATTCCTCTATGAGCGGCTGACCTCGAGCCAGCGCAACTTCACCAACTCGACCGGCTTCGACGGTTCGACCGCGACCTCGACCGGCACGGTGTCGAGCCTGGTCCAGCGCGTCGTCGCCGGCCAGGGCCAGGCCAGCGAGCAGGCCAAGCGCCTCGATGAAGGCCAGCAGGTCGCCTTCGCGTCGGTGCAGAGCCGCTTCCTCGAAGACACCAAAGTCAATGTCGACGAGGAAATGTCGAACCTGATCGAGCTCCAGAGCGCCTACGCCGCCAACGCACGCGTCATCTCCACGGTCAAGGAGTTGCTCGACGTGCTGATGAGACTGTGAGGAGATCGTCGATGACCATCACCGCCACCGGTACCGGCGCCTATCGTCTCGCCAATCCACACCAGTTCGTCTCGATGCGCGGCCAGCTCGACGACCTGCAGCGCCAGCTCGCGACGCAGAAGAAGTCGGAGACCTATGCCGGCCTCGGCATGGATCGCGGCGTCAGCCTCGACCTCAACAACAAGCTCTCGACGCTCGACGGCTACCTGACCGGCATCCAGCGCGCCGATGTCAACCTCAAGCTGATGACCAAGGCGGTCGAGAACTTCACCAAGCTCGCCGGGGAGACGCGCGCCGATGCCCGGCCGGACAGCTATGTCGAGACCTCGACCGGCCGCACCTCGCCGCAGGTGCTGGCCGAGGAGAAGTTCAAGCAGACGCTCGACCTGCTGAATTCGCAGGTGAACGGCCGCTATTTGTTCTCCGGCCGCACCTCTGATGTCGAGCCGGTGGTGGATTATTCGCTGATCATGGATGGCGATGCCACGCACGCCGGCCTGAAGCAGTTGATCTCCGAGCGCAAGCAGGCGGATCTCGGCGCCGGCGGCATGGGCCGGCTCGTCACCGGTGGCGCCGGTACGAATGCGACCATCGCTGAAGAGGCCGCCGGCTTGCCCTATGGCTTCAAGCTGACCAGCGCCTCGAGCAGCACGGCAGCGATGACCACGGCCTACAATGCCGGGCCGCCCGCCGATATCGCCGTCAACGTCGCTGCGCAGCCATTGCCGGGAGACACGCTGAAGATCGCACTGGCCCTGCCCGACGGCACGACGGAGGAGATCACCCTGACGGCGCGTGCGGCGGGCACGACCGGCGATCCCGCCGAGGGCTTCGTCATCGGGGTCGACGCCAACGCGACCGCCGCAAACCTGCGCACGGCGATCGGCGCTGCGCTGTCGCGCGAGGCGAAGACGTCATTGTCGGGTGCTTCGGCTCAGGTGGCCGCCAAGGACTTCTTTGCCGGCAGCCCGAGCAACCCGCCCCTCCGGGTGCCTGGGCCGCCTTTCGACACCGCGACCGCCGCGCCCGCGCCCGGGACCGCCGCCAACACCGTCATCTGGTATCAGGGCGACGATGCCGCCGGCTCGGCGCGGGCGACGGCCAGCGTCCAGGTCGACCAGGGCCAGCAGGTGGCAGCCGGGGCCCGCGCGAACGAAGAGGCGTTCCGCACCGGCCTGGCGCAGTTCGCCATCATGGCGGCCGAGACCTTTCCGGCAAGCGATGCGAACTCGAAGCTGCGCTACGAGGCGATGACCGAGCGGGTGCGCAGCAATATCGGTTTCGCGCCCGGTACGCAGAACCCGTCGGAGATCATCGTCGAACTCGGCTCGGCCCAGACCGCGATGGCCCAGGCCAAGGAGCGGCACACCGCGACCAAGGACTATCTGAGCACGACGCTCGCCGGTGTGGAGGACATCACCAAGGAGGAGGTGGCGATGCAGATCCTGGCGCTGCAGACCACTCTGCAGGCGAGCTACCAGACCACCTCGATGCTGTCGCAGCTGCGCCTGACAAACTATCTCCCCTGACATCGCCTGTTGTGGCGGTTCAAACGACAATGGCCCGGAGCGATCCGGGCCATCTTCATGTATCGGGATGTCGTCTGCGTCGCGCTCAGCGGCCGCGCAGGCCGGCGGCAATGTCGCGATTGATGTTGACGAGGATGCCAATCGCAGCCGGTTCCGGCGCTGCCGCGATCTGGAAGGTCCGGTTGAAGATGAAGTTGGCGAGGCCGAGGATGTTGCGCTTGATTTCGACCGGCAGCGGATTGTCCTCGGCGACCACCGCCGACACCAGAAGGGTCCAAAGCTTGCGATTATAGGCCAGGGCTGCGTCGAGATCGCCGGAACGGGTGGCCCAGTCATCGACGATCATCTGCAGACGGGCGCCCGCCTTGAGCAGCAGGCCGGCTTCGAGTTCGCGCGGCGACTGGACGTTCTGTGCCGTCTTCGACGCCGCGGCGTAGGCATTAAACCCGCTTTGCATGCTCGAGCAGTTCCGCCTCGTAGGAGATCAGCTTCTTGGCAGCCTTGAGAGCTTTGTAGAGCTCACCGCTTAAGATGCAGTTATTGATTTCGGACATATGCGGCAGAGCGCTTGGCGCCGCCTGCAGGAAATCGCGCACGAGCTGGAAGTAGACTTCGTGCTGCTCCGTCGGGTCGCCGGCCAGATACATCAGCTGGATCGCGAGGTAGATCTTCTTGGCCGGCGTGTCGGCGCTGGCCGCGGTGAGGATGTCCTTCTCGCGCAGGATCGGCGCCTCGCCCTCGATGAAGAAGCGCGTGCGCTGCTCGTCGTTGCGGATGACGACCGAGCCGATGATGATGCGCTCGTTCGGCTTGAGCTCGACCTTGAGGGCCATGTCTGTCCCGCCTTCTGGCTGGAGGAAAGAAGGGTCAGCCGAACAGGCGCAGCACGCCCTGGTCGGCCTGGTTGGCGAGCGAGAGGGCGGTCTGCGAGAGCTGCTGGCGCGTATTGAGCGCGAGCAGGCTGGCGCCTTCCTCGTTCGGATCGGCCAGGACGAGGTTGCCCGCGCCGGTGGTCAGCACGTTGGCGAGCTCCTTGGTGAAGTCCTGGCGCGTCTGCGCGACCGAGAGGTTCGAGCCGAGCGTCGAGGCCAGGGACTTCAAAGAGCTCAGCGAGCCGGTCAGGGCGGCGGTCGCCTTCTCGAGATCCATGTCGTTCTGGAAATTGATGAAACCCGCCAGCTGCGTGTTGATCGCGCGCGGGATGCCGAGGTTGTCGGCCGTGATGGTCGAGCCCTGAATGTCGAGCTTGGTCTGGTTGCGGCCGGTCTTCTCGTTGAAAATGATCGAGAGGCGATCGCCAGAGAGCAGGTTGATGCCGTTATAGCTCGAATCCTTGGCGAGATCGTCGATCTTGTCGCGCAGATCGTTGAACTGATCGATCAGGTTCGAGCGCACCGCCGAGGTGATGTTCGACGAGGTGATGGTCGAGGTGGCCACATCGGCGTCGGCTGCGGCGAAGTTGATCGCAGTGTTGCTGTTGGTGCCGGCGACCTGGGCCGCCGTGATGGCGGCCGGGCCGGCGTTGCCGACGCCGAAACCGAACTCGACGGTCTGGGAGCCCTTGCCCTTGACATTGAGCTGGCCCTTCTCGTCGACGAATGCCGTCACGAGGCCGGATTTATTGATCTCGTTGACGATGTCGCGAACCGTGGTCGTCGCCGTCAGCGCGAAGCTCGCCTCATAGGTGTCCGAGCCGACTGTGATCGAGAAGGCCGCATTGGTGTTCGTGGTCGTGTTGATGCCGAGATGACCAGGCGAAGTCGCGGTCGCCGCAGCGGGAGCGGCCGCGCCAGGCGCCCCGACAAGCTTGTCGAGCGCGACATCCTTCAGGCTCTTGCTGGTCACCGCGGTTTCGGCGGCGTTCGCGAGGGCGCCACCGGCTTTGGTCGGGCGGTTCTGGGCCGCGTCGGCCTGAGCCTGCTTGATCGTCGATTGCAGCGACTGGACCAGCTTGGTGATGCCGTCGATGCCCTTGGAGGCGGCCTGGATGGTCTGGATGCCGTTCGAGATGCCGTCGAGCAGATTGGTGAGCTGGCTGGAGCGATCGTTGAGCGACACCGAGGTGAAGTAATTCACCGGGTTGTCGATCGCGCTGTTGACCTTGCGGCCGGTCGCCAGGCGGTTCTGGATCACGCCCTGCTGAGCCGTGGTCTGCTGAAGGGTCAGCAGGTTGTTGCGGACGCCGTTCGACAGGATGGTGTTGGCCATTTCAGGTCCCTCAGACAGCGCGATTCGGCGCTCAGCGAGCTTGCTTGGGATCGACAATCCTTTGTTAAGGCTAATAAACGGTTAATTGCGCCGCCGGGCGCCAAAACGAAAAGCGGCGGAGCCTTTCGGCTCCGCCGCTCTTTTGCTTCGTCCCGCGTTCTGCGGGTGATCCGCTCCTGCGGACCGAAGATCAGCCGAGAAGACGCAGGACGCCCTGGTCGGCCTGGTTGGCGAGCGAGAGCGCCTGCTGCGAGAGCTGCTGACGGGTCTGCAGCGCGAGCAGGGAGGCGGCCTCCTGGTTCAGGTCGGCATTGACGAGGCTGTCGGCGCCGGTGGTCAGGACGTTCGCCATGTCCTTGGTGAAGTCCTGGCGGGTCTGGACGACCGAGAGGTTGGCGCCGAAGGTCGAGGAGAGCGACTTCAGCGAGGTCAGCGCGCCGGTGAGCGACTTGGTCGCCGCTTCCAGATCGGAGTCGTTCTGGAAGTTGGTGGTGCCGGCGAGCTGGGTGTTGCCAGCCTTGACGATGCCGAGATTGTCGGAGGTCAGCTGCGTGCCCTGAACGTCGAGCTTGGTCTGGTTCTTGCCGGTCTTCTCGTTGAAGACGACAGAGAGACGATCACCTGCGAGCAGGTTGATGCCGTTGAAGCCGGCATCCTTCGCGAGATCGTCGATCTTGCTGCGCAGGTCGTTGTACTGGTCGATCAGGTTGGAGCGAACAGCGGAGGTGATGCCCGACGAGGCGATGCCGGCGCCGGTGCGATCGGCTGCGGCGAAGCCGACGGCGGTGTTGGCGCCACCGGTCTGAGCGTCGGTGATCGCGGCAGCGCCGCTCGCCGCCGCAGAACCGATACCGACCTGCAGAGCGTCGGAGCCGGTGCCCTTGACGTTGAGCTGGCCCTTCTCGTCGACGAAGGCGGTTGCGATGCCCGACTTGTTGATCTCGTTGACGAGATCGCGGACCGTCGCGTTGCTGCCGTCGAACGAGGCCTCATAGGTCGTCGACCCGGCGACGATCGAGATGCCGATGTTGACGTTGGCGGTGGCGAGGCCGATGTTGCCGGAGCTCGAAGCCGTGGCAGTATTGTTCGCGGCGCTGGCATCGTCATCGAGCAGTTTCTTGTCGAGGGCGATGTCCTTCAGGCTTTTGCTGGTGAGGGCGACTTCAGCCGCGTTGGCCAGAGCCGTGCCGGCCTTGGTCGGCCTGTTCTGGGCCGCGTCGGCCTGGGCCTGTTTCACCGTCGACTGCAGCGAACTGACGAGCTTGGTGATGCCGTCGATGCCCTTGGAGGCGGCCTGAATGGTCTGAATGCCGTTCGAGATGCCGTCGAGCAGGCCGGTGAGCTGGCTCGAGCGATCATTCAGCGAGGCGGCGGTGAAGAAGTTGACCGGGCTGTCGATCGCGGAGTTGACCTTCTTGCCGGTGGCGAGACGGTTCTGGATCAGCGCGGACTGGGCGGCGGTCGACTGCAGCGTCGAGAGATTGTTGCGGACGCCGGCAGAGAGAGAAACGGCCATGATTTGATACCTTCCTGGTATGGTGCCTTCTGGCATCGAGACCATTCTGGGCTCGACCGGGAGACCATGCGGCCGAACTCGTAACGAGCAGTAAATCCGAGCCGGCGAGTTGCTTGGAAATTGTGCGCAGTGGCGACATGGTTAATGGATATGAAATGGCTCAGAGGTCCGCGTGAGCGGCCGATCCCAGACAGTTCGCAAATGAAAAGCGGCGGAGCCTTTCGGCTCCGCCGCTCTTTTGCTTCGTCCCGCGTTCTGCGGGGTGATCCGCTCCTGCGGACCGAAGATCAGCCGAGAAGACGCAGGACGCCTTGGTCGGCCTGGTTGGCCAGGGCGAGCGCCTGCTGCGAGAGCTGCTGACGGGTCTGCAGCGCGAGCAGGGAGGCGGCCTCCTGGTTCAGGTCGGCGTTGACGAGGTTGTCGGCACCGGTGGTCAGGGTATTCGCCATGTCCTTGGTGAAGTCCTGGCGGGTCTGGACGACCGAGAGGTTGGCGCCGAAGGTCGAGGAGAGCGACTTCAGCGAGGTCAGCGCGCCGGTCAGCGACTTGGTCGCGGCTTCCAGATCGGAGTCGTTCTGGAAGTTGGTGGTGCCGGCGAGCTGGGTGTTGCCAGCCTTGACGATGCCGAGGTTGTCGGAGTTCAGCTGCGTGCCCTGAACGTCGAGCTTGGTCTGGTTCTTGCCGGTCTTCTCGTTGAAGACGACAGACAGGCGGTCGCCGCCGAGCAGGTTGATGCCGTTGAAGCCGGCATCCTTGGCGAGGTCGTCGATCTTGCTGCGCAGGTCGTTGTACTGGTCGATCAGGTTGGAGCGAACAGCGGAGGTGATGCCCGACGAGGCGATGCCGGCGCCGGTGCGATCGGCTGCGGCGAAGCCGACGGCGGTGTTGGCGCCACCGGTCTGGGCGTCGGTGATCGCGGCAGCGCCGCTCGCCGCCGCAGAACCGATACCGACCTGCAGAGCGTCGGAGCCGGTGCCCTTGACGTTGAGCTGGCCCTTCTCGTCGACGAAGGCGGTTGCGATGCCCGACTTGTTGATCTCGTTGACGAGATCGCGGACCGTCGCGTTGCTGCCGTCGAACGAGGCCTCATAGGTCGTCGACCCGGCGACGATCGAGATGCCGATGTTGACGTTGGCGGTGGCGAGGCCGATGTTGCCGGAGCTCGAAGCCGTGGCAGCATTGTTCGCGGCGCTGGCATCGTCATCGAGCAGTTTCTTGTCGAGGGCGATGTCCTTCAGGCTCTTGCTGGTGGCGACGACTTCCGCCTGCGTGGCGATCGCCGTGCCGGCCTTGGTCGGCCTGTTCTGGGCCGCGTCGGCCTGGGCCTGCTTGATCGTCGACTGCAGCGAGTTCACCAGCTTGGTGATGCCGTCGATGCCCTTGGAGGCAGCCTGAATGGTCTGGATGCCGTTCGAGATGCCGTCGAGCAGGCCGGTGAGCTGGCTCGAGCGATCATTCAGCGAGGCGGCGGTGAAGAAGTTGACCGGGCTGTCGATCGCGGAGTTGACCTTCTTGCCGGTGGCGAGACGGTTCTGGATCTGCGAGGACTGGGCGGCGGTCGATTGCAGCGTCGCGAGGTTGTTGCGAACGCCGGCAGAGAGAGAAACGGCCATTTTATAATACCTTCCTGGTATGGTGCCTTCTGGCGTCGAGACCGTCCTGGCCGCGACCGAGAGACGATGCGGCCGATTTCGTAACGAGCAGTGAATCCAGGCCGACGAATTGCTCGCAATACGGGTGAAGTTGCGAACTAGTTAACGAGTGTAAAACGTCATTGCGTAGCGACCGGAGCGGTCGAATTCGCTGGGATCAGCAAAGAAAAAGCCGCCGGCGGGTACCAGCGACTTCAGAAATTGAAAGCCGTTGATATTCTCAGGCGAGACGCTCGATCTCATGGCTGCGGGACGCTTCCGCCTCGCGGCTACGCTCGAGGATCTCGCGCGACCAGGTACGCAGTTTCAATAGCGTCTCGTCGGGAAGCTGCTCGACCACTTCGCCGGTGTCGCGATTGGTCTTGCGCAGGATGACGCTGCGCGTCTTCGGGTCGATGTCGAGGCGCCGCTCGATCACATCGCGCAGCTCCTGCTGGCGGCGCTGCTCATCAAAGCGGCGTTGCTGGGCCGTATCGTCCTGGGCGCTCTGCTGGCGCTGCGCGTCGGACCGGCGTTCCTCGGCCCGGGCGCGGATGTCGAGCTGGACGGGCTCGCCGACAGGCACGGAACGGACGGTCTTCTCCGGTGGGAGCTCGACCGGCGTTGCGCCGTTCTGGACAGAAATATCGGTGCGAATCGTCGCCTGGACGGCACCGGTCGCGAACGTCTTGGGTGTCGCGCCGAAATCCATTCTGGACTCCTCTCGCAAGGGCGGACTTCTTCCAAGCCTGAGAAGGTGCGGCAGAGAGTTGAATCCGCCGTTAGAGAAATTGGTAAATTGCAATGCGTTTCGCGCATTTTCTGCGCCTGAACAGCGTTAACGCGGTCTAGGTCGAGCGGCGGCCGAGATTAACCACGCAGTTGTTAGTCCACGGCATGCCTCTGATCTGGGCATGCCGCAAGTGCTTGGACGTCTCTTCTTGAGGTCGAGGGATTCACAGACTCTTCGAAATCACCAGCGGGCCTGCATTGGGCCGCGCGAAGACTCCAGCGCCCACCGTCGCAGTCGGCCCGTAGCCGGGCGCCCTGTTCTGCCTGTTGGTGTCGACGGCCAGGTCACGCATGATCGATTCCGAGATCGCCCGCGCCGTCGCCAGCACGGTCTGGTTGAGATCGATCAGCTCCTGGAAGGCGAGATGGGCGCTCTTCAGGCGCTTGATCTTCTCCGGGGCGAAGCGGGCGAGCGCGACCGCGTTCAGCTTGATCTGCTCGACGCCCTTCATATAGGTGCCGGCGAGCTCGGCCTTGCGCGCCTCGCGCTCCATCGCGTCCTTGAGGCGCCCGGCCTTGACCAGCCCGGTCTCCTCGCCGACGACGTGGGAGAGGGCGCCGAGCGTTTCCATCACGGTCTCGATCAGCTTTTCGGCCTCGACGGCGCTCGAGATGCGCGGGCGCTCGTCGATGACGCGCATCCGGTCAAACATTGCCGGCTCCTGCCGACGCTTTCGCCTGGACCTGGATCAGGTCGCGCAGGATCTGGTCGGAGAGGCCGACGCCGCCGGCCTTTTGGATCTGCTTGGCGTACTCCTGCGTCAGCATGGAGCGCCAGACATCGCCGCCGACGCCGTTCTCGCCGAGGGGTCCTTCGGTCCCGTTCGAGCTCATCACGCTCTGGGTGAAGTTCTCCAGGAAGACGGCTTCGAAATCGTCGGCGGTCTTCTTGGCCTTGCTCTGCGAGGAACTGAGCGCGTCGGCGATGCCGCCGGCGAGGTTGATGGCGGCGCCGATGGCGAGCTTGGCGGCGGGGGCGGCGAGGATGGCACTCATTACATCACCTCGATATCGGCTTGCAGCGCGCCGGCTGCCTTGATGGCTTGCAGGATGGTGAGCATGTCGCGCGGGCCGATCCCGAGGGCGTTCAGCCCGTCGACCAGTTCGCGCAGGGTCACGCTCTCCTTGACGAGGGCGAGCTTGTTGGCGCCCTCGGTGTCGACCTTGACGTTGCTGCGCGGCACGACGACGGTCCGGCCCTGGCCGAATTCGTTTGGCTGGCTGACCTGCGGCTCCTCGGAGATGGTCACGGTCAGGTTGCCCTGGGCGACCGCGACGGTGGAGACCCGTACATCCTTGCCCATGACGATGATGCCGGAGCGCTCGTCGATGACGACGCGGGCGCCCTGGTCAGGCTCGACCCGGAGCTGCTCGATATCGGTGAGCAGGCGGATCATATTGCCCTGGAAGCGCGGCGGTATCTGCAGCAGCACCGTCGACGGGTCGGTCGGCTCGGCCGAGTCGCCGCCGATGAAGTCGTTGATCGCGGCGGCGATGCGGCGGGCGGTGGTGAGGTCGGGATTGCGCAGCGACAGGCGCAGCGTCTTCAGCTTGTTGAGGGCAAAGTCGATCTCGCGCTCGACCAAGCCGCCATTGGCGATGCGCCCGACGGTCGGCACGCCGCGGGTGATCTTGGCGGCGTCGGCTTCAGCCGAGAAGCCGGCGATCGCGACCGGGCCTTGAGAGACCGCATAGACCTCGCCATCGGCGCCGAGCAGTGGCGTGGCGAGCAAGGTGCCGCCCTGCAGCGATTTGGCGTCGCCGAGCGCCGATACTGTGACGTCGAGCCGCGTGCCTTGGACGGCGAAGGGCGGCAGGTTCGCCGTGACCATCACCGCCGCGACATTGGCGGTACGCATGCTGGCGCCGCGGGTGTTGACGCCGAGGCGCTCCAGCATCGCCTGCAGGGACTGCTTGGTGAAGGGGGCGTTGTTGAGCGTGTCGCCGGTGCCGTTGAGGCCGACGACGATGCCGTAGCCGAGGATCTGGTTGCTGCGCACGCCCTCGACCGAGGCGAGGTCCTTGATGCGCGAGAGCGCGGTGCCCATGCCGCCGCTGCCGGCGAAGGCGGTGCGGGAGACGCCGGCCTCGGCGGCGCCACTGCGCGTCGGCGCATGGCTGCTGACGCCGTTGCCGCCGCGGGCCGGCGGGGCCGCCGGGGCGAGATCGGCCGCCATGGCGGCGCCGGCCAGCAGCAGCGCTGCGAGCGGCGTCAGCAGATGGCGGAGGCGGAAGAGGCGAGGCATGGCACACCGGGTGAGTCTGATCTCCCGACCCCGGTGCGAAGAGCGTGCCAGTTTGGGAGAAAGTGAAAACGCTTTTTAATCAGGCTTTTAGAGATCGGTGGCCTGATCGGGCAGGGCGCCGCAACCGGCGCAAAGCTGCCGCCCCCGGCAAATCCTGCCGGGCGATTTACCGCTCGTTAACCACGTTGCCGGCACAACGATATGGGTCGGACAGCGTCCATGCAGCGCCTTTTCAGGCCGACCTTGCGAGAGCGTGATGATCCGCATCGACCAGCGCAGCCCGATCTCATCGACCACCTCGACAAGCCGCAGCGCCTCGACTGGCGGTTCGACGTTCCGTCTGCCGGCGCGCGAGAGCGCGGCGTCGGCGCAGGGCGCAGCCGTCAGCCATGCCGGCTCGCTCGACGGGTTGCTCGCGGTCCAGGCCGAGGAGGACGGGCAGGAGCGCAAGCGGCGCCAGGCCCGGCGCGGCCACGACCTGCTCGACGGGCTTGACCGGCTCAAGGCCGCCCTGCTCGCGGGACGAGTCTCGCCGGCCGAGCTCGAGCGGCTGAAAGCGATGTTGTCGGCCCGGCGCGAGGCGACTGACGATCCGCGCCTCGACGAGGTCCTCGCCCATATCGAGTTGCGCGCCGCCGTCGAGCTGGCCAAGCTCGGGCGCTGAAACCCATATCTTAACACCCCTCATCCTGAGGAGCGGGCGAAGCCCGCGTCTCGAAGGATGCTCCAGTTGTTTCCAGAACCTCCTCGATCATCCTTCGAGACGCGCTCCCATGGATCGCTCCTCAAGATGAGGGCTGTTGGGCGGGTTGCTCCGGCTCGGCGAGCTCGTCCTCGGGGATGACGTTCGGCACGACCAGTTCCAGCGGGGAGTCCTTAGGCTGCGGATGCCGACAGGGAGTCCAGCGCTCTTCGGTGCAGACCTGAACCGGGACCGGGCCGACCTTTTTCATCGCGATTCCCTCCGGTTGTGCTTCTGATTCAGCTGGCTGGACGATCGATTCAGGAAACGCCACCATGTCGTTGATATTTCTAGGTCTTGTCAGGCGGCGAGGTAGCCGCCATCGACGGGCAGGACCGCGCAGGTGACGAAGCGGGCGGCTTCGCAGAGCAGGAACAGGATGGGCGGGCGTCGTCGCGACCTCGTCCTGCGTGAGACTGGTGGCGAGGACTTGCTCGCCGGCTTGGGCGAGCGCCAGCGCCGCGCTCGCGCCGATGCTGCGGTGCTGCCGGTGAGGAGGCCGAGGGGAGGAGGAGGCCATCACCCCTCCAATCGAAATCAGTCAGCAGGCTTGCCAACTGCGTTGGCGGCGGGGCGCCCCGCATCGGCTAGCTGAGACGGCCGATCACGTCCTCGCACGTTGCACGAAAGGCCGGCTTCCCCATGGAAGCGGAACCCGCTAGGAAGCGCGCGGGCGGCTGCGGCAGGTCGTTGCAGCCCGGAAACGTTCCAGACTGACCAGAGCAGGGGTCGCATCACATGAGCAAGATCAAGGTCGCCAACCCGATCGTCGACATGGACGGCGACGAGATGACCCGCATCATCTGGCAGCACATCAAGGACAAGCTGATCTTCCCCTATCTCGACCTCGAGCTCGATTATTTCGATCTCTCGGTCCAGAACCGCGACGCCACCAACGACCAGGTCACGATCGACGCCGCCCACGCCACCAAGAAGCATGGCGTCGCGGTGAAGTGCGCCACTATCACGCCGGATGAGGCCCGCGTGAAGGAGTTCAACCTCAAGGAGATGTGGAAGAGCCCGAACGGCACGATCCGCAACATCCTCGGCGGCGTGATCTTCCGCGAGCCGATCATCTGCAAGAACGTGCCGCGCCTGGTGCCGGGCTGGACCCAGCCGATCGTCGTCGGCCGCCATGCCTTCGGCGACCAGTACCGCGCGACCGACTTCAAGTTCCCCGGCAAGGGCACGCTGACGATCAAGTTCGTCGGCGAGGACGGCCAGGTGATCGAGAAGGAAGTGTTCAAGTCGCCGGGCTCGGGCGTCGCGATGGCGATGTACAATCTCGACGAGTCGATCCGCGACTTCGCCCGCGCCTCGCTGAACTACGGCCTGATCCGCAAGTACCCGGTCTATCTCTCGACCAAGAACACCATCCTCAAGGCCTATGACGGCCGCTTCAAGGACATCTTCCAGGAGATCTACGAAGCCGAGTTCAAGGCGGAGTTCGACAAGCTCGGCATCATCTATGAGCACCGCCTGATCGACGACATGGTCGCCTCGGCGCTGAAGTGGTCGGGCGGCTATGTCTGGGCCTGCAAGAACTATGACGGCGACGTGCAGTCCGACACGGTGGCGCAGGGCTTCGGCTCGCTCGGCCTGATGACCTCGGTGCTGATGACGCCGGACGGCAAGACCGTCGAGGCAGAGGCGGCCCACGGCACCGTGACCCGCCACTATCGCGAGCACCAGAAGGGCAAAGAGACTTCTACCAACTCGATCGCCTCGATCTTCGCCTGGACCCGCGGCCTGTCGCATCGCGCCAAGCTCGACAACAACCAGGCGCTGGCCGACTTCGCCAAGCTGCTGGAGAAGGTCACGGTCGACACCGTTGAGGCCGGCGACATGACCAAGGATCTGGCGCTGCTGGTCGGCCCCGACCAGAAGTTCCTCTCGACCACCGGCTTCCTCGACAAGGTCAGCGACAACCTGCGCAAGGCGATGGCCGCGTAACGGTGCAGATTTCGAACGCAGAACAGAAGCCCGGCCGGTCTGGCCGGGCTTTTTTCGTGGCGTGCAAGGTACGAATGTCTGGGCAAGCAAGTTCAGCTTAGGGTGGGTTGCAGACTGGCAACTTCAGATGCTGTGACTGAGGACCGGGGCTTCTGGTATCGACTGCGAGCGCTTCGGCACGGATTGCTTCGCCTGGAAACTCCGATCACGATCTGAGCGCAATGCGGATCGGGAGTCGACGATGAAGGAGTTCAACTACCGGTTTGATGCGGGCCCACTTGGTTCTGCAGACGAGCTTGCAGGTGAATGGGGCGAGGGCAACTGTCGCCGAGCGGTTCAGTTCTATTTTTTCTCAATGTGGGGAGAATTTCTTGACCCGGATCGTGTGTTGTGCCCTGAGATATACAATCAGACAGGTACCTTCGTTATTGATGTAGATCAGCGATTCGATTTCGAGTTTTTGAGCAATGGTGATGTTATATTTGCCGAACGTGTGAGGGATCGTTTCAATGTGAATATTAACTGTAGAGCAGCCGCCTTTGATTTAATTGATGATTATGTGATTTCGCTTCATACCGCGATATATACGGGGCATAAGGGGCGCGAAATTTGGCATGCTACCGCTGTTGAAGGATCCAGTTGCTACTGGAATACGCAAAGATTCCTCGAATTTTATCGCCCTGTCGCTGCTAAGCGACTGCTTTCAAAGTTGTCGTGACAGCGGCGGAGGGAGCTATATGAGTCGGAAGCAGATATGACAACAAAGCCTCCGACTCTCACCGGCGGCTGCCAGTGCGGCGCGGTGCGCTATCGCCTGCTGAAGCCGCCGCACAAGGTCTCGGTCTGCTTCTGCCGAATGTGCCAGAAGGCGGTGGGCAATTATTTCGGCGCCTTCGCCTCGTCGCGCATCGCCGACGTGGTCTGGACGCGTGGCAGGCCGTCCGTTTTCCGCTCGTCGGAGGTGGCCGAGCGTGGCTTCTGCCGTGAGTGCGGCACGCCGCTGAGCTTCAGCTATCCCGGCATGGGCACGCTCTCGCTCGCGGTCGGCAGTCTCGACGATCCGGCCGCCTTTCCTCCGACCCACGCCTATGGCGTCGAGGGCAGGGCGCCCTGGTTGGACGCGTTCTGCCGGCTGGAAGGCACGCGGACCGAGGACGACATCCCGGCGGATGAGCTGCCGGCCTATCGCTCGCGCCAGCATCCGGATCACGATTGAGCGCTACTCGACCACGACCTCGCGCCGCGCCAGCACGCGCGGGCCGGTGAGTGGGGCGTCCATCACATAACGCAATTCGTAGATGCCGGGCTCGGCCGGCGCCTCCAGCGTGCTCTCGACATTCTCGGCCGGGAAGAAGCTCGGTCCCTGCGCGTCCGGCGGCGCATCCGGCTTGACCAGCACGACGCGGTCGCGATCGCCATTGGGGCCGATGCCGCGCACGGGCAGCGGATTGCCGCGCGCGACGCGGGCGGGGGCGGCGAGTGTGGCGCTCGGCGCCGTCGTCGTCAGCAGCTGGCGCAACAGGATCATCGGCTTGCCGTCGGCCTCGCCGAGCAGGCGCCATTCATAGCTGCCGACCTCGCCCGGCGCCGGCAGCGACAGAACCGTCGCCTGACCGAGCGGCGAGGCCACGATCGCTGCTTCCGGCGGATCGGCCGGCCGGCTGATGGCGAGGCGGGCATTGGCCGGCGCGCGGCTGATGAAGGCCGTCGCCATCGCCCCCGCCATCAATGTGCGCGGTGCGGACAGGCTCAGGCCCTGCGGGGGGCGCTGTTGCGGGCGCGGCTGCTGCGCCAAAGCGGGGCTTCCTGCACTCAACAGCAGGGCGAGGGCGGTGCGGCGGGTCGGCATCATGCTGCTGCGAGTCGGTGGAGATGGGCGGCGAGGTCCGGGTGGCGCAGCATGAGCAGGCGAAAATCGGCAGGATCAAGGACGAGGAGCTTGGTCGCGACCGTGGCGCGGGCCGCGATGCCGCTTTCCGCCGTTGCGAGCTCGGTCAGGCGAAGCTCGCCGAAATAGCAGCCTTCGTCGAGCCGCCGACTGCCGTCGGGCTCGACGAGTTCGACCTCGCCGCTGGCGACGAAATAGAGCGACTGGGCCGGCTCGTGCGGATGCAGCACGACGCCGCCGCCGCGCACGGTCTGGGCGCGCAACGCGTTCATGATCTCCGCGATCTCGGCGGCGCTGAGGCCGCTGAACAGCGGCACGCGCGCCAGCATGCTCCAGGTCACCACGAATTCGCGGCGATGGATTTCCTGGGAGAAAGCGGTGGCGATGATGCCGACCGGCAGCGCCAGCATGACGAGACCCATCACCGCGGTCAGCGACGCCACGACCTTGCCGAACGGGCTGATCGGGAAGGCATCGCCATAGCCGACAGTGGTCAGCGTCACGATCGCCCACCACATCGCGTCGGGGATGGTGCCGAACTTGTCCGGCTGGACATCGTGCTCGACGAAATGCATCGCGGTCGCCGAGAGCAGCATCACGCCGATCAGAATGACGACACAGGCGGCGAGCGCCTTGCGTTCGGCATGCAGCGCGGCGCCGAGCGAGGCCATGCCGGGCGAATAGCGGCCCAGCTTGAAAAAGCGCACCAGCCGGAACAGCAGCAGGATCTTAAGATCGCCGTAGCCGAGCAGCGCCGCGTAGAGCGGAACGGTGGCGAGGAAATCGAGCAGTGCCGGCGGAGACAGCGCATAGGCGCGCCGCGCCGCCCAGTCGCCCATGCCGCGATAGCGCGCATGTTCGGGCGCGGTCCAGAGCCGGACCGCATATTCCAGCGTGAACAGCACGGTCGAGACCAGCTCGATCCCATGGAACAGCCGTTCATGGGCGGTAGCGAGGCGCGGCACCGATTCCAGCACCAGCGCCGTGATATTGACGACGATCAGCGCCACTAGCCCGCCATGGACGAGCCGCGCCGAGAGATCGTCGCCCGCGCCTCGGTCGATGATCAGATGCGCCCGCCGCCGCCAGCTCATGCCAGGCTGCGGGGCGGCGGACATGATCGTTCAGCCCATCGCGGCGGCGACGGCTTCAAGCGCAGCTTCAGCCTGCGCGCCGTCCGGCCCGCCGGCCTGGGCCATATCGCGGCGACCGCCGCCGCCCTTGCCGCCGAGGCGCTCGGAGGCAGCGCGCACCAGCGCGACCGCGTCGAAGCGCTCGGTCAGGTCGGGCGTGACGCCGACGACGACGCCGGCCTTGCCGTCCTCGGCGACGCCGACGATGGCGACGACGCCGGAGCCGACGCGGGCCTTGGCCTCGTCGGCCAGGCTCTTCAGGTCCTTCATCTCGACGCCGGTAACGGCGCGCGCGAGCAGCTTGGCGCCGGCGACCTCGCGGATCGGATCGCTGGCCTCGCCGCCACCGCCCATGGCGAGCTTCTTGCGGGCTTCGCTGAGCTCGCGCTCGAGCTTGCGGCGCTCCTCGACCAGCGCGGTGACGCGCGCCGGCAATTCGGCGATCGGCGCCTTCAGAACTCCGGCCATCTCGTCGAGCGCGACGCTTTCCTCACGCAGATGACGGCGGGCCGCCTCGCCGGTCAGCGCTTCGAGGCGGCGCACGCCGGCCGCGACGCCGGCTTCGGACAGGACGGCAACGAGGCCGATGTCGCCGGTGCGGCTGGCATGGGTGCCGCCGCAGAGCTCGACCGAGAAGGCTTTTGGCGTCTCGGCATCGCGATCGGTGCCCATCGACACCACGCGGACCTCATCGCCGTATTTCTCGCCGAACAGCGCGCGCGCACCCGAGGCGATCGCGTCGTCGACCGACATCAGCTTGGTCGTGATCGGCTCGTTCTGCAGCACGAGCTTGTTCGCCATCTCCTCGACCCTGGCCAACTCCTCGCGCGAGATCGGCTTGGGGTGGCTGAAGTCGAAGCGCAGGCGCTCGGGCGCGACCTGCGATCCCTTCTGCGCGACATGGTCGCCGAGCACGCGGCGCAGCGCCTCGTGCAGCAGATGGGTGGCCGAATGGTTGGCGCGGATGGTGCCGCGGCGGGCATGGTCGACCGTCAGCTCGGCCGGCTTGCCGAGCTCGATCGCGCCGGAGACGACCTTGACCTGATGGGCGAAGACATCGCCGAGTTTCTTCTGGACGTCGGTGACCTCAGCCTTGAAGCCGTTGCCGGCGATCGTCCCGGTGTCGCCGACCTGGCCGCCGGATTCGCCGTAGAACGGCGTCTGGTTGAGGATAACGATGCCGCTCTCGCCTTCCTTCAGCGACGCGACCTCGGCATTGTCCTTGACCAGAGCGGTGACCACGCCCTCGGCGCTCTCGGTGTCGTAGCCGAGGAACTCGGTCGCGCCGACGCGCTCGCGCAGCGGGAACCAGAGCGTCTCGGTCGCCGCTTCGCCGGTGCCGGCCCAGGCGGCACGCGCCTTGGCCTTCTGCTGCGCCATCGCCGCATCGAAGCCCTCGATGTCGACGCCGACGCCGCGAGCGCGCAGCGCGTCCTGGGTCAGGTCGAGCGGGAAGCCATAGGTGTCGTAGAGGGTGAAGGCGACGTCGCCCTTGAGCTTGTCACCGGAACCCAGGCTCTGAGCCTCCTGGTCGAGGATGGAGAGGCCGCGCGCCAGCGTGGTGCGGAAGCGGGTCTCCTCCAGCTTCAGCGTCTCGCTGATCAGCGCCTCGGCCCGGATCAGTTCGGGATAAGCCTGGCCCATCTCGCGCACCAAGGCCGGCACCAGCTTGTGCATCAGCGGGTCCTTGGCGCCGAGCAACTGCGCATGGCGCATGCCGCGACGCATGATCCGGCGCAGCACGTAGCCGCGGCCTTCGTTCGAAGGCAGCACGCCGTCGGCGATCAGGAAGGCGGAGCAGCGCAGATGGTCGGCGATGACGCGGTGGCTCGCGCTCATCGGCCCGTCCGAGGGGACATTGATGAGATCGGCGATGGTGCGGATCAGCGTCGCGAACAGGTCGATCGCATAGTTGTCATGCGTACCCTGGAGCACGGCGGCGATGCGCTCGAGGCCCATGCCGGTATCGATCGAGGGGCGGGGCAGGTTAGTGCGAATGCCACCGGCCGCCTCCTCATACTGCATGAAGACGAGGTTCCAGATCTCGATGAAGCGGTCGCCATCCTCGTCGGGCGAGCCCGGAGGGCCGCCGGGGATGTGGTCGCCATGGTCGTAGAAGATCTCGGAGCAGGGGCCGCAGGGGCCGACATCGCCCATGCGCCAGAAATTGTCGGAGGTCGCGATGCGGATGATGCGCGAATCCGGCAGGCCGGCGATCTTCTTCCAAAGTCCATGCGCCTCGTCGTCCTCGGAGTAGACCGTGACGGTCAGCTTGTCCTTGGGCAGGCCGAACTCGCGGGTGACAAGGGTCCAGGCGTGATGGATCGCCTGCTCCTTGAAATAGTCGCCGAAGGAGAAATTCCCCAGCATCTCGAAGAAGGTGTGGTGGCGGGCGGTGTAGCCGACATTGTCGAGGTCGTTGTGCTTGCCGCCGGCGCGCACGCATTTCTGCGCCGTGGTGGCGCGGGCGTAAGGCCGCTTCTCCTGGCCGGTGAAGACGTTCTTGAACTGCACCATGCCGGAATTGGCGAACATCAAGGTCGGGTCGTTGCGCGGCACGAGCGGGCTCGACGGCACCACCTCGTGGCCGTTCGCCTTGAAGTAATCGAGGAAGGTCGACCTGATCTCGTTGACGCCGCTCATCGCAATCTTGGCTCTGGTTCAAGCAGGGGGCCGGCAAGCGCCGGCAGGGCTGAAAGGGTTCTAGTCAGCGCACTTATGCCTGTCCAGAAAGGGCCTGCATAGTTCGCAGGCGCGGCAAGCTGCTGACCGCAAAACGGAAACGGGCGACCCGAAGGCCGCCCGTCGATCTCATGGCTGAATGCCAGCGTTTGAAGGCTCAGGCTTCGCCCTCGTCGAGGTCATCGGCGGTCGGGTCGGCGTTCTCCAGGATGCGCTCGGCGACGAGGCCGGAGTTCTGGCGGATCGTCGTCTCGATCTTGGCGGCGACGTCGGGATTGGCCTTGAGGAAGCTCTTGGCGTTCTCGCGGCCCTGGCCGAGGCGCTGGCTGTCGAAGGAGAACCAGGCGCCGGACTTCTCGACGATGCCGGCCTTGACGCCGAGATCGACCAGCTCGCCGGCCTTCGAGATGCCCTCGCCGAACATGATGTCGAACTCGACCTGCTTGAAGGGCGGCGCGACCTTGTTCTTGACCACCTTGACGCGGACCTGGTTGCCGGTCGCCTCGTCGCGCTCCTTCAGCGTCGAGACGCGGCGGATGTCGAGGCGGACCGAGGCGTAGAACTTGAGCGCATTGCCGCCGGTGGTCGTCTCGGGCGAGCCGTACATCACGCCGATCTTCATGCGGATCTGGTTGATGAAGATGACCATGCAGTTCGAGCGCGAGATCGAGGCGGTGAGCTTGCGCAGCGCCTGGCTCATCAGGCGGGCCTGCAGGCCGGGCTGGTTGTCGCCCATCTCGCCTTCGATCTCGGCACGCGGCGTCAGCGCCGCGACGGAGTCGACGACGAGCACGTCGATCGCGCCGGAGCGGACCAGCGTGTCGGTGATCTCGAGCGCCTGCTCGCCGGTGTCGGGCTGCGAGATCAGCAGGTCGTCGAGATTGACGCCGAGCTTGCGGGCATAAACCGGATCGAGCGCGTGCTCGGCGTCGACGAAGGCGCAGACGCCACCCTTCTTCTGGGCTTCGGCGATGGTGTGCAGCGCGAGCGTGGTCTTGCCCGAGGATTCGGGGCCGTAGATCTCGACGACGCGGCCGCGCGGCAGGCCGCCGACGCCGAGCGCGATGTCGAGGCCGAGCGAGCCGGTCGAGACCGTCTCGATCTCGATCGCCTGCTGGTTCTTGCCCAGGCGCATGATCGAGCCCTTGCCGAAAGCCCGTTCGATCTGCGAGAGCGCCGCATCGAGCGCCTTGGCCTTGTCCATCGAAGAGCCTTCCACGAGCCTGAGATTTGCCTGATTCACGACGTGCGCTCCTTATGGCAGGGGCGCGACCACATCTCAATCCGCGCCATGGAAACGACTATGGTCACGGTTTGTTCTCTCTCGCAAGTTCTTTTTTTGTTCTTGCTCCAGCGCGCGCCGCTTGTACTCTGGCGGGGTGAGTGCGGCAGGCTCGCGGGGAGTAAGGCGTGATGCGGAAATCGCTGATCAAGCTCCTCCTGATCCCGCTCGACCTTGCCGTCGGGCTCGCCATCCTGCTCGACGAGCTGCTGCGGCCGGTCTACCGGCCGCTGATCGCCTGGTTCGCCTCGCTCAGGCTGGTGGCGCGGCTCGAAGCGGCGATCGGGCGGTTGCCGCCCTATGGCGCGCTGGTCGCGCTGGCGATCCCCTTCGCCATCGTCGAGCCGCTGAAGCTGCTCGGCCTGCTGTTCCTGGCACGCGGCGCGTTCACGGCGGGTATCGTCACCACCGCGATCGGCCATCTCGCCGGCTTCCTGCTGGTCGAGCGCGTCTACCATGCTGGACGGGCGCAGCTCCTCACCATTCCCTGGTTTGCGCGGATCATGGGCTGGATCGAGGCGATCCGGCAGGCGGTGATCGGCCGGATCAAGGCGAGCACCGCCTGGCAAAAGGCTGTCGCGCTAGTGCGGGCGGCGCGGGAGCGCCTGCGTGGCGTAAAGCTCTGGCTGGCGCGCCTGCGCGCCTGACCAGAGCCGGCGGCAGTCATTCCTCCGGCTTGGCTTGCCAGGCCGCGGCGAGGCGTTCGAGCTCGACGGTGTAGCAGTAGATCGCGAAGACGATCGCAAGCAGCAGACTGGAACGCCAGGTCAGGGTGAAGCTGTCCGCGAGCCTGGTCAGCTCGGGCAGATGACGCAGGAAATAGATCGAGGCGAGCGCGCCGCCGACGATCGCACCGAGGCGGGCTGCGAACGCCAGCAGGTGCCCCAGGACCGGGCTGTGGAAGCCATGCGGCACCGGCAGCCGGTAGAGGCGGGTCCAATAGCAAAGCTGGCCGAGCAGCGCCGCACCACAGACCTGCGCCAGAACTTCGGTCGGCAGCGTCTGCTGCTGGCCGATCCGCTCGATCAGGATGCGAAAGGCGGTGTGGATGTGGAAGAGGATCACCAGCGCGCAGACCGTCTGCACGATCAGCAGCAGCGTGTAGACGAGAACCGGCCTTTGCGTCATCGGCGCAGGATAGAAGGCGGCGATACGCTGATCAAACGTGGGGGCTCGGGCGCGCTCCGGCGGCCAGCGCAGCGGCGGCGCGGCCGGCGGCCTCGACATAGGCCGGGTCGCGATGGACGAGCATGACCGAGAAGGCGCCGTCCATGAGCAGCACGACCTGGCGGGCAAGTTCCTCGGGCGCGGCGGCGCCATGCTCGGCGCAGGCGCCGGCGAGCCAGCGCTCGAAGCCGGCCTTGTGGCGCGCGCCGATTTTGATTGCGGGGTGGCCGGGCAGGTTGGCGAGCTCGGCGGCGGTGCGCAGGAAGCCGCAGCCCTTCCAGCGCGGGTGGCGGGCGGAGCGCGCGAGGTTCTGGAAGATCGCCTCGATCTTCTGCGGCAGGCCGCCCTGCGCCTTGTCGAACCAGCCGGCCATCAGCTTGAGGTTGGGCTGGTCGCGCGCCTCGAGATAGGCAGCGACGAGCTCGTCCTTGCTCTCGAAATGGTAGTAGAGCGTGCGCTTGGTGACGCCGGCCTTCTCAGCCACCGCATCGACGCTGACGGCGCGAATGCCCTCGCCGTAGAAGAGCTTGCTGGCGGCCTCGATGATGCGGATGCGCGTCGGCTTGTCGGGTTCGGTCATGCCTCGATGTATACCGTACAGGTAGTATATATCGTCAAGTCGGGAGTGCAGCTTCGATCGGTCGAAACCGGAAGAAGGCCAAAGCCATGCCCGATAATGATCCCATCCTGATTCAACAGCGCGAGGCGATTGCGACGCTGACGTTGAACCGGCCCGAGAAGCTGAATGCGCTGAGCTACGGACTGATCGACCGCCTGCTCGACGTCCTCGATGCGATCGAGGTCGATCCTTCGATCCGCGCCGTGATCCTGACCGGCGCCGGCGAGCGCGCCTTTTCGGCCGGCGGCGACATCCATGAGTTCTCGCGGAGCGTCGCGGCCGGGCCGGAGCAGGCGGTGCGCGAATTCGTCCGCCGCGGGCAGAAGCTGACGGCGCGGCTGGAGGCCTTCGGCAAGCCGGTGATCGCCGCGGTGAACGGGCTCGCCTATGGCGGCGGCTGCGAGGTCACCGAGGCGGTGCCGCTCGCCATCGCCAGCGAGCGGGCGATGTTCGCCAAGCCGGAGATCAATCTCGGCATGCCGCCGACCTTCGGCGGGACACAGCGCCTGCCGCGCCTCGCCGGCCGCAAGCGCGCCATGGAGCTGCTGCTGACCGGCGATCCGTTCACGCCGCAGCGGGCGCTGGAGATGGGCCTGATCAACGCGGTGGTGCCGCATGACGAGTTGCTGCCGGCGGCGAACGCGCTGGCGGCGCGTATCCTGCGGCATTCCTCATTGGCGGCGGCGACCATCCTCACGGCGGTGACGCGCGGCATCAACGCCAGCATCGCCGAAGGGCTGCTGATCGAGAGCGAGCAGTTCGCCCGCATCGTGCCGACGGCCGATCTGCGCGAGGGGCTCGACGCCTGGATGGCGCGGCGCCAGCCGGTCTATTCCGGCGACTGGTCGCTGGTCGCCAAGGCCGGTTGAGGGGGCGGGGATGAGCGATCATGCGAGCTTCAGCCGCGAGGCTTTCGCCGCCTTCCGTGCCGACGACCGGCCGGGCCCGGTGCAGATGTTGAACCTGATCCGGCTCAATGGCGAGGCGCAGTATCCGGACGGGCCGCATGGCGGCGGCCGCGAGGCCTTCGCGAACTATGGCCGGATCAGCGCGCCGGTGCTGACGCGGCTCGGCGGGCGGATCATCTGGCGCGGCGGCTTCGAGCAGATGCTGATCGGCCCGCGGGGCGAGCGCTGGGACATCTGCTTCATCGCCGAATATCCCAGTGTCGAGGCCTTTGCGGCAATGTTCCGCGATCCGATCTATCGCGAGGCGATGATGCATCGACAGGCGGCGGTGAAGGATTGCCGCCTGATCCGGTTGGCGGCGCGGGAGGCGGGAGTGACCTTCGCCGGATAGGGCAGGGTCGTTCAGCCCTGCTTCAGGCGCCCGATCAGGCCGTGGATGTCGCCGAGCACGAAGAGGTCGCGCACGAGCCCGTCCTCGAAGGTGAAGGCCGGCGCGCCATGCCACCAGACATGGCGGCCGCTCGGCGGCACTCCGAACATCTCGCGGCGATGGAAGCCGTGGAAGCGAAGGCGCCCGAAGACGCGGTCACCTTCCTCGACCAGCGCCAGGATGTCCGAGGTGTACGCGCCGAGCGCCCCGGTGACCCAGTCGACATAACCCGCGAATTCGCGATGGCCGCGCAGGACCGGGCCGAGCGAGCCGCGAAAGGTGAAGTCCTCGTGGAAAATTCGTGGGATCAAAGACTTGTCGGCGTGGTCCCACATCTCCTTGTAGAAGATCCGGACGAGCTCCTTCTGCGGCGAGAGCGTGACGCCGGCGAAGTCGAGGGCAGGCTCGTCGGGCGGCGCCTCGCGTCCCTGCGGCATCTCAGTCATGCTCGTCTCCCATGCCGCCGCAGGCCATCGCAGCCAGATTTGCGCAGGCTCTGCCGAAGATGCGCCGAAGGGCACAGCAAATCTCGCACAGCGCCGTTGGCAAACTGCCCATGCCGAGCGGGCTTCGGAGCACGATTTGAACGTCTGCGAGCCCTCATCCTGAGGAGCCATTCCCGGAGGAATGGCGTCTCGAAGGATGCTTCAGGAGGCTCCCGAATCATCTGAAGCATCCTTCGAGACGCCGCTGCGCGGCTCCTCAGGATGAGGGCTGAGTGTGAGACAGATCAGTTCGCTGGCGGTACCGCGTGCTCACCCCGCCGCGTGGGGCGTTTCCGCGGTGGCGGCCACGGCCGGTCTCTTGCCGCCGAGCCTGCGCGACAGCCCTTCCATGTAGAGGAAGATCACCGGGGTGATGAACAGCGTCAGCACCTGCGAGACGATCAGCCCGCCGACGACGGCAAGGCCGAGCGGCTGGCGCAGTTCGGCGCTGGCGCCGGCGCCGATCGCGATCGGCAGGGCGCCGAGGATCGCCGCCAGCGTCGTCATCATGATCGGCCGGAAGCGGCGGAGGCACGCCTCGCGGATCGCAGTGTCCGGCGGCTCGCCGGCGCGCTGCAGTTCGAGCGCGACGTCGATCATCATGATCGCGTTCTTCTTGACGATGCCGATCAGCATCAGGAGCCCGATCACGGCGATGACCGAGAGATCGAGGCCGAAGAGCTTCAGCGTCACGAGCGCGCCGAGTGCCGCGGCCGGCAGGCCGGTCAGGATGGTCAGCGGGTGGATGAAGCTCTCGTAGAGGATGCCGAGCACGATATAGATCGTCAGCACCGCGCCGGCGATCAGCAGGCCCTGATTGCCCAGCGACTGCTCGAAGGTCTTGGCGACGCCGGCGAAGCTGGTGCCGATCTGGGCGGGCAGGCCGAGTTCGGCCTTGATCGCGTCGATGCGTTGCACGGCTTCGCCGAGCGCGCGGCCGGCGGGCAAGTTGAAGGACAGCGTGACGGCCGGGAGCTGGCCGAGCTGGTTGACGGTGAGCGGACCGGCCTTGCGCTCGATCCGGGCGAAAGTCCCCAGCGGGACGAGCGCGCCGGAGGAGGAGCGGAAGCGAACCTGGTCGAGCCGGTCGTTCGACCACTCGATGTCGGGATCGAACTCGATGATGACCTGGTAGCTGTCGCTGGTGGTGTAGATCGTCGAGATCTGGCGCACGCCGAAGCCGGAATAGAGGCTGGAGCGCAGCACGTCGGCGCTGATGCCGAGCGACTGCGCCTTGGCCCGGTCGACGACGAGGTTGGCGAGCAGGGCCTTGTTCTGCAGGTCGGTGGTGACGTCGACGAAGAGCGGGTCGTGCTGCAGCGCCTCCAGCATCTTGCCCGACCAGTCGGACAGAGCGGCCTGGTCGATCGACTGCATCACGAACTGGTACTGGCTCTTGGAGGAGCGCGCGCCGATGTTGAGGTTCTGTACCGGCGACATATAGGTCGCGATGCCGGGGATGGCGGCGAGCTGTCGACGCAGCTCCGCCAGCATCTGCTGCAGCGGCGGGCGCTGGTCTTTCGGTTTCAACTCGACGAAGAGCCGCCCAGCATTGAGGCTGCTCGACTGGCCGCTGGAGCCAATGGTCGAGGCGACATGGGCGACATAGGGGGAGCTTCGGAAGACCTCCTCGACCTTGTGTTGTAGCGCCGACATGGCGTCGAAGGAGATGTCCTGGCGCGCCTCGGTCGCGACCTGGAGCTGGCCGATATCCTCCTGCGGGAAAAAGCCCTTGGGGATGGTCACGACCAGCCAGGCGCTGGCGGCGACGCTGGCGAGAAAGATCATCAGCACCGTGCGCCGGTATGTCAGGCTGAGATCGAGCCCGGCGCGATAGGCACCGAGCACGGCGTCGAAGCCGCGTTCCAGGAAGGCGAGCCGATCCTTCTTTCCAGGCTCCGCATGGCCGGCTGCGCTGGCGCTGAGGCGGGCACACATCATCGGCATCAGCGTCAGCGAGACGAAGGCCGAGGCGAGGATAGCGACCGTGACGACGACCGCGAACTCGTTGAAGACGCGCCCGATCACGCCGCCCATCAGCAGCACCGGGATGAAGACCGCGACCAGCGAGAGCGAGATCGAGATGATGGTGAAGCCAATCTCGCTCGAGCCCTTGAGGGCCGCCTCGAAAGCGGAGAGCCCGTCCTCCTCCATGTGGCGGACGATGTTCTCCAGCATCACGATTGCATCGTCTACGACGAGGCCGACCGCCAGCGTCAGGCCGAGCAGCGAGATGTTATCGATCGAGAAATCGAGCAGGTACATCGCCCCCAGCGTGGCGATCAGCGAAATCGGCACCGCCACCGCCGGGATCAGCGTCGCAGTGAAGCGGCGCAGGAACAGGAAGATCACCGCGACGACCAGAACGATCGTCAGCCCCAGCGTGAACTGCACGTCCTCGACCGCCTGGCGGATCGAGGCGGAGCGGTCGTTGAGCAAGCCGAGCGTCGTCGCCGGTGGCAGCAGCGACTGCATCTGGCCGATCGCCGTCTTGACCTTGTCGACGACATCGACCGTGTTGGCGTCAGGCTGGCGGAAGACGGCGACGACGAGGGCGCGTGAGCCGTCATACCAGCTGGCGAACTGCAGGTTCTCGACCGAGTCGATCACCTTGGCGACGTCGCCGAGCCGGACCGGGCGGCCATCGCGGGTGGCGATGATGATGTCGGCGAAATGGCCGGCATCGGCGAGCTGGGTCTGCGCCTCCAGCGTCAATTGCTGCGGGCCGGACTGCATGGTGCCGACCGGGGTGTTGACGTTGGCGGCGGTGATCGCCGCCTGCAATTCGTTGATGCCGATGCCGCGGGCGGCAAGGGCGGTCGGATCGACCTGGATGCGCACCGCGTATTTCTGGCTGCCGAAGATCTGGACCTGCGCCACGCCCTCGACCGTGGAGAGGGTGGGGGAGAGCACCTGCTGGACGAAGGCGTCGATCTTGGAGAGCGGGGTGACGTCGCTCTTCAGCGCCAGCAGCAGGATCGGGGCGTCGGCGGGATTGAACTTGCGGTAGCTCGGCGGCGTCGTCATGTCGACCGGGAGCTGGCGCTGGGTGCGGGCGATCGCCGCCTGGACGTCGGCCGCCGCCGCGTCGATGTCGCGGTCGAGCGCGAACTGGATCGCGATCGAGGTATTGCCGAGCGCGTTGGTGGTCGCGATCGAATCGATGCCGGCGATGGTGGCGAACTGCTTGATCAATGGCGTCGCCACCGAGGTCGCCATGATCTCGGGCGAGGCGCCGGGCAATTGCGCGGAGACGTTGACGACCGGGAACTCGGCACGCGGCAGCGCCGCGACGGGCAATGAGCGCCAGGCGAACAGGCCGCCGAGGATGAGCGCGCACGACATCAGGATCGTCGCGACGGGATGGCGGATGCAGAAGGCAGAGACCGACATGGCGCGCCCTCAGGGCTTGGCGGTTTGCGGGGCGGTCAGCCTGATCCTGGCGCCGGGAGAAAGCCGCGACTGGCCTTCGGTCACGACCTTCTCGTCCTGCGACAGGCCCGAGGCGATCGCGACGACGCCGTTCTCGTTGGAGGCGACCTTGACGGGACGCGCCTCGACCGTGTCGTCGGCTTTGGCGACGTAGACGAACGGGCCCTTCTGCCCCTCCTGCAGCGCGACCGAGGGCACGGTGACGGAGCCCGGCAGCATGCCGAGCTGGACGACGACATCGACATATTGCCCCGGCCAGAGCCGATGCGGATCGTTCGCGAAAAGCGCCTTGACGCTGACGGTGCCCGACGGGATGTCGACGGCGGAATCGATGAAAGAGAGGTCGCCGGTGGCGAGCTTCTCCCGCGTGCCGGAAGCATAGGCTGTGACCTTCGCCGGCATCTGCGCCTTGGCCGCTTCCTGCAGCAGGGTGAGGTCGCGTTCCGGCAAAGTGAAGGTGACGCGGATCGGGGCGAGCTGCGTCACCGTCACGAGATTGCTGCTGGCATCGTTGGCGCGCACCGCATTGCCGGGCGTCGCGGCGATGGCGCCGAGCCGGCCGGAGATCGGAGCGGTGATCGTGGTGTAGCCGAGCCGGACGCGGTCGAGCGCGAGCGTCGCTTCGTCCGCCTTGACGGCGGCGGTGGCGACGGCCTCGTCGGCGGTCGCCTGGTCGAGCGCCTGCTGCGTGCCGGCGCCCTTGTCGACCAGGCTTTTCTGGCGGGCGAGGTCGGCACGCTTCTGCGCCACCGTCGCCCTGTCGCACTCGACATTGGCCTCGTCGCGGGCGACCTGCGCCTTGAGCTCGCGATCGTCGAGGGTGAAGAGCAGGTCGCCCTGCCTGACCTCCTGACCTTCCTTGACGTGCATATCGGCAATAATGCCGTCGAGGCGGGACTTGACCGCGACGATGGCGACAGGCTCGGCGAAGCCGATCGAGCGGCGTGTCACGGGGATGTCGGCGCGGCCGGCGAGCACGGTCGTGACCGGGCTCGCGATAGGGTCGGCGCGGCGCTCGGCATGGGCTTGCTGCGCGCCATCCTGCGGCCTGACCAGGCGCCAGGCGGCGAAGACTGCGACAGCCACCATAAGGGCCAGGATCGCGTAACGTTTCATTGGTCACCACGGCGCAGCGCTGTCGACGTGGTGTCACCTTACAACCGGCGTACGCCTGCCGCCTGTCCGCCGCATGAATTCTTGGTAATGCCAGGCGGCCGCCGGGGTGTCCGATGCGCTCAGGCCATCGCCGCCTTCACCGTCTCAACGAGCTGCTTCATCGTGAACGGCTTGGGCAGGAAATGGAAATCCTCGCCTTCAGGCAGGTTCTTTCGGAATGCCTCTTCGGCATAGCCGGAAACGAAGACGACCTTGGTGGCGGCGTTGCGCTTGCGCAGCTCGCCGAGCAGGGTCGGCCCGTCCATCTCGGGCATGACAACGTCGGAGATGACGAGGTCGATCTTGCCCTCGTGCTGCTTGAACAGCTCGAGCGCCTCGACGCCGGAGGCGGCCTCGTGGACGGTGTAGCCGCGCGAGACCAGCATGCGGGCGTTGAGGGCGCGGACCGCGTCCTCGTCCTCGACCAGGAGGATGACGCCGGCGCCAGTATGGTCGGCGGCTGTCTTCTTCGGCGCCTCCTTCGCGGCGGCCTCGGCAGCGATGTCCTCTTCGGTTGGGATGTAGCGCGGCAGGAAGATGCGGAAATTGGTGCCGCGCCCAACGACCGAGTCGCAGAAGACGAAGCCACCGGTCTGCTTGACGATGCCGTAGACCATGGACAGGCCGAGGCCCGTGCCCTTGCCGACCTCCTTGGTGGTGAAGAAGGGCTCGAAGATTTTCTCCAGATGCTCCTGCGGGATGCCGGTGCCGCTATCCTCGACCTCAAGCAGGACATAGTCGGCAGCGGGCAGGCCGTCATGGCCGAGCTCGCCGACCTCGGCCGCGGCCACGTTGCGGGTGCGGACCTGCAGCTTGCCGCCGCTCTGCATGGCGTCGCGGGCATTGACGGCGAGGTTGACCACGACCTGCTCGAGCTGGCCGAGGTCGGCCTTGACCGGCCAGAGGTCGCGGCCCTGGCGGACGTCGAGCGCGATCTTGTCGGCGACGACGCGCTTCAGCATCAGCGAGAGGTCGGAGAGCACGTCGCCGAGCGCCAGCACCTGCGGGCGCAATGTCTGCCGGCGCGAGAAGGCAAGCAATTGCCGGACCAGCGAGGCCGCCCGATAGGCGTTCTGCTTGATCTGCATGATGTCCGGGAAGGACGGGTCGGTCGGCTTGTGGCTGGCGAGCAGGAATTCCGAGGCGTTGATGATGACCTGCAGCACGTTGTTGAAGTCGTGCGCGATGCCGCCGGCGAGCTGACCGACCGCCTGCATCTT
The DNA here is from genome assembly GCF_042657265.1 of Allobosea eneae. Classification (NCBI taxonomy): domain Bacteria; kingdom Pseudomonadati; phylum Pseudomonadota; class Alphaproteobacteria; order Hyphomicrobiales; family Alloboseaceae; genus Allobosea; species Allobosea eneae. Next base: position 33,913 of record NZ_JBHSLW010000139.1, read on the forward strand.
GCCGGCTTGGTCCATATTGTCCTTGAGCTTGCGCTCGGCGGTGGTCTCCAGCGCATAGACGATGGCGCGCTCGCCATCGGCATCCTCGCTGGCCGGAACCGGCGAGAGATAGAGCCGCGCCGAGCGGCCGTCCTCGCCGGTGAGCGCAACGTCGAGCGGGGCGATCTCGCCCTTGCCGGCGAGCGCCGCCTCGAAGGCCTGGGCGAGGGCGCCGTTGCCGTTGACGAACTCATGGATCGTCGCCGGCTGGGCACCGCCCTGCATCAGGCGGGTGAAGGAGGCGTTCGAGCGCAGGATCGCGCCATGGCGGTCGACGGTCGCGATCGCCATCGGCGTCGCATGGAAGAAGCGGGCGAAACGCGCCTCGGCGTCGGTGTGGCGGTCAGCGCCCGCCTCGCCGGCGGCGCGGTTGAGCACGAGGGTGCGCGAAGCGCCGGCGCGCCCGTCCTGGCCGAAGGCGACCTGGTGATGCAGCCGCACGGGCAGCGACTGGCCGTTGCGGCGGCGCAGGTCGACGTCGAGCACCTCGATGCGGACATCGCCGGGCTGGCCGCGAATGGCCTGGATCAGCGCGGCGGCATTCGGCGAGGCGATGTCCTCGAGCTGCAGGCCACCGGAGCCGAAGCGGGCGAGGTCGTAGTCGAGCCAGCCGGCCAGCGTGGCGTTGAGATAGGGCACCTCGCTGTCGGCATCGATCGAGAGGAAGCCGGCCGGCGCATGATCGAGATAGTCGATCGCGTGCTGCAGTTCCTGGAAGGCGTTCTCCTGGCGCTCACGCTCCGGGGTGACGTCGGTGACGCTCCAGAGAGAGGCCGGGCGGCCGGCGCGGGTGATCGGCGAGACGCGCACCCGGTACCAGCCGACGGCGCCGCGCTCGTTCAGCGCGGGCTCCAGCCTGATCTCCTCGGAGAGGCGGCGGCCGGCGCGGGCGGCGGTGGCGAGGCGGTAGATCGCTTCGGACACCTCGGCGCGGCCCTTGAACAGGCGCTCGACAGGAGCGATCTCGCTGGCGTTGCGGGCGCCGGCGAAGGCGAGATAGGCCTCGTTGGCGTAGACGATGCGGTTCTCGCCCTCGGTGACGACGATGCCGTCCTCGGCGCTGTCGACGATCGCCTTGGTCAGGTCGTTGCGGGCGGAGCGCCCGGCGAACTGGATCAACCCGATGGCGAAGGCGAACAGGCAAAAGACGCCGACGACCGAGAGCAGCGCGAGCAGGCCGAGGATCAGCGGCTGCGCCCATTCATTGGCGATGAAGCCGAGCGCGATGGCGGCGCCGACCAGGAGGCCGGCGACCAAAAGGATGATGCCGACATGGCCGGGCCGGTCGGAACGGTCGATCGCGCTCGGTGCCGTGCTTGCGCTCATTGCAGCGGGTCCGTTTCCTTCAGTCGCCCGTCAGCGGTGGGCCCGGGCCGGCATATAGCAGAGATGGTTGCCCAGTCAGCGAGTTAGGCGCGCCGGCGCTTCAGGCGCAAGACGTATCCGATGACTTCCGCCACCGCCTGATAGTGTTCGACAGGAATTTCATCGTCGATGTCGACAGTGGCGTAGAGCGCGCGCGCCAGAGGTGGGTTCTCGACGATCGGAATGCTATGCTCGCCGGCGACCTCGCGGATCTTCAGCGCGATCGCGTCGACGCCCTTGGCGAGGCAGAGCGGCGCGCCCTGACCCGACTCATATTGCAGGGCGACGGCGTAGTGGGTCGGGTTGGTGATGATCACCGTCGCCTTGGGTACCTGCGCCATCATGCGCGAGCGGGCGCGCTGGGCGCGCAATTGCCGCAGCTTGGCTTTCACCTCGGGATTGCCCTCGGTGTTCTTGTACTCGTCCTTCAATTCCTGCTTGGTCATGCGCTGGCGCTGATACCAGGTGAAGCGCTGGTAGCCGAAATCGCCGATAGCGATAACGGCGAAGATCGCGAGCACGCCGGCCATCAGCTTGATCGTCAGCACGAGCACGGCCGGCAGCAGAGCGTGCACGTCCATCTGGGCGAAGCCTTGCAAGCGGTCGCGCTCGCCCCAGAGCACGATCCAGACGCCGACGCCGACCACCAGGATCTTGGCGAGGCCCTTGGCGAAATTGACCCAGGCCTCCTTGCCGAAGATGCGCTTGGCACCGGCCATCGGCGAGATCCGGTCGAATTTCGGCATCATCGGCTCGGTGGTCCAGAGCGGCTTGTGCTGGATCAGGGCGCCGACGAAGGCGGCTATGAGGATGAAGCCGAGCGGCAGGGCCATGATGGCGAAGCCCGTCATCACACCCTTGCTGGTGACGTGGAAGAGGGCGCTGGCGTCGTCCGAGACCTGATGGGCGTTCATCAGGAAGGCGCGCAGCGAGAGCGCGGCGTCGCGGGCCGAGCTGCCGGCGGCGACCAGCAGCGCCAGGGTGAAGCCGCAGAGCACGAAGAATGTGCCGATCTCCTGTGACCGCGCGACGTCGCCCTTTTCGATCGCCTCATCGAGCTTTCGCTGGGTCGGTTCTTCTGTGCGATCTTCGTTCTCGACGTCTCCCGCCATCGTCCTGTCTCCTTACAGGCCGATGAACTGGCGCAGGAAGGCGCCGAGATCGTCGAGGAAGACGCCCATCATCACGCCCACGGCAGCGAGGAGCACCAGCATGCCGCCGAGGATCGAGGCGGGGATCGCCAGGAAGAAGACCTGGAGCTGCGGCATCAATCGCGCCAGCACGCCGAGGCCGAGATTGAACAGCAGGCCGAAGACGATGAAGGGCGCCGAGATCTGGACCGCCAGCGAGAAGCCCTGGGTCATTGCCTTGACGGCGAGGGTCATCACGTCGCCGATCTCGGGGAAGCCGCCGGGGGGCAGCAGCCGGTAGCTCTCATGAATGGCGGCAAGCGCCAGGTGATGCAGGTCGGCCGCCAGGATCAGGGTGATGCCGAGCATCGAGAGGAAGTTGGCGATCGACGGGTTCTGCAGGCCGCCGGTGGGATCGACCGTGACCGCGAAGCCCAATCCCATGGTCTGGGCAACGATGAAGCCGGCGGTCTGCAGCGCCCCCATCAGCAGGCGCACGCTGGCGCCGATGACAAGCCCGACGAGGATCTCGCTGATCAAGAGCCCGCCCAGCGCCGCCGGGGTCTGCGGGATCGTGATCGCGCCGCGCGCCATCGGCAGGATCAAGAGCGCAAGGAAAAAGGCGAGGGAAAGCCGGCCGCGTGCAAGGATAAGACGTTCGCCGATGCCCGGCATCAGCATCACCAGCGTGCCGACGCGCGCAAAGACCAGCACGAACAGCGCACTGATCTCGGGCAGGACGGCGATCTGCATCGGGTGGACCCGGCTCCCGCGCCAGAAAGGCGCGCCGGCCGGACTCCGCAGCAAGGAGGCGCTGGCTGGCGCGAAGCTCATTCGCCCGTGGCGATTCGGACGGCGACCCTGCCCATATAACCCGCCAGGGCGTCGCCCATGAACGGCAAAAACAGCAGCATGGCGGCGAAGACCGCGATGATCTTCGGGACGTAGACCAGGGTCTGTTCCTGGATCTGCGTCAGCGCCTGGATCAGCGAGACGACGAGGCCGACGACGAGCGCGATCAGCATCAGCGGCGCGCCGGCCTTGAGGAAGACGACGATGCCGTCGCGGGCGACGTCGAGAATGGCTGCGGAGGTCATCGGGTTCTGATCCGGTCGGTGATGGGCGGCAGGAGGGTCGTCAGACCGGCATCCGCATGATTTCCTCATAGGCGGCGATGACGCGGTCGCGCACCGCGACCAGCGTCTCGATCGCGGCTTCGCTCTCGGCGACGGCCGTGACCACATCGACGACATCGGAGCGGCCGGCGGCGACCTTGCCGACCTGAGTATCGGCCTGGCGGGCGCTCTGCGCCGTCGATTCCAGCGCTTTGCTGACGAGCGAGGAGAAATCGGGCAGGCCGGCGCCGGCACCGTCGAGGCCGCCGACCGGGGCCGGCTTCTTCAGGAGGGCGCTCGTGCCCATCCCCTGCATCGAGGCATAGGCGCCGGCGGCGAAACTCGAGGTTGTCATGGGTCTGGCTCCGCTTCAGCCGTGAGAGGTCAGGCGCGCAGAATGTCGATGGTGCGCTGGATCATCCGGCGCGTGGACGAGATGACGTTGAGGTTGGCCTCGTAGCTGCGCTGGGCCTCGCGCATATCCATCGTCTCGATCAACGAATTGACGTTGGGCATCCTAACCTGCCCGCTGGCGTCGGCAGCCGGGTGGCCCGGATCGTATTTCGTCTTGAAGTCGCTGCGGTCGCGGCTGACGCGGCCGAGCTCGACGACTTTCGCGTCGAGCTCGCGATCGAGCTTGCCCTGGAAGGTCACGATCTTGCGGCGATAGGGATCGACGCCGGCGCGATCCGGCGAGGAATCGGCGTTGGCGAGATTCTCGGCGATGACGCGCATGCGCCCAGCCTGGCCCTTCAGGCCGGAGGCGGCGACGGCGAGGCTCTTGAGCAGATCCATGATGCGGCTCCTTACCGGCCTTTGCCGATCGCGATCTTCATCAGCCCGAGGCTCTTGCTGTAGAGCGAGGCGGCGAGCTGGTAGTCGGACTGGTTCTGCGCGACCTTCATCATCTCGTCCTCGAGATTGACGCTGTTGCTGCTCGGCGTGGTTTCGAAGCGCTTGGCATCGCGCGAATCGAAGCCGCCTTGCTGGCCGGAAAGGCCGAGATGCATCGGCGAGGTCTGTGCCAGCGTCACACCGCCATTGCCGGCCGGGGACGGGGCACGCAGGTCATGCGGCTTGAAGCGCGGCGTATCGGCATTGGAGACGTTCTCGGCGAGCAGCTTCTGGCGCGCCTGATGCCAGTGCATCCGCGTCTTCAGCGCTCCCATCAGGCCAAGGCCGTTGTTCGCCATGCCGCAATCTCCCGTCGGCTCCTGCCGAAGTGGGAAATTATTGCCGGGTGCATGGTTAATATCGGGTTAATTCACAGGGATCTGCAGGATGGTGTTAACCATCCGCTAACCATGTTTCTCGAACTGGCGGGGCTTATGGTATAGCCAACTCCGTCTATCCGCCTGATCGCCCTTACAAAGAGCGGTCGGCGGCTGTCGCGTCGCTTCATGAGGCAGACCTTGCAGACTCTGTTTGGCTTCGAACTTTCCTCCGGCCTGCGTTGGATCATCGCCTTCGCAGTGGTGCTGCTCCTGGTCGCGCTGCTCGGCTTCTTCCTGCGGCGGATGAGCGGCGGCCGGCTGAAGTTCAAGGGGCAGGGCGGAGGACGCACCCGCCAGCCGCGCCTCGGCGTGGTCGACGTCTACGATCTCGACCGGCAGCGCCAGCTGATCCTGGTGCGGCGAGACAATGTCGAGCATCTCGTCATGATCGGCGGTGCCTCCGACGTCGTGGTCGAGACAAACATCGTGCGCAGTGGCGGGCGCGTCGCTGTGCCCCTGCCGAGCGAGGCCTTGGGGGATCGTCCGCTGGCGCTCGAGCCGGAGCCGCGCCCACAGACGTTCGAGGAGCCGCGCCCGTTGCCGCCTTCGCCGGTGCCGGCCCCGGCTGTGCCGGTCGAGCCTGTGCCGCCGCCACGGCCGCTGACGCCGCCGGCCCCGCCGCCGCGAGCGGCCGCCCAACCTCCGATTCCGACCCCACCTTCGCGCCCGACGCCGCAGCCGGCTTCGATTCCACCGGCTGTCGCTGCGAGCGCCGTCGGCATCGGCGCCACCCTGGCCCGCGATCCGGCTCCGGCCGCCAGCGCCAGCGAGCTCGGCGACATGGCCCGCCAGCTCGAAGAGGCGCTGAAGCGTCCGTTCTCGGCCGTGCGGCCCGGCGCGGCCGGCCCACGCGCCGAGCCGGAAGCTCCGCCCGTACCCCGGCCGGTCACGCCGCCATCGGCCCCTGCCATGCCGCCGGCTTCGCCTGCGGCCACCAAGCCGCCGGCTCCGACACCGACGCCCACACGCCCCGCTCTCGACATGGAGGCCGAGCTCGAAATGGCGCTGGGGCTGAAGCCGGCGCCGGCTCGGCCGGCGGCGTCCGAGGCGCCTCTGGTCGCGCCGCCGGTTTTTGCTCCTCCGAAGCCGCCTGTATCCGCGCCGACGAAGGCCGAGGAGAAGAAGCCCGAGCCGGCGAAGGAGCAGGCTCCGCCGGCTCCGGGGCCGAGCAAGTCCGCCAAGTTCGCGCCGGTCTTCGACGAGGTCGAGACGGCCGCCAAGGCCGAAGCCCCGGCCAAGAACGAGTTCAAGCCGAGCGAGCCCAAGCCGAGCGAGCCAAAGCCTGCTGAGGCAAAGCCCCAGGTCGCCAAGCCGGCTGATGTCAAGCCCGCCGAGTCGAAGCCTGCGGACACCAAGCCCGTCGAGGTCAAGACGGCCGACACAAAGCCGGCCGAAATCAAGCCGGACGAGCCGAAGCCGGCTCCCAAGCCGCCGGAGGACGACCCGTTCTCGGTCGACGCGATCGAGGCCGAATTCGCCCGCCTGCTCGGGCGCGATCCCAAGAAGGGTTGAACTGCGCTCGCTCGGCGTGAAGGCGCCGGGGGATAGCCGCCGAAAGCCTCTTCGCCCGCCACCGAGCCTTGCTCTAGCGTTCCCGCAAGCCCGCGGCTGATTCGGGCGGGGACGAGCGATGGGTACGCTGAGACCGACCGGATGGAGATTGCGCGGGCTAGCGGGATTCGCCGCCGGGCTCGGCGTGGTCGGGATTGCCGCCGTCGCGCAGGCGCAGACGCTCTCGCTCGATCTCGGCCAGGGCGGCGTCACCGAGCGGGCGCTGCAGGTGATCGCCGCGATCACGGTGCTCTCGCTGGCGCCGTCGATCCTGATCATGGTGACCTCGTTCACCCGCATCGCGGTGGTGCTGTCGCTGCTGCGCTCGGCGATCGGCACGCAGACCGCGCCGCCCAATGCGGTGATCATCGGGCTCTCGCTGTTCCTGACGGGCTTCGTGATGGCGCCGACGTTGAAGGAGGCCTATCGCGTCGCCGGAGCGCCGTTGATCGCCGGGCAGATGCAGCCCCAGGAGGCGTTCGAGCGCGGCATCGTGCCGTTCCGCGAATTCATGCTGAAGCATGTGCGCGAGAAGGATCTGGCGCTGTTCATGGAGATGTCGCGCGAGCCGAGGCCGGAGCGGCCGGAGGACATCCAGATCCAGGTGCTGGTGCCGGCCTTCATGATCTCGGAACTCCGGCGCGCCTTCGAGATCGGCTTCCTGCTGTTCGTGCCGTTCCTGATCATCGACCTGGTGGTCGCCTCGATCCTGATGTCGGTCGGCATGATGATGCTGCCGCCGGTGACGGTGGCGCTGCCGTTCAAGCTGATCTTCTTCGTGCTGGTCGACGGCTGGGGGCTGGTCGCCGGCTCGCTGGTGAAGAGCTACGGAAGTTGATGGACCAAGATTGGCTCCAACCGCCAGCCCTCATCCTGAGGAGCGATCTATAGGATCGCGTCATCCTTCGAGACGCCGCCAACGCGGCTCCTCGGGATGAAGGCTATGAGGGGGCCGGCTCAGCCCTGGCCCGGCTTCGCTCCGGCATTGGCGGCGTCTGTCTCGGCCGGCTTGCGCCGCTCGCGCACGGCGCTGGAGTAGGCCGGATAGCGCTTGCGGTATTCCTTTAGGAAATCGGTCATCGTGTCTGAGCCGGCGGCAGCGCGGGCGGCCTCGCGGATGTCGGCGGCGCTGGCACGGCTCGCCCCGGTGACGAAGCCGAACAGCCGGGCATCGGCGCCCTGTGCCATCTTGGCGGCGAATTTGGTTCGCAGCCGGTCGAGCGAGAGCGCCTCGTCCGACATCACATAGCCGATCGCGGCGCGCATCACATCGGCGCGCTCGCCGTCGCTGAGCGGCGCCTGGCCGCGCCAGCTCTCGCCGAGGATGCGTTCCAGTGCTTCGCCGGCCTCGCGCCAGCGCCGGCCGCTCCAGAGGATGTCGGCGTTGAGACGGTCGACCTCCGGGCCGCTCTCGCCCTCCAGCAGGTCCAGCCCCTGATCGGTGCGCGACAGGTCGGACAACGCCTTGGCCTCCAGGAGCAGGCGGGCGCGCTTGACGTCGGCCGGCAGCTCGGCGAGCCGGGTCGAGACGAGCGCCTGCAGCGCCTCCGCCGGCTTGCCGTTCATCAGCCGGATCATGGCGAGCCGCGTCGCGACGGTGGAGCGCGCAGCGCCGGTCAGACGCCGGTCCATCTGGTATTGCAGAATCTCGCTGGCCTGATCGAGCAGGTCGAGCTCGACCAGCCGGTCGGCAAGCAGGCGAGTGATCTCGTCGCCGCGCCGGCCGATCGGCAGGAACTCCTTGAAATCGTAGAACAGCGCCAAGGCGTCGAGCCGCGGCAGCTTGTCGAGGTCGGGATCGCTGAACAGCGCCTCGAAGCGTTGGGCGGTCTCGTCGTGCAGCAGGCGCGTCGCCGGGTTCTCCGGGAAGACCTCATTGGCCCGCCGCGCCGTCTGGAAGGCATCGCGCCAGCGCTGCTGCTCGACATAAAGTCGGCCGAGCTCGGCCAGGGCCTCGATCTCGATCTCGCCGCCCCGCCAAATCGCCGAGACGGTCTCGAGCCGGGCGATCGCCTCGTCGGCCGAGAAGTCCGCGCGCTTCTCGGCGCGTGCGAGCTTGACCGCGCGCAATTGCGCCTCGGCAGCCACCGGCCGGGTCTTCGCCTCGAACAAGGGCTTGTAGCCGTTGATCGCTGCTTCCGGCCGGCCGCCGACATCGTCGAGCCGGGCGCGCAGCAGCGCCAGTTCCTCGGGATTGACCAGCTCTTCCGGCATCTCGGCGAGCCGCGCGATCTGCTTTTCCGCCACGCTCGTCTCGCCGGTGGCGAGCGCCGCGCGCACCATTGCCGGGCGGAACTCGGCCTGGAGATCCGCGGGATAGCGATCGAGGATGCTCTCGGCCCGGCGGAAGCCGGCGAGCGCCTGGGCGTCGCGGCCGAGCCGCTGCTCGGAGAGAGCGCGCCAGAGCCCGGTCTCGGCCTCGTCGCGGATCGGGGCGGCGTCGAAGGCCTTCAACGCCTCGGCACTGTGCTGCATGCGGGTGGCGATCACGCCGCGCAGGAAGAGCGCGTCGCGGTTGCCACGCATCGCGGCGTCGTCGGCAAGCAGCGCGTTCAGCGGCCCGGCCGCTTCCGGCATCATGCCGTTGGCGGCGAGGAAGCGGGCCAGCGCCAGCCTGGCTTGAGATTTGCGGCCACGCGAGGCGCCGGTGACCTCGCGCAGCAGGGCCGCGGCGCGGTCGCGGATCTCGTTGGTACGCAGCGCGGTCCAGGCTTCGCTGTCGAGCAGCGGCCGGGCGGCCGCGATCGTGTCCTTCTTTTCGGTGTCGTCCGATTTCTCGGCGTCGAGGCTGACGATCAGGCCGTTCTGGCGGCCGATCCGGACCGCATCGGTGTCGGCGCGCACGGCCAGATCATCCGCCACGGCGCTGACGACAACGCCATGGGCGCTCTGCGGCAGGCCGAACTCGACAAAGCGATAGGGCTTGGAGACGGCGCGCGTCGGTCCCAGCGCGGTCGCAACGCCAAGGTTCGGGCCGCCTTCGGTGTTCTCGAGCCAATGCACGCCGGTCAGGCCCGGCACCGGAACGGTGACGATGGTCTGGCCGCGCTCGTCGGCCTCGCGGCTGGGCGTAAGCGCGCCGGCCGGCTTGCCAGCCTTGTCGCCGAAACTCAGCGACCATCTCGGGCCGTCATCGGAGAGCCGCACGATCTGCTGGCGGCGGGTTTTCAGCCTGACGAGCGTGACCTTGGCCTCGCGGGTGACGGTGACGCCCTCGACCAGCGCCGGCAGCACGCCCTTGAGCTTGTCCGGGTCGAGCGTGTCACGCGTGTCGAAGACGAGTGTGACCCGGCCCGGTTCGGTGAAGGCGGCGGCGCCGGTCGGGCGCGAGAAGCGGAAATCGATGCGCCCGCCATCGCCGTCGGCGGCGGAGGCGATCTCGACATCCCGGGGCGGCGTGTCGGCGGCGACCGTGGCAACCGGCTTGGGCAGTGTCTGCGGTGTCTCGGCTTTCGGGGCAGGGGACGGGGGTTCGGCGACCGGCTTCTGCTCGGGCGCCTTGGCTTCCGCCGGCTTCGGCTCGGCGGGCGCGGCCGCCTGCAGATCGGCGAGCGAGAGCGCGGCGGCGGCACCGGAATGCGCGAGGTCGACGGTCCACCCACCCTCGTCACGGAAGCTGCGAAGCTGGCGCTCCTTCGGCACGGTGAATACGAGCTGGGTCGCATCGCTCCGGTTCGTCGCCTGCTCCAGCGTGAAATCGGCCGGCAGCAGGCTACGGATCTGCGACGGCGTCACTGCCAGCGCCTGATCGAAGTTCAGCGTCAGCTTGCCGTCGTCCAGGCTGGGGGTGAGCAGGGCCTCAGGCGGCGTTGAGAACATCAGCCGGTCGAGCGTCGGCAGGCGGGCGGCACGGAAGCCGAGCGGCTTGGGGGCTGTCGCCGGCGCGCGGGCGATCTCGCGAGCGCGCGCCTCGGCGAGGCGCAGGCGCTGGGTCAGCTCGGCAAGGACTTCGGGCGGCAGGCCGGGCAATTGGCCGGTCCAGTTCTCCGGCAGAAGGTCGACGAAAGCCTTGTCGCCCGCTTCGAGCAGATTGGCGCGATAGGGCCGGGCGAGCGCGAGGCGCAGGCCGCGACCATCGGGATCGATCCTGATCACCGAGACATAGTTCGGCAATTCGGCCACGAGCCGGCTCGGATCGAGCTGCACCGGCTGGCTGAAACCGATCACGACGACGCCGTTGGCGACACGCACCCGCGTGGTCACCGGCTCGTCGAAGGTAAAGGCGAGGCGGCCGAAGCCGGCACGCATGGCTTCGCCGCGCAAGGTCGCGGTGGCCGCCATTGCCGGCACGGCAAAGCCTGCAGCGAGGCTCAGCGCCGCCAGGCCGATGCCGAAGCTCAGGGACCGCAGGATACGCACGACCGCTACTCAACTCGACGCGATGGCGGAGCCGCGACAGGCCGCTCCAACCTGCGTGGAGGCTAGCCCGTCAAGGATAACGGCGGGTTAAGAACATCCTCGCTGCTACACATGCCCGGCGGCGTATTTCCGTGCGCTTCGCGCGAGATGCCGCGACAGCGCCCGGGCCGCCGGGGACAGGGTCCGCCCGTTGCGCAGGCAGATCTTCAGGCAGGCCTTACGCAGGTTGCGGCCCTGGAGCGGCACCGTGACCAGCCGCCCTTCAGCGACGTCCCGCTGCGTCGCGCAACGCGTCAGGACGCTGACGCCGAGGCCGGCCCGCGCGAAGGAGCGCAGCGACTGGATCGAATTGGTGATCAGAGCCGGTTTGAGCTCGATGCCGGTCGCCGCGACCATGTCGTCGACGAGGCGGCGCAGCCCGAAGGTCCGGTCGGGGAGGGCGAGGCGCATCTCGCCGATCTCGGCAATCCTGACCGATTGCCGCCCGGCGACCGCATCGCCGGGATGGGCGGCGAGGACCAGCGCGTCGGCGATCTCGGCGAGCGAGAGCACGCTGCGGTGCAGGATCGGATTGAAGGCGACGATTACGTCGGCCTCGTCGTCGAGCAGGCGCTGCACGAGCTGGTCTGAGCTCGCCACCATGATGTCGAAGCTCACGGACGGATGGGCGGCCGAAAATTCGGTGAGCGCCGGATAGACGAAATCGTCCATCGCGCCCTCGACCGTCCAGACACGGACATGCCCGCGTTTCATGCCCTGGAGCTCGTCGATGGCGGCGCGCGCGTTCTGGACGCTGTCGAGGATGGTGCGGGCGGTCTCCAGCACGGCCGCTCCCGCCGTCGTCAGCCGCATGCCGCGGGCGCGGCGCTCGAACAGGGCGGTGCCGTACTCCTCCTCGAGGCTGGCGATCTGGCGGCTGATCGCCGAGGGCGCGACGCGCAGCGTATCGGCCGCCGCGCGGACCGAGCCGTGATCGGCGACGAGGGCGAAATAGCGGTAGCGGGTCAGCGACATGACAGCTGGGACAGTAGGAGAGTGTTGCCGGATCGGCAACGAACTCTCCGCGAATCCAGGCTGGCTGAGTGGCCCGCCCGCCTTCTACGACTAGGAAAGCCAGCGAGGAAGCGATCCGATGTACTCCACCCGTACCAGCTAGGACGGCAGCTACCGATTCATCCCGGCAGTCTACCAATATTCCGGCGGGGTCGCGGCAGAGCCGGGCTTCCGGATCGAGCGCGCGCAATTGGCGGTGCCCGTGGCGCTGGATCGCGGTTTGGCGTCGATCGAAGCGCATCTGAAGCAGCTGGGCAGGCCGCTGACCGCGTTCTGCGCCTGCGAACTGCGCTCGCCGGAGCCCTTCTCGGAAGGGGGATTCGACGCTTCAACCGGCTCTATGCGTCGCGGCTCGATCGATGGGGCATCCTCCAAGGGCAGGTGAACCCCGTCGCGCGCACCAATATCTGCCCCGAGATCGGCAAGCCGGACAGCGTCTCGCTGCACGCTTTCGGCTACACGGTTCCGGATGCCTCGGCTCGGGCGAGCTTCGTGGTGGCGGGCAGCGGCGAGGCGCCCGAAGGCGGCGCGAGCTATGCGCAGGGAACGATCCGGCCCGGCGATGCCTCGCCCGAGGGCGTGCGCGCCAAGGCGCAATGGGTAATGGGCGAGATGGAGCGCCGGCTCTCCGGGCTTGGCTATGGTTGGCGGGAGGCCACGGTTGCCAATGTCTACACGGTCCGCGACATCCACCCACTGCTGATCGATGTCCTCGCCCCGATCACCGGCCTCGGCCGCGCCGTCACCTGGCATTTCTCGCGGCCGCCAGTGGCAGTGCTCGACTACGAGATGGATGTGCGCGGCCTGCCGCGGGAGATACTGATCGACGCGTCGGCCTGATCCCGGCGGACGCTCCGTGCGTTGCCGGAAATCGAACAATGCGGTGGTGGAGGATCCAATGGTGCTCGATCGACGTGCGCTTCTCCTGGCGGGGCTCGCCTTGCCGACGCTGGCCCGGGCGCAATCCGCCTGGAAACCCGAGCGGCCGGTGCGGCTGATCCTGCCGTTCACGCCGGGCACCTCGATGGATCCGGCGGCGCGGCTTGCGCAGGAGAGCCTCAAGGATGCGCTCGGCCAGAGTGTCGTGGTCGAGAACATCGCCGGCGCGGCAACCGTCGTCGCCGGGGCCGAGATGCTGAAGGCGCCACCGGACGGGCACACCACGCTGATGATTGCAAACAGTTTCGCGGCGAATATCACGCTGCGGACGCGGACGGCGGACTGGCAGCGTGCTTTCGTCCCGGTGGTGCAGGCGACGGTGGTGCCTCACGTCCTCGTGGCTGCGCCGGCGCTGAGGACTGACTGGACAGGCTTCCTCAAGCGCCTGCGCGAGGGCGGCGGCTCGATGACCTATGGCTCGCCGGGCATCGGCACCTCGCCGCATCTGGGCGCGGAGCATTTCCTGCGCCTCGCCGGCGGCAAGGCCGTGCATGCGCCATACAATGGCAACGCACAGCTCTTCGTCGATCTCTATGCCGGCCGGATCGATTTCGCGCTCAGCACCCTGCCGGACGTCGTCCAGCCGATCGAGGAGGGCAAGCTCACCGCGCTCGCGGTGACGGCCGAGCGGCGGGTGCGCGAGCTACTCAATGTCCCGACCTTCGCGGAGCTCGGCCTGCCCGACCTTCTCTCCGATAGCTGGTTCGGCATCATGGTGCGGCGCGACACGCCCGCGGCGGCCCGCGATGCGCTGGAGCGGGCCTGGCTCACCGCCCTGGCCCGGCAGGATGTTCGCGAGCGCCTGCAGGCCCTGAGCTTCACGGTGCTGGCGCGGCCGGGCGCCGAGTTCGAGAAGGTGATCGACCGCTATGTCGCGACCTATGCGATGATCATCAAGGAGAACGGCATCGCCGTTCAGCATTGACCGCGAGCCTCAGCGCTTCGGGGTGGGCTCGATCGCCGGCAGTTCGGTCCCGGCCGGCGTCGGCGCCGGGGCGCGCTCGGCGGCGACGGCAGGGCGGCCGCGCAGCGAGAGCGCGACGGTGAGCCGCTCCGCCGCCTCGGGCGACATGGCGGCGAGCACGTCCGACATCTTGCGCGGGCTCATCTGCTGGACGACGGGAACCAGGATGTCGAGCGCCAGCCGGTCGAAGACGCGGGCGGCGTCCTTCGGCTTCATCGTCTCGTACATGATCACCAGGTTCTTGACCGCCTGATTGGCGTCCGCCTCTTGCTTGCGGGGGGCATCGACCTTCTCTTCGAGCGCCTTCAGGTCGTCGACCCGGCCGCCGAGCTTTTTCTCAGCCGAATCGAGCAGCTTCTCGCGCATGTCGAGCTCGCGCATGCGCGCCTCGATCTCCTCGCGGCGCTGCCCGAGACGCTCTAGCAGAGCCTTCTCAGCCGGCGAGACGGGCTGGGCGGTACCGTTCATCAAGCCGGCCTTGTTATTGGGGGCGGCGTCGCGCTTGGCCTGCTCTTCGGGCGGTAGCTTCGGCTTCGGCGGATCGATCGTCCCGGTGGTCTCCGGGTCCCAGAAGGCGTCGGGCTGATGGGCCTTGGCGGTGATCTTGGCGAGGCCCCAGGCCTCTTTCTGCTCCGCTGCGGGCTTTGCGGCGAAGACCGGCGCATAGGCGGGCACCTTGCCCGGAGTGGGCTCCGCCGACCAGGACAGCAGCTTCAGCGCCAGGAGACCCATGGCGCCGAGGATGACTGCCGGAATGAGGCGGGGCGTTTGGATCACGCAGCCTGGCCTTCGAGCCTGCGGGCGGCGCGGGCACGGATCGCGGCGGCGGCATCGGCGGCGCTCGCCATGCGCGAGAGCGCGGGCTTCTCCGGCGCGGGCTCGGCGGCCTTGGGCGCGACCATGCTGGCGGCGCTGACGATCTGGCTTATGCGCTCCATCACGACCTGGCCGGCCTCGATCTGCTGGGCGAGATCGGCGGCATAGCGCTCGGCGGTCTGCAGGCGTTCGGCGAGGGTGCGATCGCAATCGCCGAGCGTCAGCTTGAGGCCGGCGATGGCGCGCTCGGCCGTATCGGTGGCGGAAATCAGCGCGCCGATGGTCTGGCGCATCGCGCTCTCGTCGGCCTTCAGCCGCTCGATGCGCTTGGACAGCACGAAGCAGGTGATGATGGTGGCGACCAGCAGGCAGGCGACCAGCGCGTCGGCGATCAGGGTGATGGTCATGGGGCAGGTCTCCCTGGTCAGGACGCCGGGTTGAGATGGCTGGTGTCGAAGGCGGCCATGGTCGTCTTCGAGCGCCGCAGCGGGCTGACGACCTGGACGGCGATCTTGTCGTCGACGCGGCCGATCCGGCCCTCGCTAACGATGAACTCGCCGCACCGCAGCGAGGCGACCGAGTCGGGGCGGGCGTCGAACATCAGGGTGTCGCCGATCTCGAGCTTCATCACCCGTTTCAGCGGCATGGTGCATTCGTGCAGCACGCATTTCACGGCGACCTCCGCTTGCCAGACTTCGGTGGCGAGGTGGTTCTCCCAGATCGGATCGCGCCCGAGCTTCTCGCCCATGAAGCTTTCGAGCAGCAGTTCGCGGATCGGCTCGATGGTCGCGTAGGGCAGGAGCAGGTGGAGCGAGCCGCCGCGCCCTTCCATGTCGAAGCGCAATTCGACCCGGATGGCAGCATTGGCCGGGCGCGAGATGGAGACGAAGCGCGGATTGGACTCGATCCGGTCGACCCTGAAGTTCACCGGCGAGAGCGGCTTGAAGGCGGCCTCCGCATCGCCGAGCACGACGCCGATCACGCGGCGCAGCAAGCTCATCTCGATCGAGGTGAAGGGCCGACCGTCGACGCGCGCCGCCGCCTGGCCGCGCTTGCCGCCGAGCATGGTGTCGAGCACCGAATAGGTGAGGGCGGACTCGATGGTGACGAGCCCGAAATTGTCCCATTCCTCGGCCTTGAACACGGCCAGCATCGCCGGCAGCGAGATCGAGTTGATGTAGTCGCCGAAACGGACCGAGCGGATGCCCTCCAGCGTGACCTCGACATTGTCGCTGAACAGGTTACGCAGGCTGGTTGAGAGAAGCCGGACCAGGCGCTCGAAGATGATCTCGAGCATCGGCAGGCGTTCATAGGTGACCGAGCCGGAATCGACGATCGCCTGGATGCCGTTGCGGCCGCCCTTGCCGTCATCTCCGATGGAGAAGCCGAGCATGGTATCGATCTCTTCCTGATTCATCAGGCGATCGATATTGGCTTCGGTCTCCCCGCTCTCGTCCGAGATGACGTCGGACATGGTGGCCCATTCCGCTGCCATGCCCTCCGGCGTCAGCGGGGTCTTGTCCTTGTCTTCAAGCTCGTCGTTGGCCATGGCAGTCTGCTTTGCGCGATCGGGCTGCCGCTATTGCAGCAGCAATTCCTTGAACAGGACGGCGTCGACCTTGGCCGGGTAAACGGTGACGTTGACCCGGCGCAGCAGCTCTTCCTTCAGCCGGTACATGCCGGCCGAGCCGTCGAGGTCGGAAGGACGCAGTTCGCGCATGAAGACCTGGAAGGCGTCCTCGACGCGCGGCAGCAGCGGCTTGACCTGGTCGGCGGTCTTGGGGTCGGCGATCTCGAGCGCGACCTTGATCTTGAGAAGCGGCTGGCGGTCCTGCTGCGGGCCGGCGGTGATGCCGATCATCATGTCCTTCATCTCGACGAAGGTGATCAGTTTCTTGGCGGCTGCGGCAGCCTGCTCGGCGCTCACCGCCTCGGCCGGCTTCTTCGCCATGAAAAAGAACCAGCCTCCGCCGCCGAGCGCGGCGACGAGCGCGAGGGCGCCGCCGATCATGACGAGCTTCTTCTTGCCGGACTTCGGCGCCGCTTCGGCGCCCTCGGCGGCTTCCTCGTCCTTGTTCGCCTTCTTCGCCATCTGGCCAACCTGCCTAGAACGGGCGCCGCCCCGGCCCGTCTCTCTGTCGTTAACCCTTGCCCAATTACGGTTAACGGCTCGTTAAGGAGGGCAATTTTTGCCGGGTCGTTTCTGCCGCGCAGGCGGGTTCGATCCAGCGATGGTGAAGGCGGTCTTCCGATCTATATTCAATGATATCAATAATTTGTCTGGATTAACCATGTTGGCATGTCGCTTGCCACCTGTTTGCCGTGGCCACCGCGCTGGGGAGCGTCGGGGCGGCCACGGGACAGATCGGGAGCAGGAGCCGTGGAAAACGCGCTTCTCGTCAGCCTGTCGCGCCAGATGGCTCTGGCGCGCGAGCTCGACGTCATCGCCAACAACGTCGCCAATGTCGGCACGAACGGCTTCAAGGCCCGTTCGGCCCGCTTTGCCGAATACGTCTCGCCAACTGCGCGGGCCGACACGTTCCAGACACAGGATCGCCGGCTCTCCTATGTCATCGACAAGGGCACGCCGATCGACCTGTCGCTCGGCATGATCGAGCGCACCGGCAACCCGCTCGACGTCGCGGTGCAGGGCGACAACTACCTCGTCGTCCAGACCGCACAGGGCGAGCGCTACACCCGCGCCGGCTCGCTCGAGATCAACGGGCAGGGCCAGCTCGTGACCCAGGCCGGCCAGCCGGTGATGGGCGATGGCGGGCCCATCGTGTTCGGCTCGACCGAGAGCAACCCCCGCATCGCCACCGACGGCACCGTCACCTCCGACCAGGGCCAGCGCGGCAAGCTCCGGATCGTGCGCTTCGACAATCCCCGGGCGCTGGCCAGCGACGGCACCAACCTGTTCTCCTCGACCGCCGCCGCCCAGCCGGCAGGTCCGCTGGCGCGGCTGGAAACCGGGGCCATCGAGCGCTCCAACGTCAAGGCCGTGGTCGAGATGACCCGCCTCGTCGAGGTCCAGCGCGCCTACCAGACCCTGTCGGCGATGATGGGCAAGACCGACGAACTGCGCGCCAAGGCGATCACCCGCCTGGCCGACCAGCAAGCCTGAACCGGAAAGGAGCCAGATCCATGCGCGCGCTCTACACCGCCGCCACCGGCATGATGGCCCAGGAACTCAACGTCCAGGTCATCTCGAACAACATCGCGAACGTCCGCACCACCGGCTACAAGCGCCAGCGCGTGCATTTCCAGGACCTGCTTTACGAGCATTTCCGCCGCGCTGGCACGCAGACCTCGGACCAGAACACGCAGGTTCCGGCCGGCACCTTCGTCGGCTCGGGCGTCAAGACCTCCTCGACCGGCCGGGTGATGAGCCAGGGTAACCTGACGCCGACCGAGAAGCAGTACGATGTCGCGATCCGCGGCGAGGGCTTCTTCCGCATCCAGATGCCGGACGGGCGCACCGCCTATTCGCGCGACGGCTCCTTCGACCTCGACAGCCAGGGCCGGCTGGTGACCCGCGACGGCTATGTCGTCCAGCCCGGCATCACCGTCCCGAACAATGCGACGGGCGTCTCGATCAACGCGCAGGGCACGGTCGAGGTGACGCTGCCCGGCCAGACCGCGCCGCAGCAACTCGGCCAGATCCAGCTCTCGCGCTTCATCAACAAGGTCGGCCTGGAATCGATCGGCGACAACCTGTTCGTCGAGACGGCCGGCTCCGGCCCGGCGATCGACGGGCTTGGCGGTGAGGAAGGCTTCGGCACGCTGCAGCAGAACTATCTGGAAGAAGGCAACGTCCAGGCCGTCACCGAATTGTCCTCGCTGATCGCGGCACAGCGCGCTTACGAGATGAACTCGAAAGTGATCTCGGCTGCCGACCAGATGATGCAGTCAACCTCGCAGATCATGCGCTGAGGAAGGATGAGCCAGATGATCCGCTCCGTTTTTCTCATCGCCGCCCTGACCGCGATCCCGGCCATGGCCCCGGCACAGACAGCCGCCCCGGCCGGCGAACGCGCTCCGGCCGCGACGCCGGCGACCGCAACCAGGCTCAAGCTCAAGACCGACCTGACGCTGTCACGCGACATCGTCGGCTTCGGCGACCTGATCGCCGGCCTGTCGCCGCAGGATGGGGCGCTGCCCGCCTTCCGCGCGCCGGCGCTCGGCGAGACCGGCACCATCCAGGTCAGCCGCATCGTCGAGGCTGCGATGAAGCAGGGCCTTCTGCGCGACGCGCTCGATCTCGACAGCCAGGGCGTCGCCCAGGTGGTGGTGACGCGGGCGGCGCGCCGGATCACCGGGCTCGATGTCGAGGCTGCGGTGAAATCGGCGCTGCTCGAACGTTTCGGCTTCGACGGGCGCGCCTTCTCGCTGCTGCTCGACGGCGGCGCACCGTCGGTGGTGGTCGAGCCGGAGCTGACCGGCGACCTCACCGCGCTCGACCTGAACTACGATGCGCGCTCGCGTCGCGTTACCGGCCGGCTGAGCATGCCGGGCAGCGCCGCGACGCGGCTGAAGCCGGTGCGTGTCTCGGGCCAACTGGTCGAGACCGCCGAAGTCGTGGTGCCGCTACGCACGATCGCCCGCGGCGAGACCCTGACCGCAGCCGACATCACGGTCGAGCGCCGGCCGCGCGATGCGCAGTTCAACGACGTGCTCGGCGAGATGAAGGCGGCGGTCGGCAAGGTCGCCAAGCGGATGCTGGTGGCCGGATCGGTGCTGCGCAACAGCGATGTCCAGCGCGAGGAGGTCGTCGGCCGCGGCGAGATCGTCACGATCGTCTACGAATCGCGCGGCGTCGCCATCAGCCTGCGCGGCCGGGCCAACGAGGCCGGCGCGGTGGGCGACGTCATCTCGATCACCAATCCCCAGTCGAAGCGCGTGCTGCAGGGAACCGTCACCGGTCCCGGACGCGTCAATGTCAGCCCGCAGGGCGGCGGCCAGATCGCGGCTGCGCGCTGATGGCGATCCTTTTGCTCCAGTTGCGGACCGTTCCCATGACCCGGACCAACCCTTTCGCCATCCCCGCCGCGCTCAGCCTCAGCCTGCTGCTCGGCGCCTGCGGCGCCGCCGATCGGCTCGCCAATGTCGGCCAGGCGCCGGCGCTGTCGCCGATCGAGGATCCCACCGCGACCAAGGGCTACAAGCCCGTCCAGATGCCGATGCCGGCCGTGGAGCACGCTTCCTACGCGCCCAACTCGCTCTGGCGCACCGGCTCGCGCGCCTTCTTCAAGGATCAGCGCGCCCGCCTCGTCGGCGACCTCGTCACCGTCAAGGTCAAGGTCACCGACCGGGCGCAGCTCGACAACACCACCAAGCGCAGCCGCAAGAACGGCGAGGAGTTCGGCGCCGAGAACGTCTTCGGCCTCGAGACCAAGTGGAAGCCGAAGGCCGATCCGAGCTCGCTGCTGAAGCTCGATTCCGATGCGTCCAGCGAAGGCTCCGGTTCGGTGCGCCGGGCCGAGCAGCTCGCGACCAATGTCGCGGCCGTCGTCACCCAGACCCTGCCGAACGGGAATCTGGTGATCGAGGGCAAGCAGGAGATCAGGGTCAATTTCGAGGTGCGCGAGCTGATCGTCGCCGGCGTGATCCGGCCGGAGGACATCGAGTCCGACAACACGATCGAGTCGACCAAGATCGCCCAGGCCCGCATCGCCTATGGCGGCCGCGGCCAGATCACCGATGTGCAGCAGCCGCGCTACGGCCAGCAGGTGATGGACATCCTGCTGCCGTTCTGAGGCATGTCCCGGAAAAGTGGAAGCCGGTTTTCCGAGACAGGACATGCCTGAAAGATAGATCCCCATCCCGAGTTTCCGGCGCGACGGCAACGCTCCCCACGTTCCAAGCTTTCGCGCCGGACCGGCGGTCTCTCCCGAGCCGCCATTCCTCCCGGCCGCCCGCCACGCTCCCCAGCCATCCAAGGCTGGCGGCCAGAAGCCCCGCGCCCTCCCGCGCGGGGCTTTTTGCTGTCTCACCGAAATGTTACGGAGTGGGCACGACCGAAGCGAAAGGGAGTGGTCTAGTTGAGGCGGCCGAGCAGGCGGTCTCCGACCGAGTCCGTATAGGTGCGGTCGAAGCCGACATAGTAGAGAAGCGGCTCATACTGGGAAAATTCGGACTGGAAGCACCAGAAAACCAGCGAGACGTATTCGTTCCTCGCCGAGATCCAGTCGCCGCCACGGTTCAGGACGGGCATCTGCTCGGAACGCAGGGCGAGCTCGGCCCGGTTCACGCAGGCTTCCCGGTTCGGAAAGCGGGCTTTGGACCGGTAATGGGTCAGGCTCGCCCGCAGCGTCGAACCAAACTGTCGCTTGAAATCGAAGCCAGGATTCAGCTTCTGCAACTCGGCATTGATGACGGTCATGCGCGCTTCGATCTGGCTGTCGTTCAAGCCGGATACGGAGACGAACATCAGGAAGGCCCCATTCAGGTCGATGCAGCGTATCGCCGACTGAATCATCGACTTCGCGTCAGCACGCACATTGCCATAGATCGAGCTGTCGGAGGATGGATAGACCTGCTCGAAACTCGCGCTACGCAGCGCCGCCATCGCGTCGTTGACGCAGTCAACGATATGCGTTCGCTTCGACGTGGCGTAGGTCTGCCAGATGATTGGGCGCAATTCGGTGCCCGACGCAGATGCCGATGCCTGCGCTCCCGCCGGCCGGTTGGGGGTCAGTTCCAGGCCGAATGCCTTGAAGCCGTCGCCGGCGCTCACACGGTAGCCGATGAGACCGAGAACCAGGATCATCGCCGCCGCGACGCCCGCAATGGCCCATGGCAGGACGCGCAAAATCTGCGGGACGATCTTGCCGTCCTTGTCGGCGTCGAGGAGATCGCGAAGCAAGCCCATGTCCAGCCCCTGCGACGCGCGCCGGAGGCGGCCCGGGGGGCGGCGATGCCCGATCGTCCGGCCTTCGGCGTTCAAATAAAGAACGGACGGGCGATGCCGCCCGTCCGTCGCGATTACGGCACAACTGCGGCGATCGTTCAATCGTCCCTGAACACCCGCTCGTTGCGCTCGTGGCGCTCCTGCGCCTCCAGCGAGAGCGTCGCAATCGGGCGGGCTTCCAGGCGCTTGAGCGAGATCGGCTCGCCGGTCTCCTCGCAATAGCCGTAGGAGCCGTCCTCGATGCGGGAGAGGGCGGCATCGATCTTGGAGATCAGCTTGCGCTGACGGTCCCGGGCGCGCAGCTCGATGGCGCGATCGGTTTCCGAGGAGGCGCGATCGGCGATGTCCGGGTGATTCTCGCTCTCGCTCTGCAAGGTGACCAGGGTCTCCTTGGCCTCCTTGAGGATCTCCTCCTTCCAAGCGAGCAGCTTGCCGCGGAAATATTCCCGCTGCCGCTCGTTCATGAACGGCTCGCTGTCGGTGGGCTTGTAGTCAGGGGCAAGACTGATCTGCTTCGACATGGCAGGCCTTCTGCATGAGCGTCCGAAGGCCTCGCCGGCTTCGCCGTGTCGAGGCCGCCGATTTGGCGCCCTTATAGCGACTGGTCACATCCGGAACAATCGCTTTCGCGCAGCCGTGAACAAGCTGGCAAAGCGCTGGAAAATCAGCGCAATCTGAGGATTGCCGCGGCAATGTCGGCAGCGAGCGGCACGGCGATCGTCCGGCGATAGTGGGTGTGGTCGAAATAGTTGTCCGGCTCGCGATTCTCCGGACGGTCGACGCGCCAGTCGACGAGGGCGGTGCGCGGGCGCTCCGCGGCGAGCCTGGCATAGGCGCCTCGGCAAGCGGCGTCGGCCTCTGCCTCGGGCGTGCCGGGCACGGGCAGGGCGGTGACGAGGTTCGGCGGCCGCACGAGCACGACCGGCACGCCGGGAGCGGCGCGCTCGAGCAGTTCGCGCAACGCAACGGCCGCAGGGAACTGCCCAGTCAGGTTACCGCCGCTGATATCGAGATGTTTACGCAGTTCGTCGCGATGCTTTTGCACGGCGACGTAGCCGTGGGCCTCGTAGCCGGACTCGTAATCCCAATAGCCGTCCGGGCGTGCGCGTTCCGGCGAGCGTGTCGTGAGATAGCCCAGGCGGCGCAGACTTTCCTCGACCGCATCGAAGCGCAGCAGCCCGCGCAGATAGGCGAGGTGCGAGCGCTCGTACAGCCAGAACGGGAACGGATGGTCGACCGGTCGGTTTGGGTCCGCAAAGCACCATTGCCGGTCGATGCCGATCACCAGCGCCTTCGCCGGTTCCTTGCGATTGCGCAGGAACCAGTCGAGCAGGACGAGCGTCTCGCGCGCGCCGGTGGCGGGAGCGATCAGCGAGACGAAGGGGATGCCGGTTTGCTGGGTCAACTGTTCCGGCTGAACCAGCTGGATATGCGAGTTGCCGAAGACCGCGCCGGCGAAGGCGGGATCGCGACCGCGACTCGCGGCGGCAGTGCGTGGGCCCTGCGGCCTGACGCCGGTCTTGAGCGCGAAAGGCGAACGCCCGCTGTCATAAGGGTCGATCAGCAGGGAGAGCGCCAGCAAGGCCCCCGTGATCGCCGCGCCGGCGATCAGGAAGGTCCGGACGAAGCCGCCCCAGCGCGCTTCAGAACTGGAAGTAGATGAATTCATAATTTGCGTCGTCGCCGATCTTGAACAGGATCAGTACGAAGAGAATGGCTGTGAGGACGGCGAGCCAGCGCGCCGGCGTCGCCTTGTGCACCGCTGCCCAGGCGGTCGGGCCGATCATGGCGACCGCGATCGCGGGCAGGAAGGCGCGCCATTTGAAGCCGGTGCCGATGGGGCCGAAGCCGAGCATGCCCTTGTAGACGGCGAGCGCGGCGTCGAAGGAGGTGGCACGGAACAGCACCCAGCAGCAGGCGACGAAAAGGAACGTCAGGGCCCAGCCTAGCAGCTTCGGCATCGGCAGTCCGGCGCGGCGCCAGAGCACGCCGATGGCAAGCACGACGCCATGCGCCGCGCCCCAAGCGACGAAGTTGAGGCCGGCGCCGTGCCAGAGGCCGCCGAGCGCCATGGTGGCGAACAGCGCCCAGAGCTGCAGCGGCAAGCCGTGCCGCGAGCCGCCGAGCGGGATGTAGAGATAATCGCGCAGGAAACGCGACAAAGTCATGTGCCAGCGCCGCCAGAAATCCTGCAGGCTGGTGGCGCGATAGGGCGCATCGAAATTCTGCGGCAGCACGATGCCGAAGAGCAGGGCCAGGCCGAGCGCCATGTCGGTGTAGCCGGAGAAGTCGAAATAGATCTGGAAGGTGAAGGCCAGCGTGCCCTGCCAGGCCTGGACCATGCTCACCACCTCGCCGGCGGCGGCTGCGGCGAAGACCGGATTGGCATAGTCGGAGAGCGGGTCGCCGATCAGCACTTTCTTCGCCAGGCCGATCGTTAGCAGCATGATGCCGCGGCCGATGCGCTCGGCCGCGTCGGGGCGCAGGTAGGGCCGCTCGTCGAACTGGTGCATGATCTCGCGCCAGCGCACCAGCGGCCCTGCCAGCACTTGCGGGAAGAAGGCGATGTAGAGAGCATAGCGCACGAGATCGTAGCGCGGCGCTTCGCCCCGGCGCAGATCGGTCAGGTACATCACATGGTGGAAGGTGAAGAAGGAGATGCCGAGCGGGAGCGCGAGATCGAGTTTCGTCGTCGGCAATCCTGGAATCATCGCAGCGAGGTCGGCGAAGAAGTTGAAGTATTTGAACAGCGCCAGGATCGCGAGGTTGATCGCGATGGCGAGCGTGATCAGGCCGCCGGCCCTGGTCTTCTGGAAGGCTTCGGCGATCAGCCAGTTGAGCAGGATCGAGAAGCCGAGCAGCGGCACGAAGCGCCAGTCCCACCAGCCATAGAAGGCGAAGGAGAGCACTGCCAGCAACGGCAGCCGCCAGGCCGGCGCAAAGCGCTCGACCAGCCAGTGCAGGGCGAGCGCGAGCGGCAGGAAGCCGAGCAGGAAGACGAAGGAATTGAACAGCATCAGGCGGGCGAAGGCGGCGACAGAGCGCCGCCTTAGACGATTATCGCCGCCCTGTCATGGCCGAGAGGGTCGCGGTCGCTGCGGTCGCTTGCCCCATGGAGCAGGCCCTCGGCGTCAGCGAGGCGCCGGCTCGATCCTAATTGAGCGACATCGACCGGGGCAGCCGGAGCGCCAGATCGGTCCAGGCCAGCAGCATGGCGATCAGTGCGAAGGGGGCGACCAGGAAGGGCATTACGCCGCGATACATCGCGCCGAGGCTGATCTCCGGCGCCTGCGTCCGGATCACGAAGAGGTTCATCCCCGCCGGTGGGTGGATCAGCCCGATCTCGACGACGGTGCCCAGCAGCCCGCCGAACCAGATCGGATCGTAGCCGGTCGATATGACCCGCTGCAGCAGGACGGGCACCGTGACCAGCACTAGGCCGATCCCTTCGAGGAAGCAGCCGAAGAAGACGTAGAAGGCGATCAGCAGCAGCGTCACCGCAAGCGGCGGCAGGCCGACCGCGGCGATCGACTTCACCACGGATTGCGCCATGCCGGTCTGCACGACGAAATCGGAAAAGATCGTCGAACCCAGCACGTTCAGCACGAGATTGGCGGTGATCCGGGTCGTCTCGGTGAAGGCGGTCGCTACGTCGCCACGGGCGAAGCCCTTGCGCAGGAGAGGCGCCGGCACCGGCATGGTGACGGTCGGGCTCTCGATCGCGGCGCATCTCGCCTTGTTGCCGCCGCGTCTGCGCCCATTTCGCGCCCGCTATCCCGACATCAGTCTGCATATCATCGAGGGCTTTCACCCCACACTCGAAGAACGCCTGCGCGACGGCACGGTCGATTTCTACATCGGTCCCGATGGCGGCGCCGACCTCGTTGCGCGAGCTCGTCGGCCAGGACTGGGTCACGGCCTCGATCACCGCCGATGCCAGCGACGAGATCAACGCCTTTTTCGCTCGCCACCAACTGCCGCCGCCGCGGCTGGCGGTTCGCAGCCAGTCGGCCCTGACCTTGCTGACCTGCCTCGCCAAAAGTGATCTCCTGGCGATGGTCTCGGCGCAGTGGGAGCGTTTCGAGATGACTGGCAAGGCCCTGAACACGATCAGGGTCGAGGAAGAGCTGACGGCGCCGCCGCTGGTTCTCGTCAGGCCTTCCGACCTGTCCCCCACCTCCGCCGCGCTGCACCTGCTCGACCTGATGCGCCGGGCGACATCTCGCCTGGCCGCAGAGACCTAGCTGTTGCAGCAGCCGCGAACGACCATGAACGCCGGCCATCGGCGAGCTTCACTTTAAGGTGTCCGAGCCCAGATAGCGGGCCATCTTGCATAAGCGACTCGTATTTCGCCGGCTGGGTCGCTAGCGTAACCGATGTGTGTTGCGTAGCGATGAGGTGGTGCCATGCCGAACGCCGACGCCGTGACGATCTCGTCTTATGAAGAGCGGAAGGCTGCGGTGCTGCGAGCCGCGCAGCTGATCTCATCCGCGCGGGGCTCCGAGGGGGAGCGGGAATTCGAGATGCTGACCGAGGCTATCGCAGAGTTCGACATCTGCCAGGACGCTCTCGACGTCATCGAGATTCCACCGGCTTTCATGCAGTTTCTATCCAGCGGGCATCGCGACCAGGTTTATATTCGCCGGGCGTAACGGGCGCTTCTCAACGCTGTTTCAACGGCGGCGTTTGCGGGAGGGTAGTCCGTGTATCCGCCGGGCCCCTCGGTAAACAATGTCGCACCGTCGGGGGTGGCGAGTGGGGTGTCCTGGCTGAAGCTCGGCCAGATCGGCAATGAGAGCTGGCGCTTTAAAAACCGCGCCTGACCACTTCATCCACCGAAGCGCACTGGACGCCGAAATCGCCCCGGCCGAGCAACCCCGACCAGCTCCGCTGGGGCGACCCCGGCACCTCGGCGCAGCGCTCGAGGGGGCTGACCTTCAACGCAATAAGGGGGCTGACCTTGAACGCGATTTGACAGCGGAGACGACACATGCCGCGGCTCGCACCAATGGCACCATTTTCAATCAATCGATTGATTAAATGACCGTGCCATGCTATCGCTCCCGCCATGGCACGCAAATCCATTCTCAACGACACCGAGGGCACGCGGCAGGCGCTGATCCGTGCCGGGCTCGACCTGTTCGGCCGCAACGGATTCGACGCAACTTCGACGCGCGAGATAGCCCAGGCAGCGAAGGTCAACAGCGCCGGCATCGCCTACCATTTCGGCGGCAAGGACGGGCTCCGGCAGGCCTGTGCCGAGGCGATCATCGCCCGGATACAGGCGGTGCTGATGGGAGGCGCGCCCGGGTCCGTTATCACGATCGACGCCGCCGATCGCGACGTTGCGGCCGGGCAGCTCGTGTCCCTCATCGACCGGATGGTCGTCTTCCTGACCACCGCGCCGGAGAGCGAGATGATCGCCCGCTTCGTCGTGCGCGAGATGTTCACGCCGAGCCCGGCCTTCGACACGATCTATGGCGGGCTGTTCGCGCCGGTGCATCGCCGGGTCTGCCAGGTCTGGGCGGCGGCGACCGGCATGGACCCTGAGGCGCCGGCGACCAAGCTCGCCGTCTTCGCCGCGATCGGCCAGGTCTTGTATTTCCGCATCGCGCGGCCGGCGGTCACCCGGCGTATGGGTTGGGACGAGATCGGCCCGACCGAGGCGGGCGCGATCACCGAAACCATCAGGCGCTCGCTCCGCGCGAGCATTCTCGCCTGCAGGGGAGAGGCGTCATGATCCTCGATTTCATCTGCTCCTTCGCCATCGCCGCGTCGCTCGGCGTCTGCGCGCCGGCCTCGACCCGCGTCGTCGGCTATGTCGAGGGCGAATATGTCCGGATCGGCCCGATCGACACGGCGCGGATCGAAACCGTGGCCGTCAGGCGGGGCGAGCGCGTCGCGCCCGGTGCGCTGCTCGCCGAATTGCAGGCCGACGATGCCCGCAACGCCGTCGCCGAGAGCGAGGCGCGGCTGGTCCAGGCGCAAGCGCAGCTCGCCAATCTGCTCAGCGGCAAGCGGCCGGAGGAGATCGCGGTGATCGAGGCGGTCGCCGCCTCGGCCAAGGCGCAGGAACGCGAGTCGGAGCGGGCGCTGGAGCGGCGGCAGGATCTCTTCCGCCGGGGCGTCTCGACCCAGGCCGATCTCGACCAGGCGCAGACGGCGCGCGACGTCGCCGTGGCGCGGGTGCGCGAGACGGCCGCCAATCTTGCCGTAGCCCGACTGGCCGCGCGCGAGGAGGAGATCAGGGCGGCGCGCAATCAGGTGGAGCAAGCGCAGGCTGCGCTCGACCAGGCCAAGTGGCGGCTCGGCCAGCGCAGGCTGACGGCGCCGGCGGCCGGGATCGTCACCGACCTGGTGCGCCATCCCGGTGAATTGGCTGGCCCCTCGGCGCCGGCGCTGACCATCCTGCCCGATGGCGCAGTCAAGCTGATGCTCTATGTGCCCGAGGCGCTGCTCTTCGGGACGACCGTCGGCACGCGACTCGATGTGCGCTGCTCGGGCTGCCCGCAGGGGATAGCGGCCACCGTATCTTATGTCTCGCAGGAGCCGGAATTCACCCCGCCGGTGATCTATTCGGCCGAGACCCGGCAGAAGCTGGTCTATCTCGTCGAGGCGCGGCCCGAGGGTGGGCCCGCGACGCGGCTCCAGCCCGGCCAGATCGTCGACGTGATGCTGCGGGGGCGGCGGTGAGCGACGGCAACGTCATCGATGTGCGCGGGATGACCAAGCGTTTCGGCAAGCGGACGGTCGTCGACAATGTCGACCTCTCCGTCCGGCAAGGCGAGATCGTCGGCTTCCTCGGCCCGAACGGCTCCGGCAAGACCACGACGATCCGTTTGATCTGCGGGCTGCTCACGCCCGATGCCGGGGAGGGGACGGTGCTGGGCCTCGATGTTCGCACCCAGAGCGCCGAGATCAAGCTCCAGGTCGGCTACATGACCCAGAAATTCTCGTTCTACGAGGATTTGACGA
Organism: Allobosea eneae; assembly: GCF_042657265.1. Taxonomy (NCBI): domain Bacteria; kingdom Pseudomonadati; phylum Pseudomonadota; class Alphaproteobacteria; order Hyphomicrobiales; family Alloboseaceae; genus Allobosea; species Allobosea eneae. Next base: position 62,403 of record NZ_JBHSLW010000139.1, read on the forward strand.
TCGAGGAGAACCTGACCTTCGTCGCGCGGCTCTACGCGCTGAAGCCGGTCGAGGAAGCGGTCGCGCGCACGCTCGACAGTCTCGGCTTGACCTCGCGCAAGGACCAGCTCGCCGGCACGCTCTCGGGCGGCTGGAAGCAGCGCCTCGCACTCGCCGCCTGCATCATGCACCAGCCGAAACTGCTCTTGCTCGACGAGCCGACCGCCGGCGTCGATCCCAAGGCGCGGCGCGAGTTCTGGGACGAGATCCACCGCCTCGCCGGCGACGGGCTGACTGTGCTGGTCTCGACCCATTACATGGACGAGGCCGAGCGCTGCCATCGCATCGGCTACATCGCCTATGGCAGGATGCTGGCGACCGGCACGGTCGACGAGGTGGTGAAGGGCTCGGGCCTCTCGACCTATGTCGTCCATGGCGTGCTGAAGCCGGCCGAGATCGCGGCGCTGTCGCAGACGGACGGTGTCGAGCAGGTCGCGCCCTTCGGGGCGACGCTGCATGTCGTCGGTTCCGACAAGCAGAAGCTGGAGGCGGCGCTGGCCCATCTGAAGGACCGGCCTGGCCTGCGCATCGAGCCGGATGCGACCAGCCTGGAGGACGTCTTCATCCAGTTCATGGCGAAGGCCCAGGCTGAAGGGAGGGCGGCATGAGCGCGATGGCATTGGCGGCCCGCTTCTCACCCGGCCGGCTCGGCGCCGTGCTGGCCAAGGAGTTCGTGCAGATGCGGCGCGACCGCATCACCTTTGCAATGATGCTGGTGGTGCCGATCGTCCAGCTGCTGCTGTTCGGCTATGCGATCAACAATGATCCCAAGGGCTTGCCGGCGGCGGTTCTGGCGCTGGGCCAGGATCGCTACACCCGCTCCGTCGTCGCGGCGCTGGAGGTCTCCGGCTATTACCGCTTCGCCAGGCGCCCCGAGAGCGCGGCCGAGGCCGAAAGCCTGATGGCGCGCGGCGCGATCTCCTTCCTCGTCACCATTCCCAGCGATTTTGGCATGCGGGTCGAGCGCGGCGACGAGCCGCGCATCCTGGTTGAGGCCGATGCGACCGATCCGGCGGCGTCGAGCAATGCGGTCGGCGCGCTGCAGACCATCGCCAGCCGGGCGCTGACCCGGGCGCTCGGCACCGAGGAGCTGAAGCGCGAGCAGAGCGAGAGCGCGCTCTCCTTCGTGGTGCACCGGCGCTACAATCCCGAGGGCATCACCCAGTACAACATCGTGCCCGGCCTGCTCGGCGTCATCCTGCAGATGACCATGGTGATGATGACGGCGATGGCGCTGACCCGCGAGATCGAGCGCGGCACCATGGAGAACCTGCTCGCCATGCCGGCGACACCGGGCGAGATCATGCTCGGCAAGGTGCTGCCCTACCTCGCCGTCGGCAGCGTCCAGGTCGCGGTGGTGCTCTCCGCGGCGAAGCTGCTCTTCGGCGTCCCCTTCCTCGGCAGCCTCGGCCTGCTCCTGACCTGCGTCACCATCTTCGTGCTGGCGCTGGTGCTGCTCGGCTACACGATCTCGACCATGGCGCGCACGCAGCTCCAGGCGATGCAGCTGACCTTCTTCTTCTTCCTGCCCTCGCTGCTGCTGTCCGGTTTCATGTTCCCCTATGCCGGCATGCCGCTCTGGGCGCAGTGGCTCGGCGAGATCTTCCCGCTGACGCATTTCCTGCGCGTGGTGCGGGCGATCATGCTGAAGGGGGCGGATCTCGGCGATATCGGGCTGGAGGTGTTCTACCTCTCGATCTTCGTACCGCTCTATGCCGGGATCGCGCTGCTGCGGTTCAGGAGCACATTGGATTGACCGGACAGAGTGGTGCGCTTCGCCTGATGTTGCGGCTTGCAAAACAATAGTGACTGCGGTAGCGAGCCTGGGCCATGCAGCCCAAGCTCGCTCCCCTCACCGAATGCCCCTGCGCCCTCGCTGTCGAGACCGTCGGCGAGTGGTGGAGCATCCTGATCCTGCGCGACGCTCTGCAGGGGCTGACCCGCTTCGACGAATTCGAGCGCAGCCTCGGCATCGCGCCGAACATGCTGACGCGCCGGCTGAAGCATCTCACCGAGAGCGGGCTGTTCGAGCGGCGGCTCTATAGCGAGCGGCCGAAGCGCTACGAATATGTCCTGACCGAGAAGGGCCGCGACGTCTTTCCGGTCGTGGTGGCGCTGATCGGCTTCGCCAATCGCCACCTCGCGCCGGAAGGCGCCTCGCTGCTGCTGGCCGAGCGCGGGACCGGCCGGCCGATCACGCCGATCGTGGTCGACGCGGCGACCCTGCGGCCTGTCACTGCGGACAGCGCCACCGTCATCGCCGGGCCGCGCGCCAGCAACGACCTGCGCGAGCGTCTCGCGGCGCGCCAGGCCGCTACCCGAGCCAGATCGTAAGGAGCCGCCATGCGCCGTATCGTCGTCACCGGACTGGGCGTCGTCTCGCCTTTGGGCTGCGGCACCGAGCTCGCCTGGCAGCGCCTGCTCGCCGGCCGCTCGGGTCTGCGCCGCCTGCCGGATGCTGTCGCCGAAACGCTACCGGCCAAGATCGCGGGCATCGTGCCTGGCAAGGCCGAGGACAATCAGGGCGGCTTCGATCCCGACGTCGCGATCGCGCCGAAGGACCAGCGCAAGATGGATCGCTTCATCCAGTTCGCGCTGGTCGCGGCCAAGGAGGCGCTGGCACAGGCCCGTTGGCAGCCGCAGGACGAAGCCGAACGGGAGCGCACCGCGACCGTGATCGCTTCGGGCATCGGCGGCTTTCCGGCGATCGCTGAGGCGGTGCGGACGACCGATCAGCGCGGCGTACGCCGGCTCTCGCCCTTCACCGTGCCGTCCTTCCTGGTCAATCTCGCGGCCGGCCATGTCTCGATCGATCATGGCTTCAAGGGGCCGATCGGCGCGCCCGTCACCGCCTGCGCCGCCGGCGTCCAGGCGATCGGCGATGCCGCGCGGCTGATCCGGGCCGGCGAGGTCGACATCGCGCTCTGCGGCGGCAGCGAGGCCTGCGTCGATCTCGTCGCGCTCGGCGGCTTCGCCGCGGCGCGGGCGCTGTCGACCGGCTTCAACGACGAGCCGCAGAAGGCCTCGCGCCCCTTCGACCGCGACCGCGACGGCTTCGTCATGGGCGAGGGCGCCGGCATCCTGGTGATCGAGGCGCTGGAGCATGCGCAGGCGCGCGGCGCGACGATTCTGGCCGAACTGACCGGCTACGGCACCAGCGCCGACGCCTATCACATCACCTCCGGCCCCGAGGATGGTTCGGGCGCGCGCCGGGCGATGGAGACGGCGCTGAAGCAGGCCGGCCTGAAGCCCGGCGATGTCGCCCACCTCAACGCCCATTCGACCTCGACGCCGGTCGGCGATCGCGGCGAACTCGCCGCGATCAAGGCCGTGTTCGGTAGCGAAGCCGGCATCGCGATCAGTGCGACGAAATCGGCGACAGGCCATCTGCTCGGCGCGGCCGGCGGGCTGGAGGCGGTCTTCACCATTCTTGCGCTGCGTGACCAGATCGCGCCGCCGACGCTCAATCTCGAGAACCCGGACGAGGATGCCGCCGGGCTCGACCTCGTGGCGAAGGCGGCGAGACCGATGGCGATGGAGCACGCCATCTCGAACGGCTTCGGCTTCGGCGGCGTCAATGCCAGCGTGGTGTTCCGGCGCTGGGGTTGAGAGGGGTCTGGAGTTCGCAAAAAAGAACGCGAGTCGTCCCGGGCGACCGCAGGGAGACCCGGGACCCATTCCGGAACCTCTATCGGAAGGGCTCCGGAATGGATCCCGGATCGGCGCGGCTACGCCGCTTGTCCGGGATGACACCGGTGGTTGATGTCAAGGTCTAATTAATTGAGGATTCAGGCCCTCAAAGCGTCACCACGACCTTGCCGAACTGCTCGTTCGATTCGAGGTAGCGATGCGCCTCGACAATCGCCTCGAACGGGAATGTGCGGGCGATGATCGGCTTCAGCGAGCCATCGCCAAGGCCGTCGAGGATGAACGCCTTGGCGGCGGCGAGGCGCTTAGGGTCGCCGATGATCTCGTGGACGAGATAGCCGCGCAGCGTCAGGCTCTTGCTCAGCACATTGAAGAGCGGGAAGGGCGTGGCTTCCGGGCTGAGACCGCCATACTCGAACAGGATGCCACCGCGCGCCATCGCCGCGGTCAGCGGCAGGAAGGCCAGGCCGCCGACCGCGTCGAATACGACCCTGACGCCGTCCTCGCCAGCGATCTTCCATAGCCTGGCTTCGAGGTCCTCGTCGGCCGAGGCAATGACATGGGCGGCGCCGGCCTCGTGCAGCGCCTGCGCCTTCCGCGAGGTCCGCGTCACCGCGATCGGGATCGCGTCGACCCGGTTGGCGATCTGGATGGCGGCGAGGCCGACGCTGCTTGAAGCCGCGGTGATGACGACGGGCTCGCCTTTGCTGAGACGAGCGATGTCGATCAGCGCGCCATATGCGGTGAGATACTGCATCCAGCTCGCCGCTGCCGCTTCCCAGCTCAGCGTCGGCGGGTGTTTGACCGCCAGCTTGGCCGGGGCGATGGCGAACTCGCCATGCACCGGCCAGCGCACCATCGAGCGCGGCGGCACCAGGCTGACGGCATCGCCGGCCGAAAAGTCTTCGACGCCTTCCCCGACGCTCTCGATCAGGCCCGCGGCTTCGAGACCGATGCCGGATGGAAACCGCGCCTGCTCGATATAGCTCCCAGAGCGGAAAAGCGCTTCGGCCCGGTTGAGGCCGAGCGCCTTGGTCCGGATGCGGACCTCGCCGGGGCCGGCCGGCGGGACGTCGATATCCTCGATGGTGAGGACCTCGGGGCCGCCATGGCGGTGAAAGCGGATCGTGCGGGCCATGCTCGTGACTCCAAAACAGAGCGAATGAATGAGCTATGGCAGCGTGCCATCCTGCGATAAATTGCGCTCCATGACCGATAATCGGAACCGTTGATTTCGGATGATGGATCGTCTCACCAGCATGGCCGTCTTCGTCAGGGCGGTCGATCTCGGCTCCTTCGCCGCGGCGGCCGCGGCGCTCGGCCTCTCCGCGCCGATGGTCGGCAAGCATGTCCGCTTCCTCGAGGAGCGGCTGGGCGTGCGCCTGCTCAACCGGACGACGCGGCGGCAGAGTCTGACCGAGTTCGGCCGGGCCTATTACGAGCGCTGCAGGACCGTCCTCGCCGAGGCGGAGGCGGCCGATGCGCTTGCTGCCGACCAGTTCGGCGAGCCGCGCGGCAGGCTGCGGGTGGCGCTGCCGGTGCTGTTCGGCCGGTGCTGCGTCATGCCGATCCTGCTCGATCTGGCGCGCCGGCACCCGCAGCTTGAGCTCGATCTATCCTTCGGCGACGGCTTCGTCGATCTGGCCGAAGGCGGGCACGACCTCGCCATCCGCACCGGTGAGCTGCACGATGCGGCCAATCTCGTGATGCGCCGTATCGCCCGCCAGCGCATGATCGTCTGCGCCGCGCCGTCCTATCTCGAAGCTCACGGCAGCCCGGCGCAGCTCGCCGATCTCGCGGAGCATGACGCGCTGATTTATCGCCGTTCCGGTGGCGTGCGTCCCTGGCTGTTCCCTCGCGAGGATGGCCCGGCGGCGGAGGTGATGCCGCGGCACCGCTTGCGGTTCGACGATCTCGAGGCGATCGCCGATGCGGCCGTGATCGGCATGGGGCTCGCCTGGCTGCCGTCCTGGCTGGTGCGCGAACGCCTGACAGCCGGCGCGCTCGTCGAATTGCTGCCGGGCGAGGGGCGACTACCCTATGACGTTCACGCGCTTTGGCTGCAGACGCCGCACCTGCCGCCGAAGGTGCGCGTCGCCATCGACGCGCTGGCCGCGGAGCTGCCGGGACTGATGTGAGGCGCTTGCGCAGCGGCTATAAAAGACTAGTTATCTGACTAGGTTGATTTGGGCGTGGAGGGCGGGATGAAGAGCTGGCCGGTGCAGGATGCGAAGGCGCGCTTCAGCGAGTTGCTCGAGACCTGTCTCAAAGAAGGCCCCCAGATTGTCAGCAAGCGAGGTGCTGACGCCGCCGTTTTGGTCCCGCTGAAGGAGTGGGAGCGGCTTCGGCGAAGTGCGAAGCCGACATTGAAGGACTTGTTGCTCGCGGACGAGGCTCGGGTCGATCTGGATTTGCCCAGGCGTGGCCGGCTCCGCCGGCGCGAGCCCGGGGAGCTGGTGTGAAACATGTATCTCCTCGATACCAATGTCGTCTCCGAACTGCGCCGCCTGCGGCCGCATGGCGCCGTGCTGGCTTGGTTGGACGGCGTGGCCGATGCCGACCTGCATCTCTCTGCGGTCACCATCGGCGAGATACAGGCCGGTATCGAGATGACTCGTGAGCAAGACGTTGCCAAGGCGGCGGAGATCGAGGCTTGGCTGGATCAGGTCGCACAGACCTACAACGTCCTCGACATGAATGCCGACGTCTTTCGCGCTTGGGCAAGGCTGATGCACCGAAAGTCAGGTAAGATCATCGAGGACGCGATGATCGCAGCAACCGCCTCCGTCCACGGGTTGACGGTGGTCACGCGTAACACCCGCGATTTCGAGGGGCTGAACGTCCCGCTCCTCAACCCGTTTGCAGCCGCCTGAGCGGTGATCAGCTTCGGTTTGCCGGGGCTGATGTGAAGCGGCCCCGGCGCCCGACTTCCGCTCAGAGCGGGATGTTGTCGTGCTTGCGCCAGGGACGCTCGACGCTCTTGGTGCGCAGCATAGCGAGGGCGCGGGCGATCCGGCGGCGCGTCGAATGCGGCATGATCACCTCGTCGATATAGCCGCGCTCGGCCGCAACGAAGGGGCTCATGAAGCGGTCTTCATATTCCTTGGTCTGGCGCGCGATCGTCTCGGCGTCGCCGCCGCGGAAGATGATCTCGACCGCGCCCTTGGCGCCCATCACCGCGATCTGCGCCGTCGGCCAGGCATAGTTGACGTCGGCGCCGATATGCTTGGAGGCCATCACGTCATAGGCGCCGCCGAAGGCCTTGCGCGTGATGATCGTGACCAGCGGCACGGTGCACTCCGAATAGGCGAAGAGCAGCTTGGCACCGTGCTTGATCAGGCCGCCATATTCCTGCGCCGTACCGGGCAGGAAGCCGGGAACGTCGACCAGGGTGACGATCGGGATCTCGAAGGCGTCGCAATAGCGCACGAAGCGGGCGCCCTTGCGGCTGGCGTCGGAATCGAGCACGCCGGCCAGCACCATCGGCTGGTTGGCGACGATGCCGACGGTGCGGCCCTCGATCCGGGCGAAGCCGGTGACGATGTTCTTGGCGTAAGACTCCTGGATCTCGAAGAAATCGCTCTCGTCGACGACCTTCAGGATCAATTCCTTGATGTCGTATGGCTTGTTCGGATTGTCCGGGACCAGCGTGTCCAGGCTCATGTCGACGCGATCAGGCACGTCGAAGCTCGGCCATTCCGGCACGCCGACCGTATTGTTGGCCGGCAGGAAGTCGATCAGGCGGCGCACCTGCAAGAGCGCCTCGACATCGTTCTCGAATGAGCCGTCGGCGACCGAGGATTTGCTGGTGTGGACCTTGGCGCCCCCCAGCTCTTCGGAGGTCACGGTCTCGTTGGTGACGGTCTTCACCACCTCGGGGCCGGTGACGAACATATAGCTGGTGTCACGGACCATGAAGATGAAGTCGGTCATCGCCGGTGAATAGACGTCGCCGCCGGCGCAGGGACCCATGATCACCGAGATCTGCGGGATGACGCCCGAAGCCTGCACGTTCCGCTTGAAGACCTCGCCATAGCCGCCGAGCGCCGCGACGCCCTCCTGGATGCGGGCGCCGCCGGCGTCGAACAGGCCGACGATCGGCGCGCGCATCTTCAGCGCCATGTCCTGGATCTTGATGATCTTCTGGGCGTGGGTCTCGGAGAGCGAGCCGCCGAAGACGGTGAAGTCCTTGGAGAAGACGAAGACGGTGCGGCCATTGACCGTGCCCCAGCCGGTGACGACGCCGTCGCCGGGGATCTTCTCGGCCTTGTCCATGCCGAAATCGACGGCGCGGTGCTGCACGAACATATCGAATTCCTCGAAGGAGTCCTTGTCGAGCAGCAGCTCGATGCGCTCGCGGGCCGTGAGCTTGCCGCGCTTGTGCTGCGCCGCGATGCGCTTTTCGCCGCCGCCGAGGCGAGCGCCCGCGCGCCGGTCCTCAAGCTGTTCGAGAATGTCCTTCATCAAGAGCCTCCCGGGGCGCAGTCTTTAAAGGTCCTGTTCCCGCTTAAGCGGCGCTGCGGGCGAAGTCCATTGCGGCCTTCGCAGCATGCGGCTGGCGTTTTGTGCACCGCGGTGGCGGTCACGGCATCGCCCGGCTCTGCGGGCCGCTGTCGCCATCGAGAAGCAGGGTGCGCAGGCCCGCGAGTGCATCCTGCAGCCTGTCGAGCTTCGGGCCGCCGAGACTGAGCCGCACGCCCCATGACGGTGCCTGCGCATCGGCCAGGAAAATCTCGGGAGCCGGCAGGAGGATGCCCAAGGCGGCGGCGCGCGCCGGCAGCGCCGTGGCCCGCTCCGGTGCCATCGGCAGCCAGACATGGAAGCCATTGCCCGAGCTCAACGCGGTCCCGGGCGGCAGAAGCTCGCGCGCCAGGGCGACGCGACGGCTCGCCTCCTCGCGAATCGAGCGCGTGACCGACGCTGCAGTGTCCTCGCTGAGCCAGCGCTCCATGATCAGGCAGGAGAGCAGGGATGCCATGGTGCAGGTCGCGGCAAGTTCGGCGAGGGCAGGCGCCAGCCAGGGCTCTGGGACGAACAGCGAGCCGATGCGCAGGCCCGGACTCAGCACCTTCGACAGGCCGGCGACATGCAGCGTCCGCTCCGGCGCGAGCGCGGCGATCGCGATCGTGCCCGGCTCGGCCAGGGCGGCGTGAATATCGTCCTCGACGATCACCGCATCATGGGCGCGGCAGAGTTTTGCGATATCGCGGCGCCGGACTTCGCTCATCGTCGCCGTGGTCGGATTGTGCAGGGTCGGCGTGATGTAGAGCACGGCGCGCCGCCCAGCCGTTTTCGCCTCATGCAAGGCCTTGTCGAGCGCCTGCGGGACGAGGCCCTGCTCGTCGATGGCGAGGCCGGTCAGGCGCAGGCCGCGCCGGCGGGCCAGGGCGATCGCCCCGGGATAGCTCAGCGCCTCCGTCAGCAATTCGGTGTCCGGCCCACAGGTGATCGCGAATGCGATCGCCAGGGCATGCTGGGCTCCGTGGCAGATCAGCAGCCGCTCGGGGGCAGCGGCAATGCCTGTCGGCGCAAGCCAGCGGGCCAGCAGAGCACGATGGTCGAGCCTGCCGGCGGGCGCGGCATAGGCTCCGAAGCTGTCGGCATCGAGCCGCCTTGCGAGGTCGGACAGGCTGGCGGCGAGCAGGCGGTCGCTCAGCTGCTGCGGGGGCACGTTCACGCTGAGATCGATCGTGCGACCGGCCGCTCGGGGCAAGCCGGCGACGAACATGCCGCGGCCGCGGACGCTACGCACCAGGCCGCGACGTTCGAGCTGGGCATAGGCCTTGGTCACCGTGCCGATGCCGATATCGAGCTGCCAGGCGAGGGGACGGTGGGCCGGCAGGCGCGCACCCGACGGCAGCGAGCCGTCGGCGATATCGCGAGCGAGAGCTTCGACCAGCCTTTCGCTGGCCGAGCCACGGCCCTCCGCGAGGCGCGGTTGCCAGGGTGAAGCGAGGAGCATGTGACCTAACAAATTGCGTCACGGGACACTTTTCACTCTATGCAAGAAGTGTCACATCCACAATCACCGGCGCGACGTTTCCCAACGCTGGACCGGACATGACACCGCAATTGCTGCTCGCCTTCATCGGCTATGCCTTCGTGACCTCGATCACGCCAGGGCCGAACAACACGCTGCTGCTCGCCTCCGGCGCCAATCACGGTTTTCGTGCCAGCCTGCCGCTGCTGCTGGGGATCAATCTCGGCTTCTCCGGCCTCGTCCTGGCGGTCGGCCTCGGGCTAGGGGGCCTGTTCAGCGCGATCCCTGTCCTGCACGACATCCTGCGCTATGCGGGCAGCGCCTATCTTCTTTATCTCGCCTGGAAGATCGCGCGTTCGGCGCCGCTGGAGCCCGGCGCAAAGGCGGCGGCGCCGCTCAGCTTTCCGGCGGCCGCGGCGTTCCAGTGGGTCAACCCCAAGGCCTGGATCATGGCGGTCGGAGCGGTTGCGTCCTACACGCCGACGGAGGGCTACTTCCTCAATCTCGCGATCGTCGTGATCGCCTATGCGCTGGTGAACGGGCCCTGCATCGCCGTCTGGGCCATCGGCGGCACGCTGCTGCGCGGCCTGCTCTCCGATCCGGTGCGGCAGCGCGCGTTCAACGTCGTGATGGGGCTGCTGCTGGCTGCTTCGCTCTACCCCATTCTGGTGAGCTGACAGGCGCTTTCGTCAGCCGCTTGCGAATGAAATAAGTATATGCTTATGTGTTTGACATGGAGCAGGACATCTTCAAGGCGCTGGCCGATCCGACCCGCCGGGCGATCTTCGAGAAGCTCGCTGTCGGCGGCATGAACGCCAGCGCCTTGCGCGAGGGCATGGTGATCAGCCAGCCGGCGATGTCGCAGCACCTCGCCGTGCTGCGGACCGCCGGGCTGGTGCGCGAGGAACGGCAGGGGCGCTTCGTCAATTACGAGGTCGACCCGGACGGGCTTGCCCTGATCGCGCAATGGCTGGCGAAATACCGGGCCTACTGGCCGGCGCGCATCGATGCCCTCAAGGATCTGCTGCGGGACATGGACCAATGAGCGAGAGCGAGGCGCGGGAGCGCACCAAGGAGCTGGTGTTCGCATATCAGCTCGATGCGCCGCCCGAGAAGGTCTGGCGGGCGCTCAGCATTCCCGCCTTCCGCGAGCGCTGGCTGCCGGCGCAGGTCGAGGCGTTGTCCAGCGTGCCGGGCCAAGAGCTGCGCTACCGCTTGAGGGAGGACGAGCCGCCCTTCCTCGAGAGCGTCGTGACCTTCCAGCTCGCGCCGAACGACGGCGGGACCGAGCTGCGGATCGTCCAGAGCCTGACCGATACGCGGCTGAGCGCGTCGCCGGCACCTGCGAACAGCAACCAGAAGCTGATGCTGCGCGCCGCCTGACGGTGCGGGCTCAGTCCGCAAGCACCATCAACAATCCGGAATTGAGGAGGTCGTCGATGCACGGCACGATGCAGCTCGTCCCCATGGTCGTCGAACAGTCGACGCGCGGGGAACGCTCCTTCGACATCTACTCGCGCCTGCTGCGCGAGCGGATCGTCTTCCTGAACGGCGAGGTCAACGATGCCAGCGCCGCGCTGGTCTGCGCGCAATTGCTGTTCCTGGAGGCCGAGAACCCGAAGCGGCCGGTCCACTTCTACATCAACTCGCCGGGCGGCGTGGTCACCAGCGGCCTCGCGATCTACGACACGATGCAGTACATCCGCTCGCCGGTGCATACGCTCTGCATGGGTACGGCCCGCTCCATGGGCTCCTTCCTCCTGATGGCGGGCGAGCCGGGCGAGCGCGCGGCCTTGCCCAATGCCAGCCTGCATGTCCACCAGCCGCTCGGCGGGGCGCAGGGGCAGGCGTCCGATATCCTGATCCATGCCGAGGAGATCCAGAAGACCAAGCGGCGGATGATCCGGCTCTATGCCGAGCATTGCGGGCGCAGCGAGGAGGAGGTCGAGCGCACGCTCGACCGCGACCGCTTCATGACCGCCGAGGAAGGTAAGGACTGGGGGCTGATCGACCGCGTGCTGACCGAGGCTCCGGCAGTGGAGGCATGAGGTATTTGCGGGATGCTGTTTGGGACCTTTTCCCGTACGCGAGTCGTCCCGGGCGTAGCAAAGCGAAGACCCGGGACCCATTCCGGAACCTCTCTCGGAAAGGCTCAGGCATGGGTCCCGGATCGGCGCCGCTTCGCGGCTTGTCCGGGATGACATGAAATGAGCAGAGCGACTTTGGCCGGGCAGACCGTCAGGCGCTCGGCTTGCTCGGGTCGCCAAGCTCGCGGTTGAGAGCGACCGCGGCGCGCACGAGCTCGGTCGCAATCTTGGTATCGACCGCATCGCCCGCGCGCAGCACCATGGTCGCGAGCTCGAACTTGCCGCCCGGCTTCAGCCGCGGCTCGATATGGCGCAGGCGCTTGCCGCGCCAGAAGCCGAAGAGCACGCGCTCGGCCTCGGCCCGGATCAGCAGCGCAGGCCCGTTCGAGAAATAGACCAGATGCGTCCACTTGATCCGCTCGTCGAGCGGAGCGGCGGCCTTCACCACGGCGCGCAGGGCCTCGACCGCGGCGAGCCGCCAGCCGTCGAGCTGGGCTATGTAGTCTTCCGGGTTGTCGGCCTTGGGCGCGCCCGGGATCATCGCCTCTAGCCCTTCGTCAGCAGCAGCACGGCGGCGTCGTACTCCTTGCGGCGGATGGCGCGGCGCTCGGCCGCTTCCTCGTCCTGGCCCCAGATCCCGATCTGGTAGTCCTCGTCGAGATGGGCGGCGGCCCAGGCGGCCTCGGCGTCGATCAGGCCCTCGGCCAGCGCCAGCATCAGAATCGTCGAGCCGGTCAGCGTCATGACGTTGTGCGCGCCGGCGAGGGCGACCGGGGAGGTGATCGTGGCGACGCGCTTGGCCACGGCGTCGAGCACGGTCTGCGGCTGCTGCGCGAAGACGACGCCCTGCGCCATGACGAAGCGGCCGCCGATACGGTTTTCGAGCGCCGCGATCAGCGGGTTCCAGACCGCATCCTGCCGCTCGACCAGCGCTTCGGGCTCGCCGGCGCGATAGCAGAGCGCATCGCTGCCGGCATAGCGGACGATCTCGGCGCGAACCGCCTCGTGCTGATCGGCAACGCCGTCGAGGGCCGAATTGACCAGCCGCGTCAGCGGCATCCGCGACGGGTCGATCTCACCGGTCTGGGCCTCCCATTCCGCCGCCAGCGTTTCGGCGACGGCTCGCGAGGCGACGGCGAGCGGCTTGCGGGCCGGGGTGCGGGCGGTGCGGCCGTCGAGCGCGACATGGAACAATCCGTCACGCTCCAGCACGCCCGCCTTCTCGTAGAAGCGCTTGGGCAGGGGATTGCGCATCGCCTGCTGGGCGGCGGCGACGGGATCGGGCTGGCGCTGGCCGGCGGCGCCGAAGCGGGCGAGGAAATCATCGGTCGACATGGCGCGCGGTCTAAGAGCCCGTCCCGAAAGGGTTGAGCGACTGGGGCACTCGTGATTCCAAGGGGTTGTTCAGGCCATCTTGGAGCGAGCGATGTGGACCCCAGCCACT
>NZ_JBHSLW010000140.1:0-596 GCF_042657265.1 Allobosea eneae
CCATCGTGCGGCGCACAGCGACCGCGGACAGAAGCGTGACCCCATGCCGGCGCACCACGGTTCGTGCTTGACGCCCAAGCCCCGATTACAGAAGGCACTCATCCCGGAAGCGTCCGTTGAAGCTCTCGACGAAGGCATTCTGCGTTGGCTTGCCGGGGGCGATGTAGTGCCACTCGACGCCGGTCTCCTGGCACCAGCGCAGAATCGCCATCGAGGTGAACTCGGTGCCGTAGCACATTGGGAAGGGGCTCAACCGTCGGCTGACGGCGCGTGAAGCCTTGCGTAGCGCAGCGTGCCGTCACGGCGGTCATGGCCGACCAGCAGGTCTCTAAAGTGAGGTTGTCGAGACAACACTTTGGAGCGAGGCCGACCATGACCAAGCGCTTTTCTACTCCCACCGGCGCCGTGCTTGTAGCGATCGACATGTCAAAGCACCGTCAGGAGGTCCTAATCGAACGACCTGAAGGCGGTCGACGACGGCGGATGACCGTGTTGGTGCAGATTCCGACGCGACCGGCCGGGTAATCCAATAATTAACCGGCCACTGTTCCGAGAATTAACCGGTCGGGATTCCGAGAATTATCCGGCCAGGGCGG
>NZ_JBHSLW010000141.1:0-28402 GCF_042657265.1 Allobosea eneae
AGATGGAGATCCGCGAGCTTCTGTCGAAGTACGACTTCCCGGGCGACGACATCCCGATCACCAAGGGCTCGGCCAAGGCGGCGCTGGACGGCGTCACCCCGGAGATCGGGCATGACGCGGTGATCGCGCTGATGAAGACGGTCGACGACTACATCCCGCAGCCGGAGCGCCCGATCGACCAGCCGTTCCTGATGCCGGTCGAGGACGTGTTCTCGATCTCGGGCCGCGGCACGGTGGTGACCGGCCGCGTCGAGCGCGGCATCGTCAAGGTCGGCGAGGAAATCGAGATCGTCGGCCTGAAGGACACGGTGAAGACGACGGTGACCGGCGTCGAGATGTTCCGCAAGCTGCTCGACCAGGGCCAGGCGGGCGACAACATCGGCGCGCTGCTGCGCGGCACCAAGCGCGAGGACGTCGAGCGCGGCCAGGTGCTGTGCAAGCCGGGCTCGGTGAAGCCGCACACCAAGTTCAAGGCCGAGGCCTACATCCTGACCAAGGAGGAGGGCGGTCGCCACACGCCGTTCTTCACCAACTACCGCCCGCAGTTCTACTTCCGCACGACGGACGTGACCGGCGTGGTGCACCTGCCCGAGGGCACGGAGATGGTGATGCCGGGCGACAACATCGCCATGGAAGTGCACCTGATCGTGCCGATCGCGATGGAGGAGAAGCTGCGCTTCGCCATCCGCGAAGGCGGACGCACGGTTGGAGCAGGCGTCGTTGCTTCGATCATCGCGTGATCGAAGCGACAACGACGTTCGCGGAAACCGCAAACTTTGCGGCGCCGGCGTCGTCGCCAGCATCATCGCGTAAGCTTCGGCACAATCCGAAACTGGGGAAGGGCGGCGGCAACGCCGCCCTTTTTCGTTGCGCACAGACTTTCGTGCTCGCTGCGAGACGCGATGTCCCACTGCGCCAAGGGCTTGGCGCAGCGGGCTGACGAACTGAGTCAACTTCCGTCGCCGCCGTGACGATTTCGACTTGAAAAGCCGACGGGGTTCAGGCTAAGCAACCGGCGCTACAGGGGTGTAGCTCAGTTGGTAGAGTACCGGTCTCCAAAACCGGGTGTCGCAGGTTCGAGCCCTGCCGCCCCTGCCAGCCGTCCGTCAGATTCGAGATGACCCAGAACATCTACGACGACGCCGGCTTCTTCCAGAACTACAGCCAGTTGCCGCGCTCGCTCCGCGGGCTCGACGGCGCGCCGGAATGGCCGGTGCTGCGGGCGCTGCTGCCGCCGCTCGCAGGGGCGAGCGTCCTTGATCTCGGTTGCGGCTTCGGCTGGTTCTGTCGTTTCGTGGCCGGCGAGGGCGCGGCCGAGGTCGTCGGCGTCGACGTCTCCGAGCGCATGCTGGCGCGAGCGCGGGCGGAGACCTCCGCGACGAACGTCCGCTATGTGCAGGCCGATATCGAGAGCTACGAGCCAGCGACCGGGCATTTCGACCTGGTCTATTCCTCGCTCGCCTTCCATTATCTCGTCGACCTTCCCGCCGTACTCGATCGCGTCGCCCGAGCACTGAAGCCGGGCGGGCGCTTCGTCTTCTCGGTCGAGCATCCGATCATGACGGCGCCGCGCCACCAGACATGGGCCGTGGATGAATCGGGCCTGCCGGTCTGGCCGGTCGGCGCCTATCTCGACGAGGGCAGGCGGGTCACCGACTGGCTCGCCGATGGGGTGGTGAAGCAGCACCGCATGCTGGCGAGCTATCTCAACCTGCTGCTCGGGCTCGGCCTGAGACTGCGGCATGTCGAGGAATGGGGGCCGACGCCCCAGCAGATCGCCGCCGAGCCGGACTGGGCGAGGGAGCGCGAGCGCCCGGCCTTCCTGCTGATCGCCGCGGAGAAGCCCTGAGCAGGGCCTGAGTCAAAACCGCTTGGCGAGCGGGCAATCGCGTTGTAAGAAGCGCTTAACGTCGGCGCGCGGCTCCCTGAGCCCCGCGCCGCGAATCTTTCAGGACCACCGAATCGCCGCGCTGAAGCGTCGATCCGGAACCGAGGTGACGAGCCCGATGGCGAAGACCAATCCCTTCCAGTTCCTGCAGGAAGTGCGCAGCGAAGCCAACAAGGTGACCTGGCCTTCGCGCCGCGAGACGCTGATCACCACCGGTCTCGTGCTGTTGATGGTGCTGGTGTCGAGCCTGTTCTTCCTCTTCACCGACACGGTCATCCGCTGGGGGCTCGCCCTCATCCTCGGCGCGCGTTGAACGAAAGCATACGAACGTGAGCACCCGCTGGTATATCGTCCACGCCTATTCCAACTTCGAGAACAAGGTCGCGCAGTCGATCAAGGATCAGGCCGCGCAGCGCAACCTCTCCGACAAGTTCGATGAAGTGCTGGTTCCGACCGAGAAGGTCGTCGAGGTCCGCCGCGGCCGCAAGGTCGACACCGAGCGCAAGTTCTTCCCGGGCTATGTCCTGGTGAAGTGCGAGATGACCGACGAGGTCTACCACCTCATCAAGAACACGCCCAAGGTCACCGGCTTTCTCGGCGCCGACAAGGCGAAGCCGATGCCCATCCCCGAGCACGAGGCGATGCGGATCAAGGGCCAGGTCGCCGAGGGCATCGAGCGGCCGAAGCCGACGGTGGTGTTCGAGGTCGGCGAGCAGGTGAAGGTCGCCGACGGTCCGTTCGCCTCGTTCAACGGCGTCGTCGAGGATGTCGACCACGCCCGCGCCCGCCTCAAGGTCGCGGTCTCGATCTTCGGCCGCGCCACGCCGGTCGAGCTGGAATACGGCCAGGTCGAGAAGCTCTGAGGCTCGACACGGGGCGAGACAATGCCAAGGGGTGCCGGAGACGGCACCCTTTTTGCGTGAACGACGTAGTTAACGCCTCCTTCAGGCGTGTGTGACATTATCCCGCCTACTATCGACGCAGGCGGGCATGTTTCCCAGAACATTCAAGGCGACGGTCGGACAGCGTTTGGCGCTGTGGGGCGTGCTGCTCGGCGCGCTCTCCTGCCTTTATGTCGCGGCCGAGCTGGTCGGTTCGCGCAAGCTCCATCGCTTCACGCAGGCCTTGGCAGCCCAGAGCGATCTCGCCCAACGCCTCGAAGCGACGACGATGGTCTTCGAGCGCATCAGTGTCGCGATTTTCTCCGGCATGCGGGCTGAGCCTTCCGACCTCGAAGTGCTCGCGATCGGCGCCGAGGACATCGCCAGCCGGTTGGGCGGTAAGCTGGAGGTCGATGCGCTGACGATCGCGGGGCGCGCCCTGGCGATGCGCGAGGCCCCGGACATCGCCACCGCCCGGGCCGAGCTCAGGGTGATCGCCGACAAGCGCTCGGCCTTGCGGCGCGGGCTCGGCGAGGAGATCGGCCGGCTGAGCGCCAGCCTGTCGCACCATGTCGAGAGCGCGCATCAGAACAAGGTCCTGTTGTCGCTGCTCGGGTTGTTCAGCCTGATTTTCATCGTCGTGCTGGAGCATCGCTGGCTGGTCCGCCCGATCACCGGCATGGCGCGGGCCCTGACGAAAAGCCGGCAACAGGATGGCGAACTCGACAAGCTCGCCATGCGGCGTGACGAGATCGGCATGCTTGGCCAGGCATTGCTGGCGCATCTGCATGGGCAGGCGGCCGAGCAGGAAGCCGCCCGGGCGCGGCTGAGCGCGCTGTCGGGCGAAGTCGCGCGGCAGGAGGCCGCCCAGGCGCGCAATGCCGCTTTCCAGGAGCGGATCGCCCTGATCGCCCAGGCTCTGGAGCAGCACGGCTCCCGCCTGTCCCAGGCAGCCGGGGAATTCGCGCAGCTCTCCGGCGTGGTCGACGAGCGAGCCGGGGCGGCGACGCAGTCGACGCAGCGCGTCTCGGGCCATGTCGATCATGTCGCCGGCGCGATCAGCGAGGTTTCGTCGCTGCTCGCCACGGCGGCCAGCGAGGCCCAGCGCACCTCCGACGTCGCCGATGCAGCGAAGGCGCTGGTCGACGAGGCCACCGCCGACACGGTGGTCCTGTGCGAGGCGGTCGGCAAGATCGTGCAGGTGATCGACGTCATCGGAGCCGTCGCCAGCCAGACCAATCTGCTGGCGCTGAACGCCACCATCGAGGCGGCGCGAGCCGGCGAGGCGGGCAGGGGCTTCGCCGTCGTCGCAGGCGAGGTGAAACAGCTGGCGAACCGCACCGCCGAGGCGACCGACGATGTCCGCAAGGGGCTGGATCAGATCAACATCGCGGCCCAGCGCATCACCATGCGCGTCGGCGCGCTGGTGACCTCGGTCGAGAAAGTCGACAAGGCGGCGCTCTCGATCGCCGAACTCACGGCGCGCCAGGATGTCGGCTCGCGCTCGATCAGCGAGGCGACGATGCGGACCGCAGGGGATGTCAGGCTCGTCGCCGAGCAGGTCGAGCAGCTTGCCGGCACGCTGGCGAGCTGGCGCCAGACCGCCGGTTCGGTCACTGCGGCTTCGGCCGATCTCGACCGGCAGGCCGCGGAGCTGCGGCAGGCGGTCGACGGCTTCATCACGCGCAGGGAGCTGGTGGGCGCATGAGCATGACGATTCCCGAAGGCGTGACGAAGGCGGTGGCTGCGCCGTCCCTGCCGGTCATCGCCCAGGCGCTGCACTGGCTGACCGCGGCGCTGGTGCTTGGCCTGTTCGGCACCGGCGTGATGATGAAGCAGCTCGGCGAAGGCCATGTCGCCGATCTGCTCTATCTCGCCCACAAGACCACCGGCGCCCTCCTGCTCTGCCTTATCCTGGTCCGCATCGGCTACCGCCTGTTCGCGCACCTCTCCGGCCGCTGGCAGAAGGGTGCGGCGAGCCGGCCGGTGCATGCGCTGCTCTATCTCGGCTTGCTGGTCGTGCCGTTGCTGGGCTGGGCCGGCGCCTCCAGCTTCGGGGCACGGCAGCTGCTCTTCGGTCTCTCCCTTCCGGAGATCTGGTCGCCTGAGGCGGGTCATGCCGATTTGCTGCTGACGAGCCATGCCTGGCTCGCCTTCGGCCTGATCGCGCTTGTCGTCGTCCATATCGGCGTGGCGCTCGGCGACTACCTGACCCGGGACGCCAAGGCCGACTGAGCCTGCATCAACTCAAGTTTGCGAGCATATGGTCCGCCAGGCTGTAGCAGTGACTCGCCTGGTAGGCGTTCCGACCCCTGTTCATATGCGTCAGGTTGAAGGTCCGAATGGCGCCGAGCACGCGGCGCTTTGCTAGGAACCGGCGGATCGAGGCGGCGCCTCGTACATTGATGCCGAACATGTCCGCGCTGCGCGTGAAGAAATAGCCGACATCGTCCGGCGTCTCGACGCTGCGCTCGAGAACCGCCCCGTCCAGACGCTCCTGCGCAGCCGAATGGTCGGTGGTGAAGTCCGAGAGATGCACCAGGGCTCTGGCTCGAATGCCGTCGCCGTCCGCATAAAGCGTGAAAAGCTCCATCCAGCTCGCATTCACGCGTATGAGCGGCCTATCCGATGTCGACGGAAGGCAGGACACCGACCAGTAGTGACGCTCGCTCCTGCGCGGGATGGGGATGCAGTTCCGGCCGTAGAGCGCGAGTATCTCCAGAACGTCCTGCGCCTGCGGGCGACGCAGCAGCTTCTGGAAGCGCGGGAGGTATTTGAAGCGCAGTTCGAGGGATTCAGACCGCTCCTCGGCGTCGGCCAGGTCCGCCTTGCCTTCGATCCAGTCGCGCTGCTGCTCGGGATCCAGGAACTGGCGCAAGCCGGTGGCGGGGCGGCGGGCCGTCGTGCTCTTATCGGGGGCCATGACAATCCATCTGCGCCAGGCATTGTGGTGAGCAGATCATGGGCCGGTCTCCGGACACGTTACGACCGTAGCCCGTCTTGACCAGGGCAAGAGGCTGGCCGATCCCGCGCCCGGTCGGCAGGGGCCTGTCGGCTCGCGCCTGCGACGCGGCACCCGCTTCGCCAGGACCCATCAGGGGCTTCCCTCTCGCAACGTCCTGTGCTATCGGGCGGCCCTCACATGCGTGGGAGGCGTGCCGGTCGCCAGCCGGAGTTCCTCGCCGCACCACGCCCTGCAACACCCCGATCCGGAGCGATAGCAGCTCGCGGGCGGGGCGTCGTCGTTCCGGTCGGCACCGGGGCGGACGACTGGAGCAGCCATCATGGCAAAGAAGATCACGGGCTACGTGAAGCTTCAGGTTCCGGCGGGCGCGGCCAATCCGTCGCCGCCGATCGGTCCCGCGCTCGGTCAGCGCGGCCTCAACATCATGGAATTCTGCAAGGCCTTCAACGCGAAGACCGCGCAGATGGAAAAGGGCATGCCGATCCCGGTGATCATCACCGCGTATCAGGACCGCTCCTTCACCTTCGAGATGAAGCAGCCGCCGGTCTCGTACTGGCTGAAGAAGGCCGCCGGCCTGACCTCGGGTTCGAAGACCCCGGGCAAGGGTGGCAATGTCGGCAAGGTCACGAGCGCTCAGCTCAAGGAGATCGCCGAGAAGAAGATGGCCGATCTCAACTGCGACAACGTCGATTCGGCGGTGGCGATGATCCGTGGCTCGGCCCGTTCCATGGGCCTGGAAGTCGTGGGCTGAGGGGGAACTGACAATGGCACATGTCGGAAAGCGCGTCGTCAAAGGCCGTGAAGGCATTGACCGCATCAAGCTCTACCCGCTCGCCGAGGCCGTCGCGATGGTCAAGGCCCGCGCCAACGCCAAGTTCGACGAGACCGTCGAGATCGCGATGAATCTCGGCGTCGATCCGCGTCACGCCGACCAGATGGTCCGCGGCGTCTGCAACCTGCCGAACGGCTCGGGCCGCACGCTGCGCGTCGCCGTCTTTGCCCGCGGCGCCAAGGCCGAAGAGGCCAAGAAGGCCGGTGCCGACATCGTCGGCGCCGAGGATCTGGTCGAGACCGTGCAGAAGGGCGAAATCAACTTCGACCGCTGCATCGCGACCCCGGACATGATGGGCCTGGTCGGCCGTCTCGGTAAGGTGCTGGGCCCGCGCGGCCTGATGCCGAACCCGCGCGTCGGCACGGTCACCATGGACCTGACCGCCGCCGTCGCCGCCTCGAAGGGCGGTTCGGTCGAATTCCGCGTCGAGAAGGCGGGTATCGTCCACGCCGCCGTCGGCAAGGCCTCGTTCGATGCCGACAAGCTCGGCGAGAACATCAAGGCTTTCGTCGATTCGGTCTCGAAGGCGAAGCCGGCCGGCGCCAAGGGCACCTATATCCAGCGCGTCGCGATCTCCTCGACCATGGGTCCGGGCGTCAAGATCGAGCCGAACACCGTCCTCGGCGGCTGATATCGCGCGGTGGCCGCTCTCGCGGCGGCCACAGCCCCACCTTGCGCTTCGGCGTAAGGATTACCACTTGGCAGAAGCCGGAGGAGGGTCTATAGCCTCCTCCGCGTTTCCATGAGTGACGGGGCTTCCGCGTGCTTGGCACGAGGAGGTCCATTTTCGCGTTTTTCGATGGTTCGCCATCGAAGAATGGGTGTCTTGGTCGAGGAGAGCGATCTCCGAAGGCCAGGCATCCAGTCCTGTCTGAGACTGCAGGTGCGCCTTTGGCTCCGGCCAAGGGGCATAATTTCGCCAAGAGGCCTGCATAGACGGTGCAAGAACTTTTCCGGCGCCCAAGGGTGCCGAAAGAGGTTCGAACCATCTCGCCCTATCACGGCGTCACGCCATGGCAGGGGACAGGGCACTGAGCGTCGCTCCGGCGAGGGGTCGGTGTCAACCGACCACTTCCAGAGCGGCACGTGCAACTGGCGGCGGGTCGCAAAGCCTGTCGCCTACCGGAGAGAGCCCAGTGGATAAAGCGGCAAAATCTGATGCCGTCGCGTCACTGAACGACGTCTTCTCGAAGACGTCGGTCGTTGTCGTGGCCCACTATGCGGGCTTGACGGTGGCCCAGTTCCAGAAGCTTCGTCGCGAGATGAAGGCCAATGGCGCCACCGTGAAGGTCGCAAAGAACCGGCTGGCCAAGATCGCTCTTGAAGGCACCGACGTCGCGTCCATCAGCAAGCTGCTGACGGGTCCCACCCTGATCGCCTATTCCAGCGATCCGGTCGCGGCGCCGAAGGTCGCCACCGCATTCGCCAAGGAGAACGACAAGCTCGTCATCCTCGGCGGCGCGATGGGCAAGACCGCCCTGAACCCCGATGGTGTCAAGGCCCTGGCCACGATGCCCTCGCTCGACGAACTGCGCGCCAAGTTGCTCGGCCTCCTGCAGGCCCCTGCGACCAAGATCGCCCAGCTCTCGACCGCGCCTGCTGCGAAGCTCGCGCGCGTGTTCCAGGCATATGCCGACAAGGACGCTGCCTGAGCAGCCGACATCCGTTAATCGTTCGAACCTCTTACATCAGGAACTTAAACAATGGCCGATCTCGCCAAGCTCGTCGACGAACTCTCGTCGCTCACCGTTCTCGAGGCTGCTGACCTCGCCAAGATGCTCGAAGAGAAGTGGGGCGTTTCCGCCGCTGCCGCCGTCGCCGTGGCCGCTGGCCCGGCCGCTGGCGCCGGCGCCGGCGCTGCCGCTGCTGAAGAGCAGACCGAGTTCACCGTTGTCCTGGCCTCGGCCGGCGACAAGAAGATCGAGGTGATCAAGGAAGTCCGCGCCATCACCGGCCTGGGCCTCAAGGAAGCCAAGGATCTGGTCGAAGCCGCTCCGAAGCCGGTCAAGGAAGCCGTCGCCAAGGACGAGGCCGAGAAGCTCAAGAAGCAGCTCGAGGCCGTCGGCGCGAAGGTCGAGCTCAAGTGAGCCGGGCCGGCTGATGCCGGTCCGTATCTAGTCGACAAGGACAGTCCCGGGGCGGCTCGCCGCCTCCGGGGCTGTTGCGTCGTTTCCGGTCACCGGAGCGGCGTGTTTCGGAGCCCGCTCCGATCAACTTGCGCAGCAAGCTGAT
Source organism: Allobosea eneae (assembly GCF_042657265.1). NCBI lineage: Bacteria > Pseudomonadati > Pseudomonadota > Alphaproteobacteria > Hyphomicrobiales > Alloboseaceae > Allobosea > Allobosea eneae. The sequence continues at coordinate 8,799 of NZ_JBHSLW010000141.1, forward strand.
CGGCAAAAGCGGTCTCCATCTAAACGTTGGGAGACGGATTCACCGATCAGGTTTCCAACCTGATCGGATCCGGCTCCCGGCCTGCCATGATGCAGGTCGATCCAGTTTGAACGTCGGCGCGCATGAGCGCCGAGCGGCTCACCCGGCGGCCCGTTCCGCCAAGGCCCGGACCCCCGGGTGAGCCGTCCGAGATTGCGAGGAACATGATGGTAACTTCCCTCCAGGGTCGCAGGCGCGTCCGCAAGTTCTTCGGCAAGCTCAAGGAAGTGGCGGAGATGCCGAACCTCATCGAGGTTCAGAAGGCGTCCTACGACCAGTTCCTGATGGTCGAGGAACCCAAGGGCGGCCGCGGCGACGAGGGCCTGCAGTCGGTCTTCAAGTCGGTGTTCCCGATCGGCGACTTCTCCGGCGCCTCGCTGCTGGAGTTCGTCAAGTACACCTTCGAGCCGCCGAAATACGACGTCGACGAGTGCCGCCAGCGCGGCATGACCTTCTCGGCGCCGCTCAAGGTGACGCTGCGCCTGATCGTGTTCGATATCGACCCGGACACCCAGGCCAAGTCCGTCAAGGACATCAAGGAGCAGGACGTCTACATGGGCGAGATGCCGCTCATGACGGACAACGGCACCTTCATCGTCAACGGCACCGAGCGCGTCATCGTCTCGCAGATGCACCGCTCGCCGGGCGTGTTCTTCGACCACGACAAGGGCAAGACCCATTCCTCGGGCAAGCTGCTCTTCGCCGCCCGCATCATCCCCTATCGCGGCTCCTGGCTCGACATCGAGTTCGACGCCAAGGACATCGTCTACGCCCGCATCGACCGCAAGCGTAAGATCCCGGTCACCTCGCTGCTGTTCGCCCTCGGCATGGACGGCGAGGAGATCCTCGCGCGCTTCTACAACCATCTGAGCTATGTCCGCGACAAGGACGGCTGGCGCGTTCCTTACGACGCCGAGCGCATGAAGGGCTTCAAGGCGACCGTCGACATGATCGACGCCGACACCGGCGAGGTCGTGATCGAGGCCGGCAAGAAGCTGGTCGCGCGCACCGCCCGCCAGCTCGCCGAGAAGGGCCTGAAGTTCCTGCGCGCCACGGACGAGGACCTCTACGGCCAGTACATCGCCGAGGATCTGGTCAACCCGCAGACCGGCGAGGTCTTCGCCGAGGCCGGCGACGAGATCGACGAGAAGAGCCTGAAGGCGCTGCTCGACGCCGGCTTCGACGAGCTGCCGGTGCTCGACATCGACCACATCACGGTCGGCCCCTACATCCGCAACACGCTCAAGGTCGACAAGAACTCGCGCCGTGAAGAGGCGCTGTTCGACATCTACCGCGTGATGCGCCCGGGCGAGCCGCCGACGCTCGAGACCGCCGAGAACATGTTCCAGTCGCTGTTCTTCGACGCGGAGCGCTACGACCTCTCGGCCGTCGGCCGCGTCAAGATGAACATGCGTCTCGACCTCGACGCCGAAGACACCGTGCGCATCCTGCGCAAGGAGGACATCTTCGCGGTCGTCAAGGCGCTGGTCGACCTGCGCGACGGCAAGGGCGAGATCGACGACATCGACCATCTCGGCAACCGGCGCGTGCGCTCGGTCGGCGAGCTGATGGAGAACCAGTACCGTCTGGGCCTCCTGCGCATGGAGCGCGCCATCAAGGAGCGCATGTCCTCGGTCGACATCGACACCGTGATGCCGCAGGACCTGATCAATGCGAAGCCCGCGGCCGCCGCGGTGCGCGAGTTCTTCGGCTCGTCGCAGCTCTCGCAGTTCATGGACCAGACCAACCCGCTCTCGGAGGTCACCCACAAGCGCCGTCTCTCGGCGCTCGGCCCGGGCGGCCTGACCCGCGAGCGCGCCGGCTTCGAGGTGCGCGACGTCCACACCACGCATTATGGCCGCATCTGCCCGATCGAGACGCCGGAAGGTCCGAACATCGGCCTGATCAACTCGCTCGCCACCTTCGCGCGCGTCAACAAGTACGGCTTCATCGAGAGCCCGTACCGGCGCATCCGCGACGGCAAGCAGACCGACGAGATCATCTATCTCTCGGCGATGGAGGAGGCGAAGTACAACGTCGCCCAGGCGAACGCCGCCGTCGACAAGGAAGGCCGCCTGACCGACGACCTGATCGTCTGCCGCCGCGCCGGCGAGGTCATCGTCGTGCCGGTCGACAAGGTGGACTTCATGGACGTCTCGCCCAAGCAGGTCGTCTCGGTCGCCGCGGCGCTGATTCCGTTCCTCGAGAACGACGACGCCAACCGCGCGCTGATGGGCTCGAACATGCAGCGCCAGGCGGTGCCGCTGGTTCGCGCCGACGCGCCCTTCGTCGGCACCGGCATGGAGGCCGCGGTCGCCCGTGACTCCGGCGCCGCCATCGCGGCCCGCCGCGCCGGCGTCGTCGACCAGGTCGACGCGACCCGTATCGTCATCCGCGCCTCGGACGAGATGGACCCGACCAAGCCGGGCGTCGACATCTATCGTCTGCAGAAGTTCCAGCGCTCCAACCAGTCGACCTGCATCACGCAGCGTCCCCTGGTGCGCGTCGGCGACGTCGTCAAGAAGGGCGACATCGTCGCCGACGGCCCGTCGACGGAGTTCGGCGAGCTGGCGCTCGGCCGGAACGTGCTCGTCGCGTTCATGCCGTGGAACGGCTACAACTTCGAGGACTCGATCCTGCTCTCGGAGAAGATCGTCTCGGAAGACATCTTCACCTCGATCCATATCGAGGAATTCGAGGTCATGGCCCGCGACACCAAGCTGGGTCCTGAGGAAATCACGCGCGACATTCCGAACGTGTCGGAAGAGGCGCTGAAGAACCTCGACGAAGCCGGCATCGTCTATATCGGCGCCGAAGTGGCTGCTGGCGACATCCTCGTCGGCAAGATCACGCCGAAGGGCGAGAGCCCGATGACCCCGGAAGAGAAGCTGCTGCGCGCCATCTTCGGCGAGAAGGCTTCGGACGTGCGCGACACCTCGCTGCGCGTGCCGCCGGGCGTCCAGGGCACGATCGTCGAGGTTCGCGTGTTCAACCGCCATGGCGTCGACAAGGACGAGCGCGCCCAGGCGATCGAGCGCGAGGAGATCGAGCGTCTCGCCAAGGACCGCGACGACGAGCAGGCGATCCTCGACCGCAACACCTTCGCGCGTCTGGCCGAGATCCTGACCGGCAAGACCGGCCTCGCCGGTCCGAAGGGCTTCAAGAAGGACACGGTCATCACCCGCGAGGTGATGAGCGAGTTCCCGCGCTCGCAGTGGTGGCTGTTCGCCACGTCGGACGACGCCCTGATGACCGAAATCGAGGCGATGCGGAAGCAGTACGATGAGTCGAAGAAGCGCCTCGAGCAGCGCTTCCTCGACAAGGTCGAGAAGCTGCAGCGCGGCGACGAGCTGCCTCCGGGCGTGATGAAGATGGTCAAGGTCTTCGTCGCGGTGAAGCGCAAGATCCAGCCGGGCGACAAGATGGCCGGCCGTCACGGCAACAAGGGCGTGGTCTCGCGCATCGTGCCGGCGGAGGACATGCCGTTCCTCGAGGACGGCACCCATGCCGACATCGTGCTGAACCCGCTCGGCGTGCCCTCGCGCATGAATGTCGGCCAGATCCTGGAGACCCATCTGGGCTGGGCTGCCGCCGGTCTCGGCAAGCAGATCGGCAAGGCGATCGACGCCTATCGCAAGGCGCATGATTCCAAGGCCCTGCGCGCCTCCTTCGACGCCGTCTACGAGGACAACGAGATCATCGCCTCGATGGACGACGCAGAGCTGATCGAGATGGGCCAGAACCTGCGCCGCGGCGTGCCGATCGCGACGCCGGTGTTCAACGGCGCCAAGGAGTCCGACATCGAGCGGCTGCTGGAGCAGGCGGGTCTGCACTCGTCCGGGCAGTCGACGCTCTATGACGGGCGCACCGGCGAGCCCTTCGACCGCAAGGTCACGATGGGCTACATCTACATGCTGAAGCTGCACCACCTGGTGGACGACAAGATCCACGCCCGCTCGATCGGCCCGTACTCGCTGGTCACCCAGCAGCCGCTCGGCGGCAAGGCCCAGTTCGGCGGCCAGCGCTTCGGCGAGATGGAGGTCTGGGCGCTCGAAGCCTACGGCGCCGCCTACACGCTGCAGGAGATGCTGACGGTGAAGTCGGACGACGTCGCGGGCCGCACCAAGGTCTACGAGTCGATTGTGCGCGGCGAGGACAACTTCGAAGCCGGCATCCCCGAGAGCTTCAACGTGCTCGTCAAGGAGATGCGCTCGCTCGGCCTCAATGTCGAGCTTGTCAACACCAAGCCGAAGCCGGGCGAAGTCCCCGCCGAGGCAGCGGAGTAAGGCGTCACGTCCGCAAGGGCGCGACGGCGTTCGTTACTCATGCCGGCGGCAGTGGCGCCGCCGGCCGATGGATCAAAGGTCGGGCAGGGCGGTTTCCCTTGAAATCCCACCGGCCATAGGAGACAGGCTATGAAGCAAGAGGTCATGAACCTTTTCGGCCAGCAGCCGGTGCAGCAGGCGTTCGACGCGATCAAGATCTCGATCGCCAGCCCTGAGAAGATCGCATCCTGGTCGTTCGGCGAGATCAAGAAGCCCGAGACGATCAACTACCGTACGTTCAAGCCCGAGCGCGACGGCCTGTTCTGCGCCCGCATCTTCGGGCCGATCAAGGACTACGAGTGCCTGTGCGGCAAGTACAAGCGCATGAAGTTCAAGGGCGTGATCTGCGAGAAGTGCGGCGTCGAGGTGACGCTGGCACGGGTCCGGCGCGAGCGTATGGGCCATATCGAGCTCGCCGCCCCGGTCGCGCATATCTGGTTCCTGAAGTCGCTGCCCTCGCGCATCGGCCTGCTGATGGATATGCCGCTCAAGGACCTCGAGCGCATCCTCTACTTCGAATCCTATGTCGTCCTGGAGCCGGGCCTGACCCCGCTCAAGGATCGCCAGCTGCTGACCGAAGAAGAGTATGTCCGCGCTCAGGAAGAGTACGGCGCCGACACCTTCACGGCGATGATCGGCGCGGAAGCGATCCGCGAGATGCTGCGCGCGCTCGATCTCGACCAGATCAACGCCGACCTGAAGCATGAGATCGCGACGACCACGTCGGAGCTCAAGCCGAAGAAGCTGATGAAGCGCCTCAAGATCATCGAGGCCTTCCAGGAGTCGGGCAACAAGCCGGAATGGATGGTGATGACCGTGATCCCGGTCATCCCGCCGGATCTGCGTCCGCTCGTGCCGCTCGACGGCGGCCGCTTCGCGACCTCGGATCTGAACGACCTCTATCGCCGCGTCATCAACCGCAACAACCGCCTGAAGCGGCTGATCGAACTGCGCGCGCCCGACATCATCATCCGCAACGAGAAGCGGATGCTGCAGGAATCGGTCGACGCCCTGTTCGACAACGGCCGCCGCGGCCGCGTCATCACCGGCGCCAACAAGCGTCCGCTGAAGTCGCTCGCCGACATGCTGAAGGGCAAGCAGGGCCGCTTCCGGCAGAACCTGCTCGGCAAGCGCGTCGACTATTCGGGCCGCTCGGTCATCGTCGTCGGCCCGGAGATGAAGCTGCACCAGTGCGGGCTGCCGAAGAAGATGGCGCTCGAGCTGTTCAAGCCGTTCATCTATGCGCGCCTCGACGCCAAGGGCTACTCGACCACGGTCAAGCAGGCCAAGAAGCTGGTCGAGAAGGAGAAGCCCGAGGTCTGGGACATCCTGGACGAGGTCATCCGCGAGCATCCGGTGCTGCTGAACCGCGCCCCGACGCTGCACCGCCTCGGCATCCAGGCCTTCGAGCCGGTGCTGATCGAAGGCAAGGCGATCCAGCTGCATCCGCTGGTCTGCGCCGCGTTCAACGCCGACTTCGACGGCGACCAGATGGCCGTGCACGTCCCGCTGTCGCTCGAAGCGCAGCTGGAAGCGCGCGTCCTGATGATGTCGACCAACAACATCCTGCACCCGGCGAACGGCATGCCGATCATCGTGCCGTCGCAGGACATCGTGCTCGGGCTCTACTACCTCTCGATCATCTCGGATGGCGAGCCGGGCCAGGGCAAGATCTTCGGCGATTTCGGCGAGCTCGAATACGCGCTGCACGAGAAGGTCGTCACACTGCATTCGAAGATCAAGTATCGCTGGACCGGCGTCGGCCGTGACGGCCAGCGTTACACGAAGATCTACGACACCACGCCGGGCCGCGTCATTCTCTCGACCGCGCTGCCCGAGCACCCGGCCATGACCTTCGACGTCGTCAACAAGCTGATGACCAAGAAGGAGATCTCCAACATGATCGATGCCGTCTATCGCGGCTGCGGTCAGAAGGAATCGGTGATCTTCTGCGATCGCGTCATGGGGCTGGGCTTCAAGCACGCGTTCAAGGCCGGCATCTCGTTCGGCAAGGACGACATGGTGATCCCCGAGAACAAGTGGGAGATCGTCGATGCGACCCGTACCCTGGCGAAGGACTACGAGCAGCAGTATCAGGACGGCCTGATCACCCAGGGCGAGAAGTACAACAAGGTCGTCGACGCCTGGGCGAAGTGCTCCGACAAGCTCGCCCAGGAAATGATGGCCCGCATCTCGACCGTGAAGAAGGACGAGAGCGGCCGCGACAAGCCGATCAACTCGATCTACATGATGAGCCATTCGGGCGCCCGCGGTTCGCCGGCGCAGATGCGCCAGCTCGCCGCCATGCGCGGCCTGATGGCCAAGCCGTCGGGCGAGATCATCGAAAGCCCGATCATCTCGAACTTCAAGGAAGGCCTCGACGTTCTCGAATACTTCAACTCGACGCACGGCGCCCGTAAGGGTCTTGCCGACACGGCACTCAAGACGGCGAATTCGGGTTACCTGACCCGCCGTCTCGTCGACGTGGCGCAGGACGCGATCATTTCCGAGGTGGATTGCGGCTCGGACAACGGCATCAAGATGCGCGCCATCGTCGATGCCGGCCAGGTCGTGGCCTCGCTCGGCATGCGCATCCTGGGTCGCTCGGCGGCCGAGGACGTGGTCGATCTCGACGGCAACGTCCTGGTCGCCAAGGGCGCTGTGATCGAGGAAAGCCACATCGCCAAGATCAACGCCGCCGGCGTCCAGGAGGTGAAGATCCGCTCGGTCTTGACCTGCGAGACCAAGAACGGCGTCTGCGCGACCTGCTACGGCCGCGATCTGGCCCGCGGCACGCCCGTCAACATGGGCGAGGCCGTCGGCGTCATCGCGGCGCAGTCGATCGGCGAGCCGGGCACACAGCTCACCATGCGTACCTTCCACATCGGCGGCGCGGCGACGATCGCCGACCAGTCCTTCGTCGAGTCGAACTTCGAGGGCACGGTCAAGATCCGCAACCGCAACGTCGCGCGGAACTCGGATGGCGACCTGATCGCGATGGCGCGCAACCTCGCCATCGTCATCACCGGCCCGGACGGCGCCGAGCGCGCGGTCCACCGCGTCCAGTTCGGCTCGAAGCTGCGCGTCGACGAGGGCGACAAGGTCAAGCGCGGCCAGCGCCTGATCGAGTGGGATCCCTATTCCCGCCCGATTCTGGCGGAAGTCGACGGGAAGGTCGGCTACGAGGACCTGGTCGACGGCATGTCGATGACGGAGACGACCGACGAGGCGACCGGCATCAGCAAGCGTCTCGTGATCGACTGGCGTGGCTCGGCACGTACGTCCGACCTGCGTCCGGCGATGGTTCTGTTCGGCTCGGACGGCAAAATCGCGAAGCTGGCGCGCGGCGGCGATGCCCGCTACATCCTGCCGGTCGACGGCATCATCTCGGTGGAGCCGGGCTCGTCGGTGAAGGCCGGCGACGTGCTGGCGCGTGTCTCGACCGACTCGGCCAAGACCCGCGACATCACCGGCGGTCTGCCGCGCGTCGCCGAGCTGTTCGAGGCGCGTCGTCCGAAGGATGCGGCGATCATCGCCGAGAAGGCCGGCGTCATCGGCTTCGGGCGCGACTACAAGAACAAGCGTCGCGTCACGCTGACCCCGCATGACGGCACGGAAGCGGTCGAGTACCTGATCCCGAAGGGCAAGCACATCCACCTGCAGGATGGCGACGTCGTCGAGATCGGTGACTACATCCTCGACGGCAACCCGGCGCCGCACGACATCCTGGCGATCAAGGGCGTCGAGGAGCTTGCCGCTTACCTGGTCAACGAAATCCAGGAGGTCTACCGCCTCCAGGGCGTGACCATCAACGACAAGCACATCGAGGTCATCGTCCGGCAGATGCTGCAGAAGGTCGAGATCACCGAATCCGGCGACAGCGACATTCTCACCGGCGACCAGGTCGACCGCATCGAGCTGGAAGAGATCAACGCCAAGCTGCGCGAAGAGGGCAAGAAGCCGGCCTCCGGCGTTCCGGTCCTGCTCGGCATCACCAAGGCCTCGCTGCAGACCCGCTCGTTCATCTCGGCCGCCTCCTTCCAGGAGACGACCCGCGTCCTCACCGAGGCGGCGGTCAACGGCAAGATGGACATGCTGGAAGGCCTCAAGGAGAACGTCATCGTCGGCTCGCTGATCCCGGCCGGCACCGGCGCGCAGGTTGCCCGCATCAAGCAGGTGGCGACGCGCCGCGACGATCTCATCGTCGGCCAGAAGGCGGATGCTGCGGCGAAGGCCGCGGCTGCCGCTGCGGCGGTCCTGCCTGCCGCCGAGTGATTCCGGCGAACTTGCTGACGTTGTGGAACGGCCGCCTTCGGGCGGCCGTTCTCGTTTCAGCGCTCTTGACCTTTTCTAGTACAACTGAGCTAAGCTTACGTTGCGAAACCTGTCGGGGGGCAGCGATGCGCCAGGGTGTCTTTCTTTGTCCGGCCGGAAGAGGCGGAGTGAGGAAGGGCATGCTGTCACGCCATGCGGAGGCATGGTCGGCGAATGGGAGCCCCGTTCTGCGGACCATGCCTGGGTGCGACCGGGGCTATGGACGAAAAGTTTCTCGACAGTCTTTACGAAGCGGCGGTGGTGCCTGAACTGTGGCCGCAAGTTCTGCGGCAGTTCCAAGAGGTCGCGCGTGGCGCCGGCGCAGTGCTGGTCGCGGTGACGCCGAGCTCCAGTCGCTGGATTTCCTCATCGGCCGAGTTCGATCAGGTCGTCGCGACGCATTTCAATAACTTTCCCGGCAATGAGCGGACGCGGCGCCTGCTCGAGCGCCGCCATGCCGGCTTCCTGCGCGACATCGACATCTTCTCGGAAGGCGAGATGGCGAACGAGCCGGTCTATCGCGATTTCCTGCTGCCGCAGGGGCTGGGGATCGGGGTCGCGACCTCGATCGCTTCGCCGACTGGAGAATCCTTCATCCTGCATGCCGAGCGTGCACGGGAGGAGGGGCATGTCGACAACAAGCTGATCGCGCGCTTCGACCGGATGCGGCCGCATCTGGCGCGTGCCATGCTGCTGTCGGCGCGCCTGGAGTTCGAGCGGGCGCAGGGCGCCGCCCGGGCGCTGGAGGCGATCGGCCTGCCGGCGGCGATCCTCGATCGCGAGGGCCGGGTGCTCGCGATCAATCCTCGCTTCGAAGCGCTGATCCCGTCTGTCGCGGTCGACCGTCCATCGCGCCTGGCGCTCGTCGATGCGGCGGCCGACGGCCTGCTCGCGGCGGCGCTGCAGGCCAGGGGACAGATCGCCAGCGCGACGGTGCGCTCGATCCCTGTCGCACGTCGCGAGAACCAACCACCTTTGATCTTGCATCTCACCCCGATCCGCGGAGCCGCCCACGACATCTTCTCGCGCGCCGCGAGCATTCTCGTCGTGACGCCGGTGGTGGTGAAGGATGTGCCGACCGCGGATGTCGTACAGGGACTGTTCGACCTGACGCCGGCCGAGGCCAGGCTCGCTGCGCTGATCGCCGCCGGACATCGACCGCGTGAGGCTGCGGCGGCGCTCGGCGTGATGGAGGAGACCGCGCGTTCGACCTTGAAGCGCGTCCTCTCCAAGACCGGCCTGCATCGCCAGGCCGACCTGATCGGGCTGCTGCGCGGCGCCGGCGTGACGAACGGCCTGCCAGGGCCAGGAGAGCGGACGCCATGAGCGGGGACATCATTGTAGGCGACGGGGCGCCTCGGCGGCGCGACAGTTTCGTCGCCGCGGTCGAAGCCATCTACGATGCAGCCGCCGTGCCCGAACGCTGGCCACAGGCCCTGCAGGAGATCGCCGACAGCTTCGGCGATGTCGGCGCGATCATGATCTATGAGCGGGAGGACGGTGGCATCGGCTCGATCTGCTCGCCCGGGCTGGAAGCGGCACAGCGCGACTATGATGCCGGCGAATGGTGGCGGCAGGACATCCGCTTCTCGCGCTCGATCGAGCGCGGCGCCATCGCACGTCATGACGCTGTGACCGATCGCGACATTGCCTCTGCCGAGGAGATGCGGACCTTGCCGTTCTACACGCAGTTTCTGCGCCGTCACGGGCTGGGTTGGTTCGGCGGCGTCGGAATCTCGCCTGATCCGCGCATGTCCGTCGCCCTATCGATCCAACGCTCAAACCAGAAGCACGCCTGGACGGAGGAGGAACTCGACCGCCTGAGCCGGATCGGCCGCCATGTCGAGAATGCCCTGCGGCTCGGCATCCGCCTGATCAATGCCGAAGCCTCGCAACTAGCGCTGTCCGACGCCCTGACGCGGGTTGGCGTCGGCGTTTTCATGCTTGCCGGCGACGGGCGTGTCCTGTTCAAGAATCCGGCGGGCGAGGCCCTGCTCGGAGACGAGCTCATCGTGTCCGGCGGCCGCCTCACGGCCCGGGCACAGGGTCCGCGCGAGGCCCTGCACGCCCGGATTAGAAGCGCATCCTTGGGCGAGGCCGGCGCGGTCGACGACCCGCGCCCGATCCTCGTGCCGCGCGGCCAGCGAGGCATCCTGGCGGTCCATATCCTGCCCGTCCGTCCGGCGGGGGGCGGGGCGGTTGAAACCCTGCTCGCGACCACGACCGCGATCGCGGTCGTCACCAGTTCCGAAGCGAGCGGCCCGGCCGATCCTGCTCTCGTGCGCGATCTCTTCGGCCTCACGCTGGCGGAAGCACGGCTGGCGGCGCTCGTCGGCAACGGCCTTGCGCCCAGAGAAGCGGGCGAGCGGCTCGGCATTACCGAGGCGACGGCACGCACGACGCTGAAGCGCGTCTTCCAGAAGACCGGCGCGACCCGCCAGAGCGAGCTTGCGGCGCTGCTGGCGCGCATGGTGGTGCGGTAGCGTCGGTGCCGCGCAAAGACCGGCTCCAGGTCCGGTAGGCGGCGGCCGACCGCGCCGCGCGAGCGGCGATTCCCGTGCCTAAGATCGCAAGGACCTGTCCGGCGAGGGAGCCGGTCGTGCCTGCCGCCGGCATTGCGCGAGGAGGCCTGCGCGAGGAGGCGGCTCGCCCCAAGACAGAAGCATGGTCGCGGCAGTAAAATTATGTCAACTCCGTGGCGCTATAGATCTCATAACAGGGCGTGAAGCACGCTACGCTGGGGCAGGGCGGGTAGAATGCTGGAAGTTGCGATAGTCGGGGGCGGTCCCGGCGGGCTGATGACGGCCTGGCAAGTCCGCAAGAAGATGCAGGGCCTGTGCCGGGTGACGCTGTTCGAGGCATCCGAGCGGCTCGGCGGCAAGATCGTCTCGCGCCGCTTCGACAGTGCGCCGGCGCTGTACGAAGCCGGCGTCGCCGAGATCTACGGCTATTCGCAACTTGGCCCCGATCCTTTGCGCGAGATGATCGAGGGTTTCGGCTTCCAGACCATCCCGATGGATTCGCAGGCTCTCCATCTCGATGGCAAGCTGATCGATGGCGTCGAGGGCATGCGCCGACGCTATGGCGATGCGACGGCCGACGCCATCCTGGCGTTCCGGGCGCGCTGCGCCGAGCTGATGTCGCAACAGGCCTATTACGAGGGCGCCGGCAAGCACGACAACGGCCATCCCTGGATGTTCATGAGCGCCGACGAGGTGCTCGAGAAGGAAGTCGCCGATCCGGTGGCGCGGCGCTTCTTCCGGGCGATGGCACGCTCCGACATCGCCTCGGAGGGGCATCTCAGCAACGGCCTCAACGCGCTGAAGAACTACCTGATGGATGTCGACGGCTATATCGACGTCTATTCGATCCAGAACGGCAATGAGCAGCTGGTCGAGGGGCTGAGCTCCGCTCTCGACGCCGAGGTCTTCCTGAACCACCGCGTCCTCAGCGTCGGCAAGGCGGAAGGCGGCCGCTACAAGCTCGACATGATGAACGGCAAGGGGCCGGAGACGCGCGAATTCGACTTCGTGCTGATGTGCCTGCCGCACAACTGGCTCGGCACCATCGATTTCGGCGAGGGTCGGCTGCGCCGGAGCATGAGCCGCCATCTCGCTCATTTCGACCGGCCGGCCCATTATCTGCGCGTCGCCGCCCTGTTCGACAAGCCGTTCTGGGAGGGCCAGATCGAGGGCGCCTGGTTCATGTCGGAGAGCTTCGGTGGCTGCTGTGTCTATATCGAGGGCGCCCGGCACGATGTCGGCCGCCATGGCGTGCTCAACTGGCTGATCGCCGGCATCGACGCGCTGTCCTATGCCAATCTCGACGACGAGGCGCTGGTCAAGGCGGCGCTGAAGTCGCTGCCGGCTTCGCTGGGCGACCCCTTCCCGCATCTGATCGAGGCGAAGGTGCATCGCTGGATGGCCTCGGTGAACGCGGTTCCCGGCGGCGTCCCGGTGCGCGACGTGGTGACGAACCATATGCCCGAGCCGAAGGAGCATGACGGGCTGATCGTCGTCGGCGACTATCTGTTCGACTCGACGCTAAACGGCGTGCTCGATTCCGCCGACATCGCCAGCGACCTGATGCTGAGCAAGGTGATGCGCCAGCGCTACGCCACCGGGCTCGCCAGGAGTGCTGGCGAGGTGGGCGGTATCGTCGTGCCCGAGCCGTCGCCGCGCATCGACCGCGGCTATTTCGACGCCTATCGCGGCGCTGGCCCCTATGGCGAGGTGTGGCGGCGCTTCAGCGATCCCGGCTATATCCGCGACCTGATCGACATGGTCTGGCAGCCGAACCCGGGTTTCAAGCTGCTGGTCGCCGGGTCTGCTTCGGGCGAGCTCGTCGGAGCGTTGCGGGAGCTCGGCATCGACGCCTGGGGGATCGAGAACAACCGCTACATCCATGGCCGCACGCCGGCGCATCTTGCGCAGTACAATCTGTTCGGCACGGTCGCGGACCTGCCTTTCGAGGACGGTTCCTTCGACATCGTCTATGAGAGCTGCCTTGCCCATCTCGGCACGCGCGGCGTCAAGGATGCGCTCGGCGAGCTGCATCGGGTGGCCAGGCGGGGCGTCTATTTCGGCTCGGTGACGGCCGACCTCACTTCGGAGGTCTGCGACAGGTACGACCTGCTGCGCGGGGTGAAGAAGCTCGCGACCTGGTGGGAATGGTCGGAGCTGTTCTTCGACGAGGATTTCGACATGGCGATCCAGAGCCAGGAGATGCTCGACGCGCTCTGGGAGCGCACGCTCGCCGCCGGCAAGGGTCCCGGCCACTGGTACGAGGATGCGGAAAGCCTGCGCTACTGCTTCTTCAACCGGATCGCGCCCGATAGCGCCTGAGCCAATCCGATCCGAGAGGGAGCGGCGGGAGTTGATTGAGCCCCGCCGGTGATCAGTGAGCGACGACGAGGTCAAGCCGGGCACAGGCGAGAACGATGCCGCGCCCGATCCTGCGACGAAAGCTGCGACCGCCGGCGCGGTGAAGCGGCCGGCGCCGCGTCCGCCCGAGGAGCCGAAGCGGCGCGCGCTGCAGTCCGGCGCGGCCGAGGCGAATGACGACGAGGACGAAGACGACGAGGATGACGAGGAGGAAGACGATGAGGACGATGACGGTCCTGTCGTCTACACCGCCGGCGAAGCCGCGGGCGCGCTGCGAGGCGTCCTCTCCTTCACCTGGCCGCATCTCGGCCCGCATCGCCTCGGCATCTTCCTTGTCGGGCTCGGCCTCCTGGTCGAGATGGCCTTCAACGTGCTGATGCCGCTCTCGCTCAAATACCTTCTCGACGAAGTCTTCGAGGACAAGGATCGCAGCGAGCTGATCTTCATTCTCAGCGTGCTCGGCATTGCCGGGATCATCACCTCGGTGGTGGCGATCTGGTACGAATGGATCGACGCCAAGGTGACGGCGGCGATCACCACCGATGTGCGCCGCTCGCTGTTCGAGCACATCCAGAAGCTGCCGCTGAGCTTCTACGAGCGCCATCGCCGCGGCGAGATCCTGTCGCGCTTCTCGAACGACATGACCACCTATGAAGAGGCGGTCATCCATTTCGCCAATTGGGGCGCGCTGCCGCTGCTCGAGCTGCTGGCCGGCATCGCCCTCCTGATCTACCTCAACACCGAGCTCGGCCTGCTGGCGCTGCTGATCATCCCGATCGCGCTGATCGGGCCGCGGCTGATCACGCCGAGGGCGGTCGCCGCCAGCTATGAGGTCAAGCGCGCTCAGGCCGGCGAACTCGGCGTCGTCCAGGAGAATATCGGCGCGCAGCCGGTGGTGAAGGCCTTCGGCCTCGTCGGAATCTCGCAGCGCTGGTTCGGCCAGCGCAACCGCGTGCTGCGGGGAGCGCAGGCGCGCTCGACCTTCCTCAACACCATGGTCGAGCGCTCGATCACCATCGTGGTGCTCTGGCTGCACCTGATCGTGCTGGCGATCGGCGCCTATCTCACCTTCAACGACGTGATCACGGTCGGCACCTTCGTCGCCTTCGAGGCGGTGTTCTGGGAGATCACCTACAACCTCAACCACCTGACGCAGTACATCCCGGTGGTGATCGACGCCTCCGGCGCCGTGCGGCACATGCGCGACATCCTCGACGAGCCGATCCGGGTTTCCGACCGGCCAGACGCGGTCGAGTGCCCTCGCATCGCGCGCGAGATCGGCTTCGAAGGCGTGCGCTTCTCCTATGGCGGGGAGGGCGCCCAGATCGACGGGCTCGACCTTGCGATTCCCGCCGGCACGCGCGTCGCCATCGTCGGGCCGAGCGGGGCGGGCAAGAGCACGCTGCTCAGCCTGTTGTTGCGCTTCCACGACCCGCAGCAGGGGCGGGTGACGATCGACGGCGTCGACATCGCCAGCGTCACCCGCGATTCGCTGCGGGCCCAGATGGCGGTGGTGTTCCAGGACAATGTCCTGTTCAACACCTCGCTGCGCGAGAACATCCGGCTCGGCTCATTGGACGCGTCTGACGCCGAGGTCGAGGCCGCCGCCAAGAAGGCCGAGATCCATAAGTTCATCGCGAGCCTGCCCGCGGGCTACGACACCATCGTTGGTGAGCGCGGCGAGACCCTGTCGGGCGGGCAGCGCCAGCGCATCGCGATCGCCCGTGCTCTGCTGCGCGATCCGGCGATTCTCCTGCTCGACGAGGCGACCTCGGCGCTCGACCAGACCACCGAGGCCGCGATCAACCGCACCTTGAAGAAGATCGGCCGCGGCCGCAGCCTGCTGTTCGTGACGCACCGGCTGACCTCGGTCGCCGACATGGACGAGATCATCGTCATGGACGCAGGCCGAGTCGTGCAGCGCGGCGACCATGCGAGCCTGATGCGCAAGCGCTCCGGCCTCTACCGCAAGCTCTGGAACGACCAGATGCGGGTGAGCGCCGAAGATGACGAAGATTGAAGCTGAATCCGTCTCTCACTTTTAGCCCAGAGACTGCTTAGCAGCTCAGCCTGCAGAACAAGCTGGGCGGAACGGCCCAAAGGTGCAAATCCGGGGTTGACGCGAATCCTTACCTGAGTCATAAGCGCGCCACTGTCGATGGCTGTCGGACACGTTTGTCGCTTGCCTTTGTTGCAAGCGAGGTTCGCGACCGAAACTCCATCGGAATTCCAGCGTCTGACGACGACATGGCAGGACGCATGAATGCGGGCTCGTTCCGTGTTCCTCTGCATGGCGAACGCGCCTGAGGCCCCGTAAAAGGGCGCCGATGGCGCGGCTTCGTTTGGTCATGGCCTCGTGAGATGCCGGAATGAACACCGGAATTCATCAAGCGCTCAAGGGAGCGAGAGGCCTTAAATGCCGACAATCAGCCAGCTGATCCGCAAGCCCCGCTCGCCGGTCAAGGCGCGCAACACCGCTCCGGCGCTCGAGAACTGCCCGCAGAAGCGTGGCGTTTGCACGCGTGTCTATACGACGACCCCGAAGAAGCCGAACTCGGCGCTCCGCAAGGTCGCCAAGGTGCGTCTGACCAACGGCTTCGAAGTGATCGGCTACATTCCGGGTGAGGGTCACAACCTCCAGGAGCACTCGGTCGTCATGATCCGTGGCGGCCGCGTCAAGGACCTTCCCGGCGTGCGCTATCACATCCTGCGCGGCGTGCTCGACACGCAGGGTGTCAAGAACCGCAAGCAGCGCCGTTCGAAGTACGGCGCCAAGCGTCCGAAGTAATCAGTGTCGGACCGGCCGGGCAGGGGCTCAGCCGGTTCGCCGTTTTAGAAGATTTGACCGGAGACTAGACGATGTCCCGCCGCCATAGTGCAGAGAAGCGCGAGATCATTCCCGACGCCAAGTTCGGCGACGTGGTCGTGACCAAGTTCATGAACTCGGTCATGTACGAGGGCAAGAAGTCGACCGCCGAAGGCATCGTCTACGGCGCCTTCGACATCATCGAGGGCAAGCTGAAGAGCGATCCGCTCGCTGTCTTCAAGACCGCGCTCGAGAACGTCGCCCCGGCGATCGAGGTCCGCTCCCGCCGCGTCGGCGGCGCGACCTATCAGGTCCCGGTCGAGGTTCGCACCGAGCGCCGCCAGGCTCTCGCCATCCGCTGGCTGATCGCCGCCGCCCGCGGCCGCAACGACCGCACCATGGTCGAGCGCCTCTCGGCCGAGCTGATGGATGCCGCCAACAACCGTGGCAACGCCGTCAAGAAGCGCGAAGACACGCACCGGATGGCGGAAGCCAACCGCGCCTTCTCGCATTATCGCTGGTAATTCGTCCGTTACGACCCGGAAAGACAGAGCATTCCCATGCCCCGTTCTCATCCTATCGATCGCTATCGCAACTTCGGCATCATGGCCCACATCGATGCCGGCAAGACGACGACGACCGAGCGCATCCTGTTCTACACCGGCAAGAGCCATAAGATCGGCGAAGTCCATGACGGCGCCGCGACCATGGACTGGATGACGCAGGAGCAGGAGCGTGGCATCACCATCACCTCGGCTGCGACGACCTGCTTCTGGCGCGACAACCGCCTGAACATCATCGACACCCCCGGCCACGTCGACTTCACCATCGAAGTCGAGCGTTCGCTGCGCGTGCTCGACGGCGCCGTGTGCGTGCTCGACGGCAACCAAGGCGTCGAGCCGCAGACCGAGACCGTCTGGCGCCAGGCCGACAAGTACGACGTCCCGCGCGTCGTCTTCGTCAACAAGATGGACAAGATCGGCGCCGATTTCTATCGCTGCGTCCAGGACATCATCGACCGCGTCGCCGGCAAGCCCGTCTGCCTGCAGATCCCGATCGGTGCGGAGTCGAACTTCGCCGGCGTGATCGACCTCATCAAGATGAAGGCGATCGTCTGGAACGGCGAGGCGCTCGGCGCGACCTTCGACGAGAAGGAAATCCCTGCCGATCTCGCCGACAAGGCTGCCGAGTATCGCTCGAAGCTGGTCGAAGCCGCCGTCGAGATGGACGATGCGGCGATGGAAGCCTATCTCGAAGGCAACGAGCCCGACGCCGAGACGCTGCGCCGTCTGGTGCGCACGGCCGTGCAGCGCCGCGCCTTCCACCCGGTCCTCTGCGGCTCGGCCTTCAAGAACAAGGGCGTGCAGCCCCTGCTCGACGCCGTCGTCGACTTCCTGCCGTCGCCGGTCGATCGTGGCGCGGTCGAGGGCATCGACTTCAAGACCGAAGAGCCGACCACCCGCGAGCCCACCGACGAAGCTCCCTTCGCTATGCTCGCCTTCAAGATCATGGACGACCCCTTCGTCGGCACCATCACCTTCTGCCGCGTCTATTCGGGCAAGGTCGAGGCGGGCCAGGGCGTCATCAACTCGACGCGCGACAAGAAGGAGCGTGTCGGCCGCATGCTGCTGATGCACGCGAACAACCGCGAGGACATCAAGGAGGCCTATGCCGGCGACATCGTCGCCCTGGCCGGCCTCAAGGACGTCCGCACCGGCGACACGCTGTGCGACCCGAACCAGGCGGTGATCCTGGAGCGCATGGAGTTCCCCGAGCCGGTCATCACGATCGCGATCGAGCCGAAGTCCAAGGCCGACCAGGAGAAGCTGGGTCTCGCCCTGTCGAAGCTCGCGAACGAGGATCCGTCCTTCCGCGTCTCGACCGACCAGGAGAGCGGCCAGACCATCCTGAAGGGCATGGGCGAGCTGCATCTCGACATCAAGGTCGACATCCTGAAGCGCACCTACAAGGTCGACGCCAATATCGGCGCGCCGCAGGTCGCCTATCGCGAGACGCTGACCAAGAAGGCCGAGGTCGACTACACCCACAAGAAGCAGACCGGCGGTACCGGCCAGTTCGCCCGCGTCAAGCTGGTGATCGAGCCGAACGAGACCGGCAAGGGCTTCGAGTTCGAGTCGAAGATCGTCGGCGGCGCGGTGCCGAAGGAGTACATCCCCGGCGTCGAGAAGGGCCTCAACTCGGTCATCGGCTCCGGCGTGCTTGCCGGCTTCCCGGTGGTCGACGTCAAGGTCTCGCTGATCGACGGCGCCTTCCACGAAGTCGACTCGTCGGCTCTGGCCTTCGAGATCGCCTCGCGCGCCGCTCTGCGTGAAGGCTTGCAGAAGGGCGGCTCGGTGCTGCTCGAGCCGATCATGAAGGTCGAGGTCGTGACCCCGGAAGACTATACCGGTTCGGTCATCGGCGACCTGAACTCCCGGCGCGGCCAGATCCAGGGCCAGGACATGCGCGGCAACGCGGTCGTCATCAATGCGATGGTGCCGCTGGCCAACATGTTCGGCTATGTGAACCAGCTGCGCTCGTTCAGCCAGGGCCGCGCCAACTACACGATGCAGTTCGACCATTACGAGCAGGTGCCGTCCGCGGTCGCTGCCGAGGTCCAGGCCAAATACGCCTGATAGAAGAACGCATTACACGGAACACTTGAAGAGATCTGACGGAGGCTACGATGGCCAAAGAGAAGTTTGCTCGCACGAAGCCGCACTGCAACATTGGTACGATTGGTCACGTCGACCATGGCAAGACGTCTTTGACGGCTGCGATCACGAAGGTTCTGGCTGAGTCTGGCGGCGCGTCGTTCACGGCGTATGACCAGATCGACAAGGCGCCTGAGGAGAAGGCGCGCGGCATCACGATCTCGACGGCTCACGTCGAGTACGAGACCCCGGCTCGCCACTACGCGCACGTCGACTGCCCCGGGCACGCCGACTATGTGAAGAACATGATCACGGGCGCGGCGCAGATGGACGGCGCGATCCTGGTTGTGTCGGCTGCCGACGGCCCGATGCCGCAGACCCGCGAGCACATCCTGCTGGCGCGCCAGGTCGGCGTTCCCGCGCTGGTGGTGTTCATGAACAAGGTGGATCTGGTCGACGACGCCGAGCTGCTCGAGCTGGTCGAGATGGAGATCCGCGAGCTTCTGTCGAAGTACGACTTCCCGGGCGACGACATCCCGATCACCAAGGGCTCGGCCAAGGCGGCGCTGGACGGCGTCACCCC
>NZ_JBHSLW010000142.1:0-1048 GCF_042657265.1 Allobosea eneae
CCCGAAAGGGGTCAGCCTATCCAGTGGCCGACTTTTACGCCGCCCGCGCCGGCACAAACGCCGGCGCTCCACTGGATGGTTTTCTCACCGCCGTGCACACGGCACGGACGCCGAGCGCGATGTGGACGGCCTTGTTGCGGACGACGCCCTCGTCGCGGATCTTGACGCGCAGGGCATCGAAGAAGACCAGCGGATAGACCGGCTCCAGCGGCCGGCTCTGCCAAGCCGCGATCTCATCGAGCACGGCATCGGTGACGGCGCTGATGAGGTCGGGGGAGACCTCGATGCCGTAGAGCTCGCGCAGATGCCCGACGATCTCGCGGGCGCTCATGCCCCGGGCATACATCGAGACGATCTTGTCGTCGAAGCCGGGAAAGCGGCGCTGATACTTGGCGATCAGTTGCGGATCGAACGTCGCCTGTCGATCGCGCGGAATCTCCAGCTCGATCCGGCCGGTCTCGGTCGTCACCGTCTTGCGGCCGTAGCCGTTGCGGCTGTTACCGGCTTCGTCACCTGCCAGATGATGATCCATCTCGGCGTTCAGGGCCCGCTCGGCGAAGGCCTTCTTCAGATCGTCGAGCAGGCCATTGGGGTCGAAAGCCGTCTTGGGGTCGGCGCCGGCCAGCAGCTGGTCCAGAAGCGCGTCAGGAATACGGGGGGCTTTGCGTCGTGCCATCGGGAACCTCCATCGGGTCCATTATGGCCGCCCGCACACGGAAATCCTGACAGTCCCGGGCAAGACCCATGTCGCTCTCGCGCTCGGGCTGGCCGCTTGCCAGAAGGGCTTCTCCGTCGCCTTCACCACGGCGGCTTCGCTGGTCAGCCAGCTCCTCGAGGCCCGCGACGAGAAGCGCCTGCTCAGGCTCCAGCGCGAGTTGCAGGCGGTCAAGCTGCTGATCGTTGACGAGCTCGGCTATGTGCCGCTGTCGCCGACCGGCGCCGAGCTTTTGTTCGAGGTCTTCTCGCAGCGCTACGAGCGTGGCTCGACCATCGTCACCTCGAACCTGCCCTTCGAGGACTGGACCTCGGTCCTGGGGTCGGAGCGGCT
>NZ_JBHSLW010000142.1:1058-2144 GCF_042657265.1 Allobosea eneae
GCCGGTGCGCTTCTCGACCGGCTGACCCACCACGTCAGCATCCTGGCCATGAACGGCGACAGCTACCGCCTCAGGCAATCCGCCGGCCGTCGCCGCGCCACCGCCGCGGCGGAGCAAAACCAGGCCACCGCCGACGAAGCCGATCCCGAAACCGGCGAGATCATCGCCTGAGCAATCCCGGCAGCGCGATATGGCGAGGGCCCCGATCGGGGCCCTCGCCATATCCGCCGCTCCCCAACGCCAGTGGCCTGCTTTTACTCCGCCACGCTGGCCTGGAATCCGACCGCCGTTGACAGTGCCGACGGCGCCAAGGAGATTCTGGGCCTCTGGCTGGAGCATAACGAGGGCGCGAAGTTCTGGCTGCGCGTCATGAACGAACTGCGCAACCGCGGCGTCGAGGACATCCTGCTCGCCGTCGTCGATGGCCTGAAGGGCTTCCCCGACGCGATCCGGGCGGTGTTCCCCGAGGCCATGGTTCAGACCTGCATCGTCCACCTGTTGCGCCACAGCCTGGACTTCGTCTCCTACAAGGATCGCAAGCTCGTCGCCGCGGCGTTGAAGGGCATCTATCGCGCCATTGATGCCGCCGCCGGCGAGGCAGCGCTCAGCGCCTTCGAGGAGGGGCATTGGGGCCGCCGCTATCCGGCGATCGCCCAGAGCTGGCGACGCGCCTGGAGCGAGGTCGTGCCGTTCTACGCCTTCCCCGCCGACGTTCGTCGCATCCTCTACACCACCAACGCGATCGAGGCGCTGAACGCCAAGCTGCGCCGGGCCGTGCGCGCCCGAGGCCACTTCCCGACCGACGAGGCTGCGATGAAGCTCCTCTTCCTCGTCTTGAACCGCTCCGAAAAGGAGTGGAAGATGGGACCTCGTGAGTGGGTCATGGCCAAGGCTCAATTCGCCGTCATCTTCGGCGAGCGCTTCACAAGGGCCATGGCGGCCTGATGTTCAACCCGCCGCCCGCACACGGAAATCCTGACAGTCCCTCTGCGTCACGTCCTCGCCCAGCTTCGACAGCCGCGATCCCCCGCAGCACGCGCAGGCAGAGGGTGGATCGATGATGATCCGCTCGCGCTCGATGTCCTC
>NZ_JBHSLW010000143.1:0-968 GCF_042657265.1 Allobosea eneae
AGCGTAAGCTCTGAAATCGTCATGTGTCGAAGCCCTCAGGGGCTTCAAACATCGGCGCTCAGACCGCGCCCGCAAAGGTGCCAACGGGACAGCGCTTACGCTTGGCCGCACTGGTGCGCGAGAGCATGGGCGCCGATCCGTTCTCGGGCGCGGTCTATGTGTTCCGGGCGAGACGCGCCGACCGGATCAAGCTGGTTTACTTCGATGGGACGGGCGTCTGCCTGTTCTCGAAGAGGCTGGAAGACGGCAAGTTCCAGTGGCCCGCCATTGCCGACGGCGTCGTGCGACTGACCGCGGCGCAGTTGCAGGCGTTGCTCGAAGGCCTGGACTGGCGACGCGTGCATGAGCGCCGCGAGACGCGGGTCCCCGTCGCGGCAAGTTGATCGCTCGGCGCTAGCAAGCCACTGTAATCCATGATTGAATCGGCTTCGTGAGCAACGCGGCCAACCCATTGATCAGCGATCCGATCGCGCTTCGGGCGATGCTCGCGGAGGAGCGCGCCGAGAACGAGCGGCTACGCCAGATCATCAAGGAGTTGCAGCGCCATCGCTTCGGGCGCCGGGCCGAGAGCCTGCCGGTCGATCAGTTGCTGCTCGGGCTCGAAGAGGCCGAGCAGATCGAGGCCGAGGGCCTCGCCGGCGAGGAAGCGGCTGATCCGATCAAGCACACCGACCGAGTCAGGAAGCGGCGCGCCAATCGCGGATCGCTGCCCGCACACCTGCCGCGTGTCGAGCAGATCATCGACGTCCAAGACAAAACATGCCGGTGCTGCCGTGGCGAACTGCATATGATGGGCGAGGATGTCTCAGAGCGTCTCGATATCGTCCCTGCGCAGTTCCGCGTGATCGTGACGCGCCGGCCGAAATACGGTACCCCTACGAGGGCGGCCGTCTTGAGGATTGATGCTTGGGGGTGAGAATGTGTCTGTATGGACGTCTATACAGGCACGCCGATCAGTCGGCTTGAGA
>NZ_JBHSLW010000144.1:0-1275 GCF_042657265.1 Allobosea eneae
CATCCTCGCCGGTTCTGGCGACGACGTTGTGTCTGCGGGCGGCGGCGATGACGTGGTCGATGGCGGCGAGGGCGACGACGAGCTCGCCGGCGAGGATGGCGACGACGTGCTCAAGGGCGGCGCGGGCGATGACGCGCTGCTCGGCGGGACCGGCAACGACACTCTGATCGGCGGCGCGGAGGACGACCTGCTCGACGGCGGCGCCGGCCTCGACACCGCCGACTACTCCGGCGACAGCGCCGGCGTCACCGTCGACCTCGCCGCCGGCACGGCCGAGGGCGCGGCGATCGGCGAGGACGAACTCGTCTCGATCGAGACGGTGATCGGCGGCGCCGGCAACGACATCCTGATCGGCGATGGCGGCGACAACCGCTTCGTCGGCGGCGCCGGCAACGACGTCATCGACGGCAAGGCGGGCGTCGACACGCTCGACCTCTCGGCGGCGACCGGCCCGGTCAGCGTCGACTTCGCGGCGGGGCGGGTCTCCGGCGCCGGGATCGGCACCGACAGCTTCCGCAACATCGAGAAGCTGCTGTTCGGAGCGGGCGACGACAGCGTCACTGGCGGCAACGGCAATGACGCGCTCGACGGCGGCGCCGGCAACGACAACCTCAAGGGCGGGGCCGGCAATGACAGCCTCGCGGGCGGCGTGGGCAATGATGTGCTCGACGGCGGCTCGGGCGACGATGGGGTGCTGGGCGGCGACGGCAACGACGTCGTCAAGGCCGGCTCCGGCAACGACCGGGTCGAGGGCGGCGAGGGCGACGATGCGATCGATGCCGGCTCGGGCGACGACGCCGTGCTCGGCGGCGCCGGCCGCGACGTGATCGATGCCGGCTCCGGCGACGACCGCATCGAGGGCGGCGCCGGCGACGATACGCTCACCGGCGGCTCGGGCCATGACGCCTTCGTCTTCGCCGCCGGCTTCGGCAAGGACACGATCGGCGACTTCAAGACCTCCGGCTCCAGCTCGGACATGCTGGAGTTCTCGGTCGGCGTCTTCGCCGATTTCGAGGCGGCGATGGAGGCAGCCGAGCAGAGCGGCGCCGATACCGTCTTCTCGATCGACGCCGACACCACCTTGACCCTCAAGGGTGTCCAGCTCGCCAGCCTCGCCCAGGACGATTTCCGCTTCGTCTGAGCCAAAACGCCCCCACACAAACCGAGGGCGCCCGAAAAGGCGCCCTCGGCAGATCGAGTGCGCTTCCCCTCATCGCGCTCGCGCCCTCGGGCAACAGATGAGGGATTCGGTCTCGATCTGAAAAAGGCTTTGCC
>NZ_JBHSLW010000145.1:0-5300 GCF_042657265.1 Allobosea eneae
GCCGATGGCCTCAGATACATCGTCGAGGACGGCGTCCTGGTCACCGTGCTCGACCAGCGCGCGAAGGTGCGCCCGCGATGACGGCGCTGCCGCCGCCCACTGACGAGATCGCGCGCCTGGTCGAGCTGATCGGCCCGGAGGCGGCGCTGCGCCTGGTCGAGGCGCGTGGCGGCACGCGGATTTATGTCGGCGGCCGCGATAGCGGAGTTCTGGCCGAGATCGTGGGGGTTGACGCGGCCGCCGCCTTGCATGCGAGATATGGCCGCGAGGATCTGAAGGTTCCGATCGCTCGGCCGTGGCGGGTGCTGTGCTATCTCGCCATGGGGCTCTCGCAAGAGGCGGCGGCGCTCAAGGCCGGCTGCAGCCGCAACACGGTGCAGCGGGCCGTCGCCGAGTTCGGCCATCCCGGCGGGCGCCAGCCCCGCCAGTCCTCCTCACAGCTCGACATGTTCGACAAGACCGGGTGACGGCCCCGCGCGGGGCCGTGTCTCGCGTCGGAGCCGGCGCGCATCTTCGGCGGGAATTCCGACCCGGCCGGAGGCTCCCACTCAATGTCGCAGCAGCTCGTCGACCGGCTCGGCGTCGACATCCTGAAAGCCATGGCGCCGGCCGTGCCGGTCAGCAGGCGGGCTCGGCAGGCCGCGATCATCGCGGCGCTCGGCCCGGCACTGCCGATCGTGCTGCCGGACTACGACATCGTCACGCCGCGCCGGATCGAGCATTTCCTCGCGCAGGCTGCGCATGAATCGGCCGGCTTCAGCACGACCGAGGAGCTCGGCGGCCCCAGCTATTTCGCCCGCTATGACGGCCGTGCCGACCTCGGTAACGTCAAGCCCGGCGACGGCGCGCGCTACCACGGCCGCGGCATCTTCCAGCTCACCGGCCGGGCGAACTATCGCCGCATCGGCGGCCTGCTCGGGCTCGATCTCGAAGGCAAGCCCGAGCTCGCCTCCGATCCGGTCGTCTCGCTGCGCATCGCCGGCCTGTACTGGCGCGATCGCAAGATCGGGGCGATGGCGGAGGAGGATGACCTCCTGCGCGTCACCCGCGCGATCAACGGCGGCAAGAACGGTCTCGACGATCGTCGGCGCTATCTCGGCATTGCCAAGCGCGAGGTCGCCCGTTTGATAGCGGCCGGCATCCAGCCGGTCGATGCCGTGCACTATCCGGTGCTGCGCCGCGGCTCGGAAGGCGATGCGGTCGAGATCCTGCAGGTGCGTCTGCGCCAACAGGGCTTCCCGCTCACGCTCGACGGCGATTTCGGGCCGGCTACCGAACTCGCGGTCAAGGCCTTCCAGGCGCGTGCCGGCCTCCTCGCTGACGGTATCGTCGGGCCGCAGAGCTGGGCGGCGCTGATCCCGCGGGAGGGCGCATGACGGGCCGCCACGACTTCGACGCGCTCTGCGATCTGAAGGTTCGCCAGGCCAATCCGCTGCTGCCGGTTCGCCTCATGGCCGTTCTGGCCGTGCTCGCGATTGCGCTTTTCTGCCTTGCTCACTTCGCGCCAGCCCGGGCGCACTCCTTCTACCCGTGGGAGTGCTGCCACGACCGCGACTGCTGGCCCATGGGCGTCGACGCCGATGCGCGCGAGCCCGAGCCGGTCGAGACGGCCGCCGGGTGGCGGCTTCACGACGGCATCGTCATCCCGTTCGCCGAGACCAGGCCATCGCCGGACGGCCGCTTCCATGTGTGCCGCGGTGGCGGCCGGCTTGAGGGGCCGGTGATCGCGCCGTCGGGACGCAAGCCTTGTCTCTGGGCTCCGGCCCCGTCGTCCTGAAAGGATCTCCGATGCGCTTCCTCTCCGCCCTCGCGCTCGTCGCTGTGGCCGTGCCGGCCATGGCGGCCGAGCCGTCGCCGCTGCCCGACGGCGTCGCCATGCTGATCCAGTATTTCGCTGCCATGGTCGCGACCGTAGTGGTCGGCTGGATCGCCCTGGCGGCGAACCGGTTCCTTGGCATCAGCCTGGAAGGTCGGCACCGCGAGGCGCTGCACTCCGGTCTCACCACCGGCGCGAGCCTCATCCTGTCGATGGTCGCCGAGCTGATTGCTCAGGGACGCAAGCCGGAGGACGCCAGGCGCGTCGCTCTGCAGACGGGGCTGGAGTACGTGCGGCGCTCGGTTCCCGACGCGATCGCGGCTCTACATGCCGACGATGAGATGCTGCGGACGATGCTTCGAGCAAAGCAGGTCCAGATCGGCGGCGTTCCGGTCACGCGCCCTGTTGGCGTTCGCGGCTAGGAGCTCGGCGTGTCGGAAATGCTGGCCTTCCTGCAGAACCATGGCGGCGCGATCTCGATCCTGGTCGCGATCGCCACGGCGCTGATCGCGACCCGCTTCGTGACGAAGGAGCAGCACGAGAAGGCTGTGAGCTCGCTGGACGCGAAGTTCATCGTGGCGCTCGACAAGATCGACAAGTCCGAGGATCGCATCGCCCGTGTCGAGCAGGAGCTCGGTCACCTGCCGAGCCGCGAGACGGTTCATCGCATGGAGATCTCGCTGGCCAACCTCAACGGCGAGATGCGCGCCCTCGGTGAACAATTGAAACCGGTCGCGTCGATCTCGGAGCGGCTGCAGGAATTCTTGCTGGAGCAGGCCAAGCGATGAGCCTCGATCAGTTCATGCGCGAGGAGGCGCGCCTCATCATCCTGAAGGCTCTGGCCGAGCAGCAGGACGAGTCGCTCGGCAGCGAGATGCTGCGCCGGCACCTTGCGACCTTCGCCATCCGCCGTGAGCGTGAATGGGTTCACGACGAGCTTCGCTGGCTCGCCCAAATGGGAGCCGTGACCATCACGGCAGCTGGCACGATCCTCATCGCGACGCTGACCGAGAAGGGCGCGCGGCACCTGGCGCGCGAGATCGCGATCGAGGGCGTGATGCGCCCGTCGAGGCCGCGCCAGCAATGATCAGCAAGCGCGGGCGCCTTTCGACCCTCGACCTGCTGCCGATCGAGGCGGAGGAAGATGTCGCCTGGGCTTTTGCCGAGCTGCGCGCTCGCAAGCAGACGCAGGATGATATCCGTGACGCCCTGAACCTGCGCCTCAAGCTGAAAGGGCTCGGCCCGATTTCTGCCTCGGCCTTCAACCGGGCGGCCGTCCGGACCGCGCGGATGGCGCATCGCCTGGGCGAGGTTCGGGAGATGGCGTCCGCCCTGGCGACGAAGTTCGAGGACGGCGGCGATGAAGATCTCACGTTGATGGTCTCCGAGACCATCAAGGCGATGATCTTCGAGATGCTGGAGAACGCCGGGAACCTGAAGGCGAATCCGCTCACGGCCGAGATGATGGCGAACCTCGCCACCGCACTCTCCGGGGCAGAGCGCGCGAAGAAGATCAGTGCCGACACGCGCAAGATGATCGAGCGCGACTTCTCCAAGAAGGCCGAGGCGGCGATTGAAAAGGTCGGCAGCGCCAAGGGCCTGTCGCAGGAGACCAAGGAGGCGTTCCGCCGCGAGCTCTTCGGGGTGCGCGATGGCTGACGGCGAGATCCTGAAGGCGGCCGGCCGCGCCCTTCGCAAGGGTGCGACCGCGGCGGTCGCCGCGACGATGGCGATCACCGCCGCGATCGCCGATGTCACGGCCCGCCCGACGCGCGACCAGTGGGTCGAGATCCGCACGGCCCAGGGCCGCGCCACGCCGGCAAACTGGCGCGATACACCGGCATTGCTCGGCTACCAGCGCGCGCTTGCGATCGCCTGCGAGCAGTACGACGTCGTCGTCGTCGAGAAATCCCGCCGCACCGGCGCCACTTGGGGTGCCGCGGCAGACGCGGTGCTCCGCTCGGCCTCGTCGCGGGCCGATGGCGGCATGGACACGCTCTACATGGGCACATCCCATGACATGGCGAAGGAGTTCATCGACGCGGCGGCGCTCTGGGCCAGGCTGTTCGAGAAGGCCGTCGTCGACAGTGGCGACATCATCTTCGACGACGGCTCCGAGAAGGGCGTTCAGGCGCTGAAGATCGACTTCGCCTCTGGCTTCTCGATCGTCGCGCTGTCGTCGAAGCCGCGATCACTGCGCGGTCGCCAAGGCTTCGCCATCCTCGACGAGGCGGCCTTCGTCGACAACCTCTCCGAGCTGATCAAGGCGGCAATGGCCTTCCTGATCTGGGGCGGCAAAGTTCTAATCATCTCGACGCATAACGGCGCCGACAACGCCTTCAACCAGCTGATCACCGACATTCGCGCCGGCCGGCTGCGCTACGGCCTGGTGCGCTTCGACCTGGACGATGCGCTACGCGACGGCCTGTTCGAGCGCATCTGCCTGATCAATGCCCACAAGCACGGCGAATGGACGCCGGCGAAGGAGGCCGATTGGCGCGAAAAGCTGATCGGCGACTATGGCGATGGCGCCGACGAGGAGCTGTATTGCATCCCTTCGCAGGGCTCCGGCGCCTGGCTCTCCGGGCCGCTGATCGAGTCGCGGATGCACGATGCGCCGGTCCTGCGCCTCGCGTTCCCGGACAGCTTCACGATGCTGCCGGAGCATGTTCGCAAGGCCGAGGTGCAGCGCTGGATCGAGACCGAGCTAGAGCCGGTCATGCGCTCGACGCTGGACCCGGCCTTTCAGTCGGGCCTCGGCTTCGACGTCGGCCGCTACCGCGACCTCTCGGTCATTTGCCCGATCCAGATCACCCGGACCATGCGCCGCGTGGTGCCATTCATGGTCGAGCTCTCGAAGGTGCCCTTCCAGCAGCAGGAGCAAATCCGCGACGCGATCGTCCGGAGCCTGCCCCGCTTCATCGGTGGCCGCACGGACGCCACCGGCATCGGCGCCAGCCTGGCGGAATCCGGCACCCAACGCTTCGGGGCGAGCATGGTCGGCGTGAAATTCTCCACCGAGTGGTACCGGGTCGAGATGCCGCCGGTGAAGGCGGCCTTCGAGGACGATGCGATCAGCGTGCCGCGCGACGCCGAGATCTCGGCCGACCTGCGCGCCTTCAAGGTGATCAAAGGCGTCGCGAGCCTGCCGGCCCTTCGCGTCACCGCGGCCGCCGGCGGCACCCGTCACGGCGACGCCGGCATCGCCATCGTGCTGGCCTATTCGGCCACGCGCATGCCGTTCGTCCCCTACAGCTATCAGGCCGTCACGTCGTCCGGCCCGGCCACGGCAGATGGCCCGCGCGGATTCGGCGCTGATGATGAGCCGGACGGCGGCGGGATGCTGCCGAGGCTTCGCGGGAGGATGTTCTGATGGCGCGCCCCTCCAAGCTGCTCGGGCCCGATGGCAACCCGATTGACTATGACGATGTCTTCGGGCCGCCCAAGGCCGGGCCGACGCTCACCGGCGTGCGCTCGCCGATCT
>NZ_JBHSLW010000146.1:0-5818 GCF_042657265.1 Allobosea eneae
CCACCATCGCCTCCGCGACGGCCTTCCTCTACGCAGCCGCCGCCATGGTTCTTATCCGCCGCATCGCGCGAGCGTCATGAGTTCCGGGACGGACTCTGAGAGAACGCCGGAGCGGCGGTTTTCCAAATGCAGAAGATACGGATAACCGATCGTTTGATCGCGTTGCTTCCAAGACCCTTCTCAGGTGGCAGCCCGCATGCGCGTTAAGCGTGGTGTTTTTCAGCGATTACCCTATGTTTGAATCCAGGCTTAGGCTCGCTGAGATTGGATGATGTTTATCACAAACGCGCTCTCACCCGCAGAAACACTCGCGGAATTACTTCAAAAGTCGCGCTCGACTACAGCTGACACAGACTGGTTCAAGACGAAGAGGCACGATGCGGATCTGTGCCCGCATTTTCAGGCCATAGGGTTGCAGATCCTTGGATCGTACAAGGCTTACCGCGCAGGTTGCCATGATATTCAGGGCATGCGCGATGACGGCGTCGATATTCTTCTTAAATACGACTCGGATGACGGCGCTCAAAGAGTGGGAATGCAAATCAAAAGCTATCACGAGTTCTCGGAGTGGGCATCCGGGCGGGATAAGGCCTTCGTGAAGACGCTAAAGGCGCAATATACAGAAGCCATGCAGAACGTTGGCGTCGATCACTACTTTCTTTTGCTGTGCACGGATGCTTATGAGCACCGAAGTCAAATTCGCATGATATCCTCGGAAATGAAAACTTACGCCAACCTCACAATTGTAAACCCAGAGCAAGTCCGTGGCCTCACGCTGCTGTCTGAATGGGATTTGCAGGCTGCGACGACTCGGCTTCTCTGCCGTGACGATCCGGTTCTCAGCGCGGCCAGGGAGTACTTTCAAGATGTGCCGACACTCGGCGACGTTTTCACGCTCGATCTTCTCTGCAGGGCGTTCGGTGGTGGAAGTAAGGTCCTTGAACCTGGCGACTTCGAGGACATTGCCCGCGCATGGTACGAATCCCGGGGCGGCATCCTCGATATGGGCAAAGTTGCTGATGCTGTCGTCGAGATGGAGGAGGGTGGCTATATTGAGTGGGTTGGCGAAATATATCGGGTCTTGCCGGAAGAGATGCCGGTCGAACTTTGTGCGATCTATTTTGATTTACGGGCGCGTAATGGTCTGGCGGCCGGCGATGTTTTTGCGTATCTGGTGCCGCTATTGTTAGATTAAGAGGAATTTTAGAAGCGCAGACGCCAACATGAGCGCACGCCACGCGATATATTGTGCTTTATTGCAACCAAGAAGTTTTTAGGAGCGCGATCGACTGGTTCTCCCGATGCTTTTGGCCCGCGGTCCGGTTGCTACAACGTCAACCGGGCAGCCTTGGTGAGCTGCCGGTCGGCATCGTTGTAGTAGCTCGCGGCCTGCTGGACGGAGCGGTGCTGCGATTGCTGCATCGCTGCGGGCCCCTGTGCATTATCAGGACACGGATTCACGGTAGGCGTCGGCGGTAGCGAGCTATTTGCGCAGGTTCTCGATGCCAAGTTCGCTCCACATCCAAGTGAAGTCGTAGGTGACCATCGGGTCGTTCCGGTCGAGCTGACTGCTGCTGCTGCGGTTTTCAAGATACTTGAGCCATCCCGCCACTCGGCCACGGCCCGCAGCGGTTCGAACGGCCGCGCGCGGGGTGATGTCGCCAAGCATGCCGACGGGTTCATCGAGCGTCGCGAGGTACTGACGGTCGAGCATGGCATGGATGAGCGGGGTTGCCACCTCTGGCGCAATGGCGGGTGCCGGTTCGGACGTTGTCAGTCCCTCGACCCGCGCCGCCATGGCCTGTTCGACCGTCTCGATCGTGGTCAGCGGCGAGCCGACCAACCCGGCGAGCGCATCGGTCATGAGCGCGGTGCCGCGTTTCGCCCGCTCGGCCGAGGTGACGGCGAGAATCAGGGCGCGGCCTTTCAATTCGACATTGCCGAGCACCGGGGTGCCGTCCGCCATTGTCACACCCCACGCCATGCGCCCAGTGCTTCTCGCTTTTCCGCCCGGTTTCTCGCCCAGCCAGTTCCAAAAGTGCGTGGTTTCCCGCTGAAACGCAGAGACAGTATCGAGCCGCTCGCCGACGAGCGCCTGGGTCACGCCGCGTGCGAAGGGAAAGCGCACGCGGTGGAACACCACCTCCTCGCCATCACTGTTGTGCAGCGTGGGGATGGACGCCGGTCCTATGGTCTTGGGAACGACATCGAACAGCCATGTCGTGCTGATGAGGGCCGGAAGTGCGGCCAGATCGTCGGCGTCTAGGTTTAACGCGGTGCGCGGGCTGCGCTTGCCTTTCGAGCGCCGCAGATCGGCGACGAGCGCCTCGGCCGCCTCCATCGTGAACGACAGCACGCCGCCCGACAGGAGGTGCTTGCCTCCGACCTGCACGACGCGGGCACCGATCCTGTCCCATTGCTTCAGCGTCTGCGAGGCGCTGCGCTCGGATACTCGAAGCGGCTCGCCGCCCTGAATCAGGTCACGCACAAGGAAGCCGCTCCCGGGCTCGACCTCGCTCACCTCGTGGAGGCTCATCACCGACGATCGAAGGGCACGCAGGTAGATTTTGGTCGAGCCGCTCTCGTTCCAGCCCCGGCGCCGAATATAGTCATCAACGATGTTCCGGTCCTCGGGTTCGATGGTGCGCGTGAGCAGATCCTCGAACGCGCATCCCCACAACACGCCGGCCCAATGATCGCCGACGATGTCCGCCAGCTCGTCCGCTTCGAAGTCGAACTCCTCCATCGCCAGCCCGAGATGATCGCCGAGCGCATCGCGAAGATGATCGGCCCAGGCCGGCGAGGTGGCGAACTTCATGACGCCGGACAGATCGTGACCACGCTTCATGCCTGTTCCCTCTGCTGCTGGCTGAATTGCTGGCGGTGCGCGGCGACGATGCGCGAGACGGTGGGCTCGCTGACGCCGTAGAGCCGCGCCATCTCGGCACCGGACTTGCGGCCGGACGTGACGGACTCGGCGATTTCACGGCGCTGCTTGTCGCCGAGCTTGCGCCGGCGCCCGCCGATCCGTCCTTCTGCGCGGGCCTGAGCAAGGCCGGCACTGGTGCGTTCGCGGATCATGGCCCGCTCGAACTCGGCGAAGCTTCCC
The DNA here is from genome assembly GCF_042657265.1 of Allobosea eneae. NCBI lineage: Bacteria > Pseudomonadati > Pseudomonadota > Alphaproteobacteria > Hyphomicrobiales > Alloboseaceae > Allobosea > Allobosea eneae. The sequence goes on from NZ_JBHSLW010000146.1 coordinate 3,110, forward strand.
ACCATTTGCATCATCATCCGCCCTGCCGCGGTGGTGGTGTCGATCGCCTCGGTCAGCGAGCGGAAGCCCGCTCCCGCCAACTCAATTCGCTCCATGATGTGCAGCATGTCCTTCAGGCTGCGCGACAGCCGGTCGAGCTTCCAGACGACGACGACATCTCCCTCGCGCAACTGGCCGATCATCTCCAGGAGCTTGGGTCGGTCCCATCGCCCCCCGCTGGCGGTCTCCTCGAACACGCGCTTGCAGCCCGCCGCATCAAGCGCGCGCCGCTGCGCGGCGTTCGACTGCTCGTCGCCTTTCGACACGCGGGCATAGCCGATCAGATAGGGTTCGCGCGTCATCCAGTATCTTTCACAAACGACCGTATCCGGAGGCGGAAACAGCATGCGCGGATTTCTGCGGCCTTCCACCTTTCACAATCCTCTTTCATTAAGCGGGCAAAAGGCAAGAGGTTTTTGGAGGATGAAACATGCCCGCACGTATTCCGATGACCGAGCGGCAGCGCGCCGCGTTGCTTGCTTTGCCCGACAGCGAGGCGGCGGTGGTGCGACACCATGGCCTCGATGCCGAGGACCTTGCTGCGATCGGCACCGCACGCACTCCGGCGACCCGGTTGAGCTACGCCCTGCAACTCTGCTGCCTGCGCTATCCGGGGCGGCATTTGCGCGCAGGCGAGCTGTTGCCTGCGATCATGCTCGAGCATATCGCCGAGCAGGTCGGGGTGGATGCAGGCGCCATCGCCGACTTCGCGCGGCGAGCGCCGACCCGCTACGATCAGCTTGCCGCCATCAAGGCGCGCTTCGGCTTCACCGATCTCAGCCGGCCAGCGCGCGGCATCATGATGACCTGGCTAGAAACCGAAGCCATGGCCATCGTGGACGGGCGTATTCTGCTCGATCGACTGCTCGACGAGCTGCGCACGCGGCGCATCGTCATCCCCGGCATCAGCGTAGTCGAGCGGATGGCGGCCGAGGCGATGCTGCGGGCGGAAACCGATCTGGTCGCCGCAGTCGACGATAAACTCGATGCGGATATGCGTCAGCGTCTCGATACGCTGGTCGACGAGAAGGTGCATCACCGACAGAGCCGCTTGTCGTGGTTGCGCGAACCGGAGCCCCGCGTAGCGTCAGCCTCGCTCGCTGAAATCCTCGAAAAGGTCGCGCTGATTCACAGGACCGGTATTGCCTGTGTTCCGGTCGATCCCCTGCACGAGCCACGCCTGACGCAGTTCGCCCGCGAAGGCGTGCGCTATACCGCCCAGGCTTTCCAACAGATGCGCGCTTCCCGCAGGCGGGTCATCCTGCTTGCTACGCTGCGCGAGCTGGAGGCCACGCTTACGGCAGGCTTGCGCCACTATTCGGTCACAGGCTCGACCGGGACCTGATCGTTAGCCACTGGCCGGATATTGAACGTGTCATTTGTGCCATGCGCGACGGCACCGTTAAGCCCTCGCTGATCCTCAAGAAGCTGTCTGCCTATCGCCAGCAGAACAGCCTCGCCGCGGCGCTGCGCGAGATCGGGCGGATCGAGCGCACGCTGTTCACGTTGCGCTGGTTCGAGGATCCGGCTCTGCGCCGTACTGTCACTGCCGAGTTGAACAAGGGCGAGGCCCGCAACAGCCTTGCCCGGGCAGTCGCCTTCCATCGGCTCGGCCGTTTTCGCGACCGTGGCCTGGAGAACCAGCAGACCCGAGCAGCCGCTCTCAACCTCGTCACCGCTGCGATCATCCTGTTCAACTGCCGCTATCTCGGGCGCGCCATTGACGAAATGCGCCAGCGAGGAAGCCAGATCGATCCGGCTATGCTGTCCCGGCTCTCACCGTTGGGATGGGATCGCATCAATCTCACCGGCGATTACGTCTGGTCCGATCGCCTCGATCTCGACGCCAATGGCCTCATGCCGCTGCTCATCAAACCGCTACCGTGAATCTGTGTCCCTACAATGCACAGGGGCCGAAAGGAAAGCTGCGTGGCAAGCCGCCGAAGCTGACCCAGAAGCAGCAGACCGAGTTGCGCCGGATGCACAATACCGGCGACTATTCGATCAGCGATCTGGCCGAGGTGTTCTCCGTCTCAAGGCCCACGGTGTACCGGACCCTCGCTCGAACCCAATCTCCTCAGACCGCGGCCTGATCACGTTCCCGGTTTGTCCGGCTTAGCGTATTCTGGCGGTAAAACCTTGAGGTGCCCCCTAATCGTCGGGGAGATGCCGCCACTGCGCGCCCGTCCGCGCCAACCACATCATGCCCTCAAAGTAGCGGCGGTTGTCCTGCGCCGGTCGGCAACCGCGCCCGTGCTCGGCCGGCAGCAAAGGCCCAATCAACGCCCATTCCTCGTCCGTCAGACCGATCCGCTCGCCCAAGGCTTCCTCCAAAAAGAAGCCTTGAATCAATCCGCGTGTCTCAGGTCAAGCTTTGTCCACGAGGCCTAGGGTTCGTTCCAATGGCCCTGAATGTTGGGGCAGGCTCCGAAGTCCAACGACCGCTTGCGACAGTCGTTATCGGTGGCATCATCTCATCAACGCTGCTAACTCTTTTCGTTATTCCAGCGCTATACAGAGCCTTACACCGCGATCGCAAATCACGCGATCCGGTGGTAATTGCGTCAAATCTTCAAACTAAGGAGACATGACAATCAAAATGACTTCCTATTCAATCCAAGTGTTAATTTAAAACTGCCGGAATATGCTGTGGCACTTTGTATTTGCCTT
>NZ_JBHSLW010000147.1:0-841 GCF_042657265.1 Allobosea eneae
TCGACCGTCTCTCCGCCACGGTCTCGACCATCCAGCTGACCGCTTCGGAGGTCGGCATCGCCGCCCGAGAAATCAACACGGGCGCGGACGACCTTTCGAAGCGGACCGAGGAGCAGGCCTCCTCGCTCGAGGAGACCGCGGCGACGACCGAAGAGCTGGCGGCCTCGGTGAAGGCTTCGGCCCAGGGCGCGCGCCAGGCGGCGGCGGTCGCCGAGGAGGCGATGAAGGCGGCCCAGGACGGCGGCGCCATCGCTGGCGAAGCGGTCAGCGCCATGGCCCGGATCGAGGAGGCCTCGCGCAAGATCTCCGACATCATCCGGGTGATCGACGACATCGCCTTCCAGACCAACCTGCTCGCGCTCAACGCCGCCGTCGAGGCGGCAAGGGCCGGCGATGCCGGCAAGGGCTTCGCCGTCGTCGCCTCGGAGGTCCGCACCCTGGCGCAGCGCTCGGGCGAGGCGGCCAAGGACATCTCCGGGCTGATCTCGTCGTCCAATGCCGAGGTCGAGGCCGGGGTAAAGCTGGTGCGCCGGGCCGGCGAGTCGCTGGAGACGATCCTGGCGGCCTCGCGGAAGGTCACCGGCACGATCCAGGAGATCTCGGCGGCCTCGGCCGAGCAGGCCCATGGCATCGACGAGATGAGCCAGGCGGTCGCCCATCTCGACGAGATGACCCAGGCGAATGCGGCGCTGGCCGAGCAGAGCGCCGCCTCGGCCGGAGCGCTGTCGGGCCGGATCGGCGAGCTCAACACGCTGGTGGCGAGCTTCCGGACGGGCAGCGGGGCCGGCGTTGCGATGGCCGCTGGAGCGGTGTCTTCCGGAGCCGGGGCGCGCCCTGCCGC
>NZ_JBHSLW010000148.1:0-702 GCF_042657265.1 Allobosea eneae
GAGTGGCTGGGGTCCACATCGCTCGCTCCAAGATGGCCTGAACAACCCCTTGGAATCACGAGTGCCCCAGTCGCTCAACCCTTTCGGGACGGGCTCTGACTGCCGAGGGGAAACTCATTTGTGAAGGCGAAATAGCGATCTCTGCCCTGCCTCCGTAGCGTGGCTATACCCTGAACGACGCCAGCCTCCTGATTGTAGGCCTCCTCGATCAGGAAGGAATTATCTTGGATGCCTTTCGCCGGACGGTCGTCAGCCCCATCGCCGATCCCAGGCGTGTCGGTACGAGTCGTCTGACCCTGAGGTTGAGCAAGAGCAAGCGAAATGCTGATGCCGTATGCAATGGCGGCGTAGAGTAGCTTCATAACGGCTCCATGTGAGCTGGAATTTTAGCACGGTGTCCGCTGGCTGTTTCACTTGGAGCCCATTGCGTACGGCGAGGTCGGTGGCGAGAGCAATCATTCCGAAAGGGCGAAAGCGACGGCGAGCGTGCTTCCAGGTCATGTCTGTTCCAACGAAGATAGCAATCTGATGCATATGAGAATGATTTGCAATAGCATGACGCGTTTTCGTCGGGCCGTTGCTGCCTTGGGCCGGTGAGCTCCGCTCTAGCAGGCTGTTGAAGAAGTCAGACGCGTTCGCAGACGAAGCCTGACTCGTCGCCGTTGTGGATGTGGAAGTGCCCGACGAGGCGGCCGGCGGTGC
>NZ_JBHSLW010000149.1:0-1212 GCF_042657265.1 Allobosea eneae
TCCTCGTCCGTCAGACCGATCCGCTCGCCCAAGGCTTCCTCCAAAAAGAAGCCTTGAATCAATCCGCGTGTCTCAGGTCAAGCTTTGTCCACGAGGCCTAAAATCATTGTCACGATTAGATCCGCACCAGTTTTTCAAAAACGACATTTGGTCGACAACCGGAAAACTGCGCGGAATTAAGTCTAGATTATCATCTACTCCTGCTGGGGCTCTGACTAATGCGCCGTTCATGAAACCTTGTGCCCATGAAAAGTAAATTTTTTCCGATGTTTCATTGCCGGCGATATCATCGATGTATTTAGTACATTTTGACGCACCAAGGCCTGTAATCTTCACATTTTGTGCTATCGCTAAATCTGTAAGAAAGATAGTCATAAGAGAAAAAATCAGATAATTTCGTTTCATGGCATGCTCCTTTTATTTCCAGTGTCTTGTCATATTTACGGTCGAGCTAACCCGTTGAATTTTTATCCGACATAACGGGAGGCTGTTGTCATTTACACCACGAGACAAAGCGACGATAGATTCCCCTATTGGAGGATCTTGGGCTCCACAGACAGATAGAATATTGCGCCATAACTTGGCCTTTTGTCTCGTGAAAATGTAATAGGTGCGCCGAGGCCTAGAACGATCTGTGTGTCGGGCAGGTTGAAGGCGTAGCGAGCCCCGGGGGAAATCGTCAATGCATATTCGCGGTCGATCCCGCGGGTCGCATTTACGGTTTCGATACGCTCACCCACGGTTTCCAAAAGCACGTTGAAGTCGCGCGTGACCGCATAGACGGCACTTCCTCCAAGATTGAAGCTCATTGGACTGCGTCCCGAAACGTCAAACAGCGAAGTCGCCCCGGCGTTCGCGTGGAGTGTCACTCGATCGCTGACAACCTTGCTGAAGGGTAGGCTGCCCTGAACGCCGAAGGAGCCGTTGCCAGTACCTTTCCTGAAATTGCCGGTAGGCAAAACGAGGCTGATGCGCGGTGCAAAAGCCGGCGTAACCGCGCTTTCGAATAATGCTTGGTATCGATAGTTCAGCAACACGTCGCCAATTCCGCGAGCCTTTTGGCCTTCGCTTTTCAGGATCGAGTACGGCAACACGTAGGAGAATTGATGGATCTGAGAGTCCGTCCCGGAACTCATGACGCTCGCGCGATGCGGCGGATAAGAACCATGGCGGCGGCTGCGTAGAGGAAGGCCGTCGCGGAGGCGATGGTGG
>NZ_JBHSLW010000150.1:0-594 GCF_042657265.1 Allobosea eneae
CCACCATCGCCTCCGCGACGGCCTTCCTCTACGCAGCCGCCGCCATGGTTCTTATCCGCCGCATCGCGCGAGCGTCATGAGTTCCGGGACGGACTCTAAGTCGCTAAGAATAGCAGTACAACATTTGGCATTATCGCAACGTTAACCAGAGCGGGGCATATATCCAGACGGGGGCTTACAGTGGTGAGGTTCCCGGTGCGGCCGCACCGATCTGGCAATTATGCTGTGCGGGGAACTATCTTGAGCAACAGCGGTTTTCTGGCCTCTTTGAAGGGCGCTTCGCCTGAGCTCGAAGCGATCAAGCGAACGCAGGCCGTTATCGAGTTTGATGTGTCCGGTAACATTCTGGACGCGAACAAGCTTTTCCTCGACGCCATGGGCTACAGTAACGATGAAATTCGCGGCCGACATCACTCCATCTTTCTGGAGGCGGGTGAGCGCGAGAGTGCGTCCTACAAGTCGTTTTGGCAGAAGCTCGGGGCCGGGGAAGCGCTTCTGCAGATTCCGACGCGACCGGCCGGGTAATCCAATAATTAACCGGCCACTGTTCCGAGAATTAACCGGTCGGGATTCCGAGAATTATCCGGCCAGGGC
>NZ_JBHSLW010000151.1:0-562 GCF_042657265.1 Allobosea eneae
ACGAGCTCACGGTCTCGGTCGACAAGGACGATATCGAGACCGACAATCTCGGCATCTACGGGCCGATGTTCACCGAGCTCGGCTCCGCCTCGGGCTCGCACTACGATCAGCTCATCTTCGGGCTGCTCAAGGCCGGCTTCAACACCGCTTGCTACGACAAGCAGTACTTCTTCGACACCGACCATCCGGTGCTCGACGCCAACGGCAATGTCACCTCGGTCGCCAACACCGATGGCGGCGCCGGCGCACCCTGGTTCCTGATCGACGACAGCCGCTTCCTGAAGCCGATCATCCTGCAGCGCCGCAAGGGCTGGAACCTTGTCCGCAAGGATCAGGAGACCGACGACAACGTCTTCGACCGCAAGGAATTCGTCTACGGCGTCGACGCCCGCCACAACGTCGGTTTCGGCTTCTGGCAGTTCGCCTGGGGCTCCAAACAGCCGCTCAACAAGGCGAACTACATTCAGGAGTGAGTGGCCGGAAGACTGGCCGCTGATCGTCGCCGCCGTCGCCCGCTATTACGGCGGCGGTTTCGTCAGCGCCGAGGCGCTGACCATCGGCG